>CAYWSQ010000317.1:0-3510 GCA_964460925.1 uncultured Flavisolibacter sp. | reverse complement strand
GGTCAGGCCTTTTTCTGTCTGTAGTATCCTGTGCCACAAGATTCAGGCTCACAATCGAAATCAAAACGAACAGAATGATTTTTTTCACGTAGTAGAATAATATGTTGAACGTAAATTTAGGCAAAAAAGTATGACATCTACTGTTGAATACGAGGGATCGCTGCGAACGGTTTGCACACATCTCCGTTCAGGTGACCATTTTGAGACGGATGCACCGGTTGACAACAACGGGAAGGGTGAAAGGTTCTCGCCTACCGACCTGTTGGCCACCTCCCTTGCTACCTGTATGCTCACTGTTATGGGGATCAAGGCCCGCTCAATGGGTTATGACCTGGATGGAATAAAGGTAGAGGTTGAAAAGATCATGAAGGCCGACCCGAGGCGTGTGGGAGGAATTAACTTATTTTTTCATATTCCGGCCAGCCTCCAGGATCTTGAAGAAAAACACCGGCAGATCCTTAAGCATACTGGCATAACCTGTCCTGTTCAGCATAGCCTGCATCCTGATATCGAAGTAAAGATAAACTGGGGTCACTGGGCTTCGTGAATTCCCCTGGTAATAAAACTTGCTTTATTATTATGAATTGAAAGAAGGCTTGTGTAGATTTAATTTATAAATCCCAACCTATGACAATCAGATTATGGTTCTTCAGGATCCTGCTGTTTACCATCATTGCACTCATCCTGGCTTCCTGCACCAGGGCACTTACTCCCGAAAAAGCTGCTGGCGGCGGTTATAAAAAAGCACGTTCTGTATTATGACCGGCATGCCTGAGAAGGGTATTGCCGATACTGCAGGAAAGACATCGCTTCATATCGCAATACTTTGTCTTTAACTCAATCAGGGCCTGTGAATCCAGTGCCTGGCTGTTAGCAATGCCAAGGCTTTCAAAGCCATTGGTTATTGAATTGGACTCAGGTGGCAGTTTTTGAAGCCAGTTGAGGGCTTTCTCTTTGTACTTATCCTCATTGTGATGAATCCCGTATGCAAATAAAACAGGAACCACAGCGTTGATCACCAGGTTGTGAACCATGCTCCTTCCTAAATTCCTGTTCCTTTTCGCAGAAAGCACATCAGGTTTGTAATGGGTATTCCAGTACTCATGAACCGGCACCTGGAATTGTTTTTCAACCTCTGTAAAATCACCTGCAGAAAGTAATAATGGAAAAAAATGAACACCATGATGGAGCAGGGCAGCCAATTGTGCCAGCCTGATGGTAGGAAAATTTCCCGGACGCATTCTCAGGAATAAAACAGGCACAGGTACAGGTTTAAGCTGGTACTTCCTTTTCAGGAACTGGTATTCCCGCGAAAGTTGCCGGGGATGATGATCATGAAAATTATTTTCCAGTAAGCCGGCCTGCCCCATCAGCAGTGCTTCCAGTTGTACAACGTTATGCTGGTGACGGGCCAGCAGGTTCAATGGAAGTGACCTGGCAACTGATTCAAAGGCATCCGCGTTAGTTACAGAACCAAAATGTCGCGCCAGCATCCACCACAATGTTTCTTCCCAATGCGATTTGTTTTGTTCCAGGAAAGTAAAGATCATTGAGGCCTTCCTTGTAAGCCTTTCTGCGATGAGCCTGTCCTTCCAGGCTGTCCAGGTAATAGAATTGATTTTTTGAACGGATGATGAACAGGCAATGAATGCTGAAGAGTCCATCAGCGATTCATAACGTTCCAGCAGGATCATGGAAATGCGCTGCTCAAGTTCAAGCACGGGTATGTGTGGTGTTGCGTTTTCGTTGTGTGACAATACCACGTGCAGAATCACATTATTGTAATGCGGATCATGCTGGTGACCGTGATGGGTCCATTGCGAAGTTTTAATATGTATCTCTACCGAACCTGCCATGAGCATGCCGTCAATGCGGATTTTGGCATCCAGGAAATCAGGACCCTGTCCCCTGTTGATCTTCCCGGGATGGATCACTTCAACTAATTCACCTTGCGTGGTGCGTAAGGATGCCCTGTTGAAATATTGGAATTGCCAAATGTATTGCAGCAGCTTTTCGGTCATTTGATGCCGTTTGTAATTCGCCTGAAATTGTATTTAATTTACGCAAAATTTGACTCTTATGAGAACAGCACTCCTGCTTTGTGCCATTTTGCTGCATACACAGGTTTTTGCACAAAGCAACTGGACCGCTATCATGACCCAGGGTTCGGGTGAGCAATCCTATAATTATTTTGATGATCTCAACGGAGTCGAAGGCTTTATTCTTGAACAGGCAAAAAAAAGCAAGGTGGTTCATGAAGTGGCATACGGCAACGGCAAATGGTATGCGGTAGCGAGTCATGTTGCCATTAAAACCGATATCAACTGGAACTGGGATACAAAGTTTCCTTCCGAATGGGTTTCCAAACGCTGGGATGCCGGCCAGCATATTACGAAAGTGACTTATGGTGATGGCAACTGGTTTGTAATCGCCACCAACAATACCAATTTCAAAATGCAATCATGGGCCACCCGTTATACCTGGGAAGACATTGATAAATTCATCAAGGATAAATGGAAAGAGAATACACGTTATAATATCACCGACCTGGCTTATGCCAACGGCCTGTGGTGCGTGGTGCTTTCTGTAATGGATGTTTACGAAAAACAAACCTTCAAGGTTAGCGAGGAATTCCCAACCAAATGGATCCAGGAAAAATATGATGAGAAGTACAATATCTCCACCATTGAAAGTGATGGCGAGAAATGGTACGTGGTAATGACCCAGAAGGCTACGCAGAAAGGTGAAACCATCTTTATCCCTGAACTAAATTTTCCTGCTACAAAAATCAAAGCGGAGTGGGATAAGTCCAGGAGGATCTCTTCCATCGTTTTCAGGGATGCTTCCAAAAGCAATGCAAATCTTTATAAGGAATATGTAAAGCAGGCAGGTGAAAAACTCTCAAGGAAAGAATACCTGGCCGCCATTGACCTTTACGATAAGGCGCTCAATTTGAACGCTACCGATGCAGGAACCTGGAACAACCGTGCCTGGTGTAAATACCTCACCGGTTCCTGTTACAGTGCTTTGTCGGATATCAATAAATCCATTGAGTTGAAAAGTCTTTCCTACAACAACCATACAAAGGCTGCCATTCTAAAATGCCAGAATAAATGCTCGGAAGCGATTGTATATTTCAACGAAGCCGTCAGGCTTTATAAACTGGAGAAAGGTAAGGTTGATAATATCAGTTATTATACCGACCGTGCAGATGCAAAGAAATGCATGGGTAACTACGACGGCGCCCGTGAAGATTACCAGTTGGCACTACAACTGGAGCCCAATAATTATACGGTAAAGGCTGAACTCAATAAATTGGATGAACTCATAGCACGGAATAACAAACCCGTGATCACATGGGACTATCCCTTTGAGCCAACCTTGCAGACCATGACCTCCACCATATCTGTGAAAGCCTGTATTTCAACTCAGGGTGTGATCCGGAGAAAAGTGCTTGTGGTTAATGGTGAGGAGATTGCGGTGAGAGGTGAAAAAGGCCTGGGTGTGGAA
>CAYWSQ010000316.1:0-3515 GCA_964460925.1 uncultured Flavisolibacter sp. | reverse complement strand
AGAATACACTTATGGCCCAGGCATTTGTTAAAGACAACAGCAAGAGCGTTGGTGATTATCTTAAGAGTGTTGACGCCGACCTTAAGGTTACCGAGTTCAAAAGAGTTGCATTGGGATAATCCTGAATTATAATATTAACCCGGTAATTTTTACCGGGTTTTTTATTGCCATATCGTCAAAAGCAAAAAAATTATCTTCGTAAAATAAATGATCCCGGATGCTTCCTAAATATAAAAGAGTACTTCTGAAATTATCAGGTGAATCACTTATGGGTGATAAGAACTATGGCCTGGACTCCCAGGTGATGGGCCAGTATGCGCAGGAAATCAAACAGCTAGTTGAACTGGGCGTGGAAGTAGCACTGGTGATAGGCGGCGGAAATATTTACCGCGGCATGAATGAGGCCGAAACAGGAATTGAAAGGGCGCATGGAGATTATATGGGAATGCTCGCTACCATGATCAATGGAATGGCAGTGCAAAGCGCCCTGGAGAAAGCCGGGGTTTATACCAGGCTTCAGAGCGCTATAAAAATGGAACAGATCGCGGAACCCTATATCCGCAGGCGTGCAATGAGGCATCTTGAGAAGGGCAGGGTGGTGATCTTTGGCGCAGGTACAGGGAATCCTTATTTTACAACAGATACCGCAGGCTCGTTAAGGGCTATTGAAATCAAAGCAGATGTTATCCTGAAGGGTACAAGAGTGGATGGTATCTATACCGCTGACCCTGAAAAAGATCCTACAGCCACCAGGTTTGAAAGAATCTCTTTCAATGAATGCATAACAAGGAATCTTCGCGTTATGGACATGACGGCCTTTACATTATGTATGGAAAACAATCTTCCCATTGTGGTTTTTGATATGAATAAGCCAGGCAACCTTCTGGCGGTGGTTACCGGGGAAAGTGTAGGAACACTCGTTAGCTGATGCAGTTAAAGGAACACATACAGAAACTGGCCAGTGAAAATGAATACCTCCAGGTTCAGTTGAAAGACCTCAATGAACTTATCGAAGTGAGGGAAGAGGAACTTGAACTTTTGAGGGAAAAGGCCCGCGCCGGTGTAGAAATGCAAAGCCGTCTTGAAAATACGCTGAATGAAATTAACCAGCTTCAGAACTTTATCGGGCAAAAGCAGATGGAAGTTGAGGGGGCAACCCGCAGGGAAAATGCAATGGAAGAAGAAGTTCTTAATTCCCTGCAGATAGAAAAAGAGTATTACGATATAAAAGATAAACTTCAGAGCAATACAGTTGCGCTACTCGATACACAACAGGAATTGAAGGCTGCCTCCGAACTCTACAAAGAATTGGCTGGCGCCAAAGCAAAGATCGCCGAACTGACCAGCACACTTGAAATTCAAAAGGAAGAGATCGAATTGCTTAAATATGAAAATTCCCGCCTTAAGAAAAAGGCCGCTTCAGGCGATAGCAACAGCCCACAGTAATTATTATTGGTAAATGGCCTGATTACATGGTTCATTTGCATTTTCCACAGATAGTTTCTACTTTGTTTTACATTAAAAAATTTCATTATGCACAAACAAAGAAAAATGATGCTGATTGCCTCAGGTATTGGAGCATTGGGAATGTTCCTGCCCTGGGTGGAAATTCTATTTGTTTCAATTAATGGTCTGAGAGGCTGGGGTATCCTGGTGTTTTTATGTTTCCTAGGTTGCGCTGCAATAGCATTCATGGGAAACCAGTCCAGGCCGCTGGATAAAACAATGTGGACGATCGCATTGGTTCTATCCGGAATAGCTGCGCTGGTAATGATAATTTTTGTGCTTCGAAGTATGGATACACTTGGCATGTTTACATACGGGTTTTACCTGGCCCTGATCGGATCATTGTTTCTTTTATATGCTACGTATGTATACCGGGAATCAGGCTTTACGATCAAGGATGGAATTGAAAGCCTGAAGGAATCAGTGAATAAAAGATCCGACCCACAGCCATAATATCGGTCGACGGGTCGGGAGACACAAAGAATATTGTCACAATAATCGTGTCACAACAATTTTCAGTATCCGGGAAAAAAGAGACCGCATGCTTTTAACAAGGCTTGTATTCGTAGCGGTTAAGCCGGTGCCGACAGATGATGACTTTTTTATTCAGCCGGATTGATTGACTTTTGTTTCTAAATCAAGGTCATGAACAGCATAGCATCAATCCGTCGTGAATACTCCCGGCAGGTATTAAATGAATCAGCGGTTTCTGCTGATCCAGTTATTCAGTTTGCCTCATGGTGGAAAGAGGCGCTGGAAAGTGAGGTCACCGAGGTGAACGCCATGACACTTTCAACAGTAGATGAGCATAACAGGCCTTCTTCACGAATCGTGCTTCTTAAAGATTTCAGTGAAGAAGGCTTTGTATTCTTTACAAATTATAACAGCCGAAAAGCGCAGCAACTGCTTTTGAATCCTTACGCTTCCCTCGTTTTTTTCTGGCCTGAACTGGAAAGGCAGGTTAGAATAGAAGGAAGGGCAGCGCAAACCTCCTATGAAGCAAATGATACCTACTTCCGCAGCAGGCCGCTTGAAAGCAGGATAGGCGCACTGGCGAGCCCTCAAAGCTCAGTGATTGAAAGCAGGGAGGTACTTGAAGATCGCTTCCGTGAATTGTCTGCTGAATTTCAGGATAAGGAGATCAGTTGCCCGGAACACTGGGGAGGGTTTGCAGTTAAACCGGAAAGGATGGAATTCTGGCAGGGCCGACCGGGACGACTTCATGACCGTATCTGTTATATCAATACAAATGGTAACTGGGAGATCGTTCGACTGGCTCCATGAAAAAAAGGCCCTCAGGCCTTATGTCATTTCTTTTTTGCTTCGCTTTTTTTAGGAGCAGCCTTCTTTACCTTTGCCGGCCTTGTTTTTCCAAAGCTGCCTGCAAATGTTTTTCCTTTTTTGGTTTTGATATCTCCACGTCCCATAAAAATAATTTTTGCGAAAATAGAACAAAAAAAGCAAGACCACGAGGCCTTGCTCTAAATGCTTTTCAGGGTCAATTACAATTTGGCAGAAAGTTCTTTACCAGCTTTGAACTTGGCAACTTTCTTTGCTTTGATCTTGATAACAGCTCCTGTTTGAGGGTTGCGGCCATTGCGTGCTGCCCTTTTTGTAACAGAGAATGTTCCGAAGCCTACAAGAGTAACTTTATTCCCGCTTTTCAGAGTTTTGGTAACTGCTTCAACGAAAGAATCTACTGCAGCGTTTGCCTGGGTTTTTGTGATGCTGGCATCATCAGCCATTTTTGCAATTAATTCTGCTTTGTTCATAAAAATGAGTTTGAATTTTTAAGTTGAACAAATATAGAGGGTTTTATACATCAACAAAATATTTGTGATCGCATCAGGAGAATATTTGCAATCGCTGAAAACCAGTCAGAATGTGGATTTCGGAGGGAGGAAGGGTACTTTTCCGGGCGTTATTTAAATGCTATTAACTGCTGAAACCCTTTACCACAGCGGGTTCCAGGGATGTTCTTCTAAAATCCTTTACTGGTAAGGGTTTGA
>CAYWSQ010000315.1:0-3521 GCA_964460925.1 uncultured Flavisolibacter sp. | reverse complement strand
GGATGATTAGTTATGATGAGTAGCAGCCTGGGTAAAAATAAACTTTGCCAAAAAATCAATAGTGGGAGGCATGTCCTGGCTTGGTATATTTTGACTTTTGACTTTTGACTTTTGAATTATTCATGCCATTGCGCACTTTGCATCCTTTTGATTTGGGGTTAAACTAAACGCAAAGAGCGCTGAGGACCAGCCTTCGCTAAAGCTATGACTGGCGCAACGCAAAGGAAGTGCAAAGAAATACATTAAGCATTGGTAATACTTATTGCATCTTCATTACCACTTTCCCGAAATGTTTCATCGATCCATACCGGTCGAAGGCTGACCTGAAATCTTCCAGTAAAAACGGTCCGTCAATTACAGGTTTTAGCCTGCCTGATTCATACATTTCATTGAGCAAGGCGAGATCGCGGTTTGTTTTCAGGTTTACGATCCGGATTCTTTTATTGGTGAACAGGTTATTTACAGGCATGCTTACAAAAGTTTGCAACAGCCTCGCTATAGAGCCACCTGCTGTCACATATCGTCCACCTCTATTGAGCACACGTGTATAATGATGAGGGGAACGGTTGGTCTTCACATCAATGACGAGATCATACCGCTCCTTTTTCTTAGTGAAGTCCTCTTTTGTATAATCCAGTACTTCATCAAAACCGAGTTTCAGCATTTTTTCCTGCTTATAACTGTTATCGACACCTGTACAATGTGCTCCTGAAATTTTGGCGATCTGCATGCCTATGGTTCCCACACCACCACCGGCACCATTGAACAGCACCCGTTCTGCCTGTTTCAGTTTTCCATATTCCAGGAGGCCCTGTATCGCCAGCATGCCTGCCTGTGGAAGCGCGGCAGCTTCAACGAATGACATGGAAGCAGGTTTGATTGCCAGTTTATTTTCCTGCGCACACACGTATTCAGCGAATCCGCCCCAGCGCCCGCTCAGATCTCCATACACTTCATCGCCGGGCCTGAACTTAGTGGCCTTGCTGCCTGTACTTTCAACGATGCCAGCGATATCAGATCCCAGGATATTGATCTTAGGCTTTTTGAAACCATTGATCATCCTGTTCACGTTATCTCCTTTCATGAGCGCCCAGTCCCAGTCATTTATAGATACAGCCTGCACCCTCACCCGCACTTCATCATCTTTTGGTTCAGGCATAGGTGTTTCGTTGAGTTCAAATACCTCTGGCCCACCGTAATTTTTATATACAATGGCTTTCATAAGCGAAGTTTTTTTTGTATGGACAATTTAAACAATTAGGAGAATCACCCGAATTCGCTATTGCCTGCTTTATGTAACATCAGCAGTTTTGATGCATAATTCCCAGTACCGGGTAATTCACTTTCAGACCAATCCTAACCCTCTATAAACCTATCATAAATCCATTTCCGGCAAATTAAAAATTGTTTTAAAATTCTATTTATGCTTCCATATCTGAAGGTATCATTCCTGCTTTTAGTTTTATTCAAATCCATGGATAGCTATTCCCAGAATGCAGTTACCATCACGGGCGGTGCTAGCCTGAACATGTCCGGGAATGTTACGCTTACTCTCGAGGATTTTGACCTGGAGAATAATGGTACCATCAACCTGTCGGCAGGCAGTGGACGGATTTTATTCAGGGGCAGCGCCAATAACAGAATCAGGGGAAACGGCATCACGGGGCTCGACCAGCTCGAGATCGCGAAGGCAGCCAGTGCCAAACTGCTACTTGAAAAGAATCTGGAAGTACGTTCAGGTATCTGGTTTACCTCAGGCCAACTGGACCTGAATAACAGGAATATTGTTTTGTTTGGAAATGCCGCACTGTTCAATGAATCGGAAACAAGTTTTCTTACAGGTACCAGCGGAGGATATATAGAGACCAGTCGTAACCTCAATAATGTTGCTGTCAACCCGGGTAACCTGGGTGCCATGATCACTACTTCACAGAATGCGGGTCTTACAATTATCAGGAGAGGACATCTCGTGCAAACAGTGGGTGCGGGACTGACTTCCATTCAGCGCTATTACGATATTATCCCTGAAAACAATTCAGCTCTTTCTGCCCAGTTGCGTTTTTATTACCGTGATGCAGAATTAAACGGGAGCAATGAAGCGCAACTGGATCTTCAAAGGTCCACCGACAATATCAACTGGACCAACAGTGGCGCCGGTAACAGGAATGCCACACTCAATTACGTGGAGCTGAATAATATCAGCCAGTTCTCACGGTGGACGCTGGCTGCTGTTGGTTCTCCCTTACCTGTATTGTTCCTTGATTTTAATGCAGCCTGCCAGAATGGAGCTGTATTTCTTAGCTGGTCAACCGGCCAGGAGATCAATGCTTCTCATTTTGAAGTGCAGGCGAGCCAGAACGGTTCTTCGTGGACCACTATTGGTACCGTGCCTGCTGCAGGCAACAGCCAGTCGGTCAATCATTATCATTTCAACGACGCGGCCATATCCGGAAAATTCTACCGCATCAGGGAAGTGGATGTGGACGGACAGTCTCAACTTACTACCGTTCAACTGGCAGATTGTTACCAGTCCGGTTGGAAGGTATGGCCCAATCCGGTAGATGAACAGTTGCAGATCTCCATGATGTCTGCAGGCAACGACAGGGCCCTGGTCAATGTATATGATAATCTTGGAAGACTGGTAATCTCAAAAACTGTGGGATTGTCGGCAGGAAACAACCAGGTTCTGTTGCCGGTGCATTCATTGCAGTCGGGGCATTACATAATAGAAATGACCTGGAAGGATGGTAGTGAAAGAAAGCAGGAAAGGTTTATAAAGCGCTAGCCAGGGGCTAATGGCTAGCGGCCATTGGCCTTTCCAATACCTGGGCAGCCACACTTGCCAGTTCAGAGATCACCGCGACTTCTTTTTCCGAGGGTTCACGGGCTACCCTGTAATACGTTCCGAAAGTACCCAGCACTTTTCCATCTGTAGATTTGATGGGCATACTCCAGGCGCCGACAAATCCAAGGGAAAGCGGCAGGTGTCTTAATTCAGCCCATTTATTATCAGTCTTGAAATCCAGGGTCACCACCATATTACCAGTGGCAGCCGCACTGGCGCAGGTACCCAGGAATGGATTGGGCTTGAGGCCGTCAATGGCAGCCAGGTAATCAAATGGTAAATGAGGTGAGGATCCGTTTCTCAAAAGACCCTCGTTGTCAAGTACCAGTATGGAACTTACACAGCCTTCGCCGGCGGTTTCTTCAGCTTTATTGATCAGAAAGGCAAGGATATCCTGGCGGGGTTTTCCCTCCTGCAGCATCTGTAGCGCGATTGCGGAATCGTTTTGGGATGTCCCGGTTGGTATTTGTCCTGGTTGCATAAATCAGCCGTTCTACAGAGTAGAACGTATTAAATTTAGGGAAATCCGCCAATCTTTGAAAAAAACTTAACTGGCCTTACCCGGGCCCTGGTTGAAATTTGTGGATAGTGATTCCGTTCTGCACGAAGCGTGGATCAAACAATCAACACCCTGCGGCATTATGGTATTGACTGAGATCAAAATAATACTTATTTT
>CAYWSQ010000314.1:0-3559 GCA_964460925.1 uncultured Flavisolibacter sp. | reverse complement strand
CCATGCCATCAACCCCACGCTGTATTGTTAATAAAAATAAATATGTGAACATATTTTCAACTAGTCTGAAAATTGGAACAATTCTGGCTATAAACGCGTGAATTTCTAAAAATGCTAAGACCTGAGCGTGTAATTGGTGAAAAACTTCACCATTCTGTGGAGATTGAATCCGTCTTATCGAATACGAAGTATCACAAAGTTTTTAATTTCTAATATTTAACAATTAATCTATGAAGAACAATTTCTTTGCGCTCATGCTTATGGGTCTTGTTGCGTTTGCTTCCTGCAAAAAAACTGATGTACCCTCTGCCCCGTCTGAATCAGAAACACCTGCTCTCACCACAACAACTGGTGTTAAGCTTTCTGCCTGGCAACAACCGGCCACCTGGAATGCCAACAGCTCCAATGGCTCTGTTGAAGCTAGTTTTTCTGACAATTCTATTTCCACCGAAGTAGTGAATGAAGGTATGGTGCTGGTGTACGCACAAAAAGGCGCTGAACGTTCGGCCATGCCTTTCCAGGCCAACAATGCTTCATGGTTCTACCAGGTGAGTGAAGGAAACATCGCGATTTATGGTAACAGTGCTGCCGGTACTGAAAAAGAAATGAGTTTCAGCTACGTGGTACTAAGCCCTGATCAACTTGCAACGCTTGAATCCAGCGGCACTTCAAAATCTGACCTGCTGAATTTATCGTTTGAACAGGCAAAACAACTGTTCTGATCTAAGTAAAAAACACGGGTAAGGTCCTGCTCCGATCTTTACCTATTAAACATCCTGCCCGAAAGACTATTAAAAACATCAAACAATTATGAATCCAATCAAATCGTTCAAATCGTTTTGCTTTCTGGTAATGGCTGTATTGATAGGCATTGCGGGAACTGCGCAGGTTCAAACAGCAAGGAATATTGCCATCACGCCTAATTCTCCTGGATTTTATGAGTACCTGCCCCAGGGTTACAACCCATCTGGTTCAGAGACTTATCCCCTCCTGGTATTCATCCATGGAATGGGAGAACTTGGTACTAACCTTTCTCTTGTTTTGCGTAATGGACCTCCTAAACTGATCAGCCAGGGCAAATTTCCTGTTTCATTTACGGTAAATGGTCAGACTCACAAGTTCATTGTGATCTCTCCTCAATTCAAATCCTGGCCATCCAGCGCGGATGTCAATAATGTGATCAACTATGCCATTACCAATTATAAAGTGAATCCTAACAGGGTTTACCTTACCGGTTTGAGCATGGGTGGTGGTGTAACATGGGAATATGCAGGTTACAAATCGTCCAACTATCCTTATACCTATGGCCAGCGCCTGGCAGGGATCGTTCCAATTTGTGGAGCTTCATTTCCCGATCTTTCAAGAGCGAGGGTGATCACATCTCATAACATACCGGTTTGGGCCACGCATAATGATGGTGACCCGACTGCCCCGGTGTCTTACACCAATGGATACATTTCTGGTATCAACCAGGCCCCGGCTCCAACTCCCCCGGCTAAAAAAACAATTTTCTCCAGCACCTCGCATGATGCCTGGTCTAAAACTTATGATCCCAATTTCCGTGAAAATGGAATGAACGTTTATGAGTGGATGCTCCAGTATGAGCGTGGTGTGAATCTTCCTGCAGCGCCAAACATGGCGCCTAGTGTGAGTGCGGGTGTTGATAAGATTTTCAATCTTCCAACCAACTCCACACAGCTTGCAGGTAGCGCCACTGATATGGATGGCAGCATTACCAATATCAGTTGGACCAAGATCTCAGGTCCTTCCCAGTATTCATTTTCTTCCCCTGGTTCCACTGTAACCACAGTAAGCAATCTTGCTGCCGGAACCTATACTTTCCGATTGACTATCACTGACAATAAAGGCGCTGTTGCTTTTGATGAAGTGAATGTGATTGTGAATGAAGCCATGGCTCCTGGTGATTACAGGATTCTTATAGACATGGGTACCACTAATACCGCTTCGCCTGACCAATGGGGCAATTATTGGAACAATATGAATGACGGCAGGCCGGGTGTTCGTGTTCAGAATGCGAAAACCACTACAAATGCAGGATCGGGAATCAGCCTGGAAGTGGTAAACAGGTTGAACGGAAGCTGGGAAGCTGCGGGTAATACTATGGGATCGGGTAGCTCTATAGGAGCAGTAGGTGATTATCCTGCCAATGCAACTATGGACTATACCATTGCACACAGCTCTGTTACCAACGGCAGATGGAAATTTACCGGCCTGGATCCAACCAAAACGTATACTGTAAAATTCTGGGGTGGCAGGTACAATACATCAGATACAAGGATCATGCAGATAAAAAAATCTACTGAGTCAACCTGGTCGGAATTTAATGCTGTAAACAATATGGATTATAACAGGGCAGCGATATTCCAGAATATCACTGGTGTAACTGAAGTAATCTTTGACATGAAAGTGAAATCAGGCTCTCAGTTTGGAAATCTTTCAGTTGTTGACATCAAAGCCACTGACGGGCAGACAGCACCAGCCAACCAGGCGCCTGTTGCCCGCGCAGGCAATGATGCAACCATTACACTTCCTGTAAATTCAACAACGCTTAACGGCAGCAGTTCTTCTGATGCTGATGGCAGCATTACTGAATACACATGGAGCAAAATAAGTGGTCCCGCACAGTTTGCTTTTGGTAATGCCAATAGCGCCAGCACTACTGTTTCCAACCTTGTAGCCGGCACCTACGTGTTCAGGCTAACTGTAAAAGACAATGGTGGAAAAACTTCAACTGATGATGTTTCCGTAGTAGTGAACCAGGCCAGCGGAGGCGGCGGTACTGTAATTTCAGAGAGGATCCTGATCGATCTTGGAACTACCAGCACAGCCTCACCTGATGGTTCCGGCAAATACTGGAACATGATGACTGATGCCAGACCTGGTGTAAGGGTTTCCAATGCCAGGAACACTGAAAATGTAGGCTCGGGAATTGGACTGGAAGTTATCAACAGGATCAATGGAAACTGGGATGCTGCAACAACAGGCCTTAGCGGCGGTAATTCCATTGGTGTGGTTAGTGAATACCCTACTTCATCAACGGTAGATCATGCCATAGCGCATAACAGCACCACTTCCGGAGAGTGGAAATTCACGGGTCTTGATCCTGCCAAAACCTACAAGATCAAGTTCTGGGGTACACGTAGCGCTTCCGGGCCAAGGATCATCCAGATCAAGAAAACAACTGAATCAACCTGGCTTGAATATGATGCCGCCAATAACAGGGATTACAACAGGGCTGCAGTTTTCTCAAGCATTACCGGTGTAACAGAGGTTTCCTTCAATATCAAAGTAAAATCCGGTTCCACTTTCGGGCACATCAACGTGGTGGATATCGAAACTGAAGGAACAGTTGTTACCAGCAGTTCGGTGCAGTCTTCAGGCACTACCGAAGTAAGTGCTACAGGTGTGGCTTTGTACCCGAATCCATTTGCAGACCGCGTGGTTCTCCAGGTTAATAATGCTCACCAGGGAGAAATGAAGGTTGCCGTATCAGATGTGAGCGGAGTTTTGAAAAAGGCCTTCACATTCAACAAATCTC
>CAYWSQ010000313.1:0-3617 GCA_964460925.1 uncultured Flavisolibacter sp. | reverse complement strand
TGAAATAAAAGAAGGTTACAGCCGCATCAAAATGATACTGCGTGAAGAAATGATCAATGGCTTCGGCATCATACATGGTGGTGTCTCCTTTGCCCTGGCTGACAGCGCCTTTGCTTTTGCTTGTAATAACCGTAACAATCTTTCGGTGGCGCTGGATACGAGTATCACATTCACCAAAGCCACAAGGCCTGGAGATATACTCACTGCCGAAGCAAAGGAATTGCATAATGGCAGGAGTACAGGACTTTACCTTATCACAATTACCAACCAGCATGCAGAGCAGGTAGGACTGTTCAAAGGCACCTGCTTCCGCACCGGCAAAACACTGATCTGATTGAAAGAAACAGTCCTGGACCTGTTTGCGCAATACGCACACCTTGCGGTAGTCATCAGCCTTTTATTGAGTGTGGTGGTGGCCATATTAGGTGTTGTGCCCAGTGTTTTCATTACTGCAGCCAACATCCTGTTCTTTGGATTCTGGAAAGGAACCATCATTTCCATCGCTGGTGAAGCACTGGGTGCCGCCATATCATTTTATCTCTACCGGAAAGGTTTCAAAAAGAGAACTTCCGCTGCATTGCATTCTTACCCGCGTTTACAGCCACTTCTTTCCGCCCAGGGCCGGGAAGCATTTTTACTGATCTTTTCTTTCCGCTTATTACCCTTTGTTCCATCCGGGCTGGTAACCTTTGCTGCCGCGGTGGGACAGGTAAGCGCGGCGGTTTTTATCCTGGCAAGTTCTCTTGGAAAAATACCCGCTTTATTGCTGGAGGCATGGTCGGTATACCAGGTTACTAAATTTGAATGGCAGGGCAAACTGGTGCTGGCCGTTGCAGCCCTTGCTATCCTTTACCTTGCCTGGAAACAGGTTTACCGTAAAAACAAAACACAGCAGAAATAAACCCCGCCGCATCCACAGCCTGTTTCTTTATTGTACCTTACTATCAATCAAAACCGCTCTTCATGAAAAAGTTGTCAGCCTGGGCCAGCCTGCATCCCTGGTCTACAAGGTTCATCATTGTGCTGCTGATCTATCCGCTCCTGAATATTTGCGGCTGGGCCCTGGGGTGGATGCTGACGGAAGCGGGAGTCGGCCTGAATGCAGCAGGAATCTACCTGTTATGCATAGCCGCTTTTTTCATCATGGCCTTTTATCCCCGCAAGCGTGAAAGAGATAGGTACAGGAATTTCTACCAGGCCCGCAAGCAGGGCGATATCTTACTGGCGACGGTAAGTTTCCTGCTGATCACCTGGAGCAGTAATGTTTCGGAATTCAAAAGAACCCAGGCTCCTCTTCATGCAACGGTGCAGCTTTCTGCTGTAAAAAGCACAACCGCTCCTTCTGTTTCAATTGAGAAATCCTCCAAAAAAGAGAAAAAAACTTTTAAGAAATTCCTGAAAGACCTGCGTAAAAAATATAAGGATGCCAGTAAGGGAGGCAAGGTGGGTCTGATCATCCTGACCATAGTTATTGCCCTTGTGCTGGTTTACCTGCTGGCAGCAGTAAGTTGCAGCATTGCCTGTGGAGGAGCAGAAGCGCTTGCCTGGGTTGTAGCAGTGCTGGGATTGGGAGGAATTGTTTTCGGAACGGTAAAAGTGATCCAGCGTATTACAAGAGGACCAAAAAAGCGTGTTGCAGATGATATGCCGTCTTCGTAGTAATTTTCAAACATGTTTTATGAATTTAATGGCACCAGGCCCGTGGTGCATCCGTCCGCATTTGTACATCCGCAGGCCGTGGTAACCGGTGCCGTGGTGATTGGTGCTGATGTGTATATTGGCCCGGGATGCGCCCTGCGTGGCGACTGGGGTAGAATCATTATTGAAGATGGATGCAACGTACAGGAGAACTGCACTGTACACATGTTTCCCGGTGTTACAGTTTTGTTGAAAACAGGAGCGCATATTGGTCATGGTGCCATCATTCACGGCGCCACCATCGGTCGCAATTGCCTGGTTGGCATGAACGCGGTGATCATGGATGAAGTGGAGCTGGGAGATGAATGTATTGTAGGTGCACTTTCTTTTATTAAACAGGGTGAAAAGATCGCTGCCCGTTCCCTGCTAGCCGGCAACCCGGCAAGGGTCATCAAAGAAGTCTCAGATGAAATGATCGGCTGGAAAACCGAAGGCACCCGGCTCTACCAGCAACTGCCTGCGAATTGTCACGAAAACCTAAAGCCCTGTGAACCATTACGTGAAGAACAGCAACAGGCTGAGCTTAACCTCCCCGCATATAAACCATTCAAAAAAAACTCCTGAAAAGCTGTGAAAAAACCCCGGGGGCTGCATCAATTTTTCGTAACTTAAAATTCAATTAACCGCTAAATCAAGATTATGAGAAGAGTTTTACCCGCTGCACTCTTACTGGCTTCTTTTTCTTTGAGCACTGCGCTCTTACATGCACAGAACGATCATTTCGCCTATGCCATCACTGATGTATCCAAAGAAGGATCGGGTTGGAATGCCCTGCGCAGGCTTGACCTGAGAACAGGCCAGTACAGTGATGTGCTGCTCAATGGAACCAATCCGCAGTCCGTAGTGTTTGACGCGGCCACAAAAAAGCAATTGACCCTGCAGGCTGATGCCAAATGGGGCAATAACCTGCATGCGCCATTTACAACCGGGGTGGCGGCTGCGGCATACGACCGTAAGAATAACAGGCTTTATTACACACCGATGTTTGTGGATCAACTCAGGTATATAGACCTGCGTACCATGAAGGTTTATTATGTAGCAGGTGAAGGGTTCTCCAAACAGGGTCATATGCATAATGATGAAGGACGCATTGTTACCAGGATGGTGATCGCTCCCGACGGCTACGGTTACGCCATCACCAACGATGGTAATAACGTAGTGCGTTTTTCAACAGGTAAAAAAACCAGGATTGAATTACTGGGTGCGCTGGTGGATGATCCTTCCAACAACGGCATCTCCATTCATAACCGCTGCACCAGTTTTGGAGGTGATATGATCTCCGATGACAAGGGTAATCTTTTCATTCTTTCAGCAAGGAACCATGTGTTCCGTGTGAATACAGATACCAGGGTAGCCACTCATGTGGGTACCATCAGCGGTCTCACACCCAGCTTCACAACTAATGGAGCCGTAGTGGATGGTGATGGAAACCTGCTGGTGAGCAGCGCTGTGGATGCCAGCACTTATTTTGTGGTGAATCCCCGCGACTGGTCGGCCCGGCCTTATGCTGCCGTCAATGGAATTTTCAAAAGTTCCGACCTGGCTAACAGTAATTTCCTGGCAGAACCTAAAAAAGATCCTGTTCTTTCTGTCAGCAACCCGGAACCATTTCCTGATGCAAGAAAAAACAGCCAGTCACTCACTTACCAGCTAGGTGTATATCCAAACCCTGTTACCGGTGACCAGGTAACGGTACAGTTCAGGAAAGTGCCGCTGGGTAATTATGTGCTGGAGTTGACAGATGTGCTGGGAAGAAGCGTGAGCCAGAAAAGGATAACGATCAATACAGAGAACCAGGTACAGGTGATTTCTCTTGATAAATCCAATGCTCGTGGTGTGTATATGATCAAAGTGTTTGACAGCAAATCACAATCAGTGTATACAGAAAAAATTGTGGTTCAGTAAATCCTTGGATGAAC
>CAYWSQ010000312.1:0-3659 GCA_964460925.1 uncultured Flavisolibacter sp. | reverse complement strand
ATAGCTTATAAGTTGATTTCTTCATAAGATTATTGATAAGTTCTATTTTGCATCATTATCCGGCAAAATGAATTTTCAAAGCAAGGACATCTCCAAAGACCAGTTGATTCATATCTACAAAAATCTTTTGTGGCCAAGGCTGATCGAAGAAAAAATGCTCGTGCTCCTGAGGCAGGGCCGCATCTCCAAATGGTTCAGCGGTATTGGGCAGGAAGCCATTTCCGTTGGTGCCACCCTGGCTTTGCAGGAGGATGAATGGATCATGCCCCTTCACCGCAATCTTGGTGTTTTTACTTCGAGAAATATGCCCCTGCACAAACTCTTCAAACAATGGCAGGGTGCACAGGATGGCTAAAGCAAAGGCCGTGAAAGAAGTTTTCATTTTGGCAACAGGGCACACCATATCTGCGGAATGATCTCCCACCTGGGCCCGCAGCTTGCCATTGCAGATGGTGTGGCGCTTGCTTATAAACTCAGGAAAGAAAATAAAGTATCCCTTGCTTTTACTGGTGATGGAGGCACAAGTGAAGGTGATTTTCATGAAGCCCTGAACGTGGCTTCGGTATGGGACCTGCCGGTGATCTTTATTATTGAAAATAATGGATATGGTTTAAGCACCCCGGTGAATGAACAATTCCGCTGCGCGCAACTGGCAGACCGTGCTAAAGGTTATGGAATGGAAAGCGTGGTGATTGATGGCAATAATGTGCTTACGGTTTATGATACGATCAAAGGAGTGAGGGAATGGTGCATTGAGAACCAGCGTCCTTACCTGGTAGAGTGTATGACCTTCCGCATGCGCGGGCATGAAGAAGCCAGCGGCACCAAATATGTTCCCAAAGAAATGTTTGATGAGTGGGCGATCAAGGACCCGATCAAAAATTACGAGACCTTCCTGATCGCGGGTGGAATCTTGTCTGCAGAAGATATCAGCCAGGTCCGTGAAAAAATGAAATTGCAGATAGAAGAAGAACTGAGGCTGGGTTTTGACAGCAAACCCCTCGTGGTGAGGGTTGAAGATGAACTGAAAGATGTGTATGCCGCTTTGCCTGCAAAAACAAATTGGTATGAAAATGTTCAACAGGGGAACAGCAACCGTAATATCCGTTTAATTGATGCCATCAAAGAAGGACTTCACCAGAGCATGGAGCAACATCCCAACCTGGTGCTGATGGGTCAGGACATCGCGGAATATGGAGGCGCTTTCAAGATCACGGAAGGATTTGTAAATGAATTCGGGAAAGAAAGAGTGCGCAACACCCCTCTTTGTGAGAGCGCTATCGTGGGTGCCTGCCTGGGCATGTCACTCGAAGGTTTCAAGACCATGATGGAAATGCAGTTCGCGGATTTTGTAACTGTGGGCTTCAATCAAATTATTAATAACCTCGCGAAGATCCATTACCGCTGGGGTCAGAATGCTGACGTGGTCATACGGATGCCTACGGGAGGCGGTGTGGGAGCCGGGCCTTTTCATTCGCAGTCGAATGAAGCATGGTTTGTACATACTCCAGGATTGAAAGTGGTTTATCCTTCCACACCCGCAGATGCGAAAGGTTTGCTGATCGCTGCTTTCAACGATCCCAATCCCGTGATGTATTTCGAGCACAAGGCGCTTTACAGAAGTGTGTCCGGTGCCGTTCCGGAAGAATATTACGAAGTGGAGATCGGCAAAGCAAGGCAGGTGCAGCAGGGTGATGATCTTTCCATTATCACCTATGGAGCAGGTGTTCACTGGGCCGAGGATTATGCTTCTGAACACACTGATTATTCGATTGATATCCTGGACCTGAGAACCTTATTGCCCCTGGATTATGATGCCATTGCAGCGAGTGTAAAAAGAACAGGGAAAGTGCTGATCCTTCATGAAGACAATCTTACCGGTGGTATTGGTGGGGAGCTTGCTGCCTGGATCGCGGAGCATTGTTTTGAATACCTGGATGCACCGGTTAAACGATGCGCTTCACTTGATACACCCATTCCTTTTAATCTGGAACTGGAGCAGGCTTATATGGCGAAAGCAAGACTAGGTGATATGGTGGAGGAGTTGATGGGATATTAAGGCAAAAGGCAAAAGTCGGAAGTCAGTAGTCGGTAGTCGGTAGTCTGTTAAATCTGGTGAAACAACAAACAGCAATGAAGATAGAGGATGAGGCTTCGATTAAGCTTGGTTAGGAAACGCAAAGAAACCGCAAAGAAAATTTCAGACTTTTCGTTTGTTAATAATATGAAGAGTCATTACCATAGAAGGTGACATTGAAATAACTCTGCGTAATCTCTTTCATCTCTTTTTCTCTGCGGTGAAACAACAAACCGTTAAGAATGCAAGAAAGCCCAGAGAAATCATAAACTATTTGAATCTCATCATGAAGGAAGAAAAAAGTATCTATGAATTTTAGAGGCTACTTACCGCCCTTACCGCCTTCCCGGCTATGCCTTTTTTCGCTTTACATTAATCCATTAATCAAGTTTCAGAGAGACAACGCATACAACAATCCATCCTCTCCATTGATTAACCAGATAATATTTCCATCCAGCACAACCTGGTGAGGATTCCATGCCGCCAGGTCTATGACTTTACTAACCGCTTTGCTTTTGATATCGAATTTCACCAGCTTATTGTCATAACTGATCCAAACCATATCCTTATCAGCACTGATGATCTTCGAATAAGCTTCACTGTTATCTTCAATTTCTTCTTTCAGTTCATAAAGATGTTGTGAAAAATAGCTCTTCTTTTTATTTCCCAGGATCACCAGCTTTCCCTGCTCCAGCACGATCGTATGACTACCCGTGCTGACCACATCCCGTGAGCCATATTCATCCAGTCCCAGTTTTTCCAGCTCGTTAACTGAAACAAATTTCTGATCATGGGTCATGAAAGCATATTCTTTGATACAATCCTTCCCTGATGGGAAATCATAACCTTCATCTTCCTTGCAGCTTTTGGACAGACTGCCTTCATAATCCATCTCCATCCAGTTTTGTCCTTCCGCATTGGCGATGATCTTATCATCGAGGTAATAAGGCCTGGTATCACAGCCGTGTGCAATGAAGCGGAACCATTTAATGGAATCTGCGGCGAGGTCGTATGCAAACACATTACCGGCTTCAAAGATGCCGGTAGCATACATCATATTGTTTTTGATTACTGGCTCTGAATAAATACTGAAAGCAAGTGTTTTGGGATGGCTGCCATCCAGGTTCAGTCTTAATCCATCGGTCTCCCCTGTATTCATCCACAAATAATTGGCTGCCCGGTAGACTTTTGAATTGGATTTATATTTCATGTAATATTTCCAGGCTTGCTGGTGATCAATCTTATTGTAAGCATATAGTGTATAGTCATTGGCTTTAAAATATACCATGCTGTCATGTATGGTAACTGAAGAATAAAAATTTTCTAGTTGGGAGTCAGTGAATTTTTGTGCGGATCTGAAGATTTCTTTTTGCGCGGATGCAGAAAGGGTAAGCAGTAGCAGGGTACAGGCAAGCAGTTGTTTCATGGATTGGGTAACGGTTTTGCGGGTGTTTTATTATGAAAAGTCAAAAGTAAAAATTCAAAATGGTGCTTTCAAATATTGAAATTCATTAATGAATCTTTGTTTTAAGGGGAACATGAAATGATTAACCGCTAAGGACGCGAAGGCCGCTAAGGTTAC
>CAYWSQ010000311.1:0-3677 GCA_964460925.1 uncultured Flavisolibacter sp. | reverse complement strand
CTAATGAATGATTTGCGGGTGAAGGATCTGGTACGATCTACGAGCATCATCCATCGTACCAGATCCTTCGCCGGTGAAATGGTTGTATGCGATGCATCTACCCGGCTCAGGATACTCATAAAACAGTGCGACTGTGATCCTTCGTCGCTGGTGATGTGGTTGAGAGAACAGTGTCTCTAACTCCACTCCTCAGTATAACAAGGGGTTAACTCAATTTGAAAAATTTTTCGCTTTTGTTTTCAAAAATCTTCAAGTGATAGAAATATTTTTATATCTCTAAATAGTAAGGACCTCCAAGCGCCGCGGAGGGCCTGCATCCTGAACCCGCCTGGTACACTTTGTTCTCTAATGAATGATTTGCGGGTGAAGGATCTGGTACGATAGCTCAATAAAAAAAGACGGCCGGAGCCGTCTTTATAAAAATGATCCAACAAATCTTATTTACTCCACCTGAAAGCAGCTTCCTTCACCAAATCAGAACTGCTTCCGATCTGCACCTTGAAATCACCTGGTTCTGCAATCCATTTTAGATCTCCATTGAAGAATTTCAATTCCTCAACTGTAATTGTGAAACTTACTTCCTTGCTCTCACCCTTCTTCAAGAAGATCTTTTGAAAACCTTTTAGTTTCTTGATAGGCTGCGTAATGGATGCCACGGGGTCAACGATATACAACTGCACCACTTCCTCCCCATCATAATTGCCGGTATTATTCACAGTTACCGTAGCCATGATCTTTTCATTGCCCTTCATCTGGTTTTTGCTCAGGCGCACATCACCATAGCTGAAACTGGTGTAACTCAGTCCATATCCAAATTCAAATAAGGGCTCATTACTCACATCGAGGTAATTGGATCTGAACTTCTGTGTTTCTTTAGTAAGGTCCTGCGGACGGCCCGTTCTTTTATAATTATAATAAACAGGTATCTGCCCCACATTTCTTGGAAAAGACATGGTGAGTTTGCCGGAAGGATTATAGTTTCCAAACAATACATCCGCAATCGCATTACCTGCTTCGTGTCCCAAATGCCATACCTGCAGGAGAGAAGTAGCGATCTCGTTCTCTCTTTCCAGGGTCAATGGACGTCCGCTCATCATTACAATCACCAGCGGCTTACCCGTGGCCTTCAGCGCTTCCAGTAATTTGCGCTGGCTTTCAGGAAGGGAAATATCGGAACGGCTTGCAGCTTCACCACTAAGCTCAGAGGCTTCACCCACCACGGCTACAATCACATCGGCATTGGTAGCGGTGGTCACGGCATCTTTCAGCATTTGTTCGGGTGTACCCGGACCAAAATCCACTTTCTCTCCAAATACATTTGCACGTTTCGCGAGCACCGTATCATCTGTGATGTTAGCACCTTTTGAATAAACGATATTGACACTGCTGCCACCAACAGAACGCATGCCTTCCAGTACAGGAATGGATAAAGTGTTATCACCACTTACTGCCCAGGTGCCGAGCATATTGCTTTTGTTGTTGGCCAGGGGACCAATCAATGCGATAGTACCAGTTTTTTTGAGGGGAAGTGTCTGGTTCTCATTTTTCAATAAAACAGTGGAACGGGTGGCAAACTCTCTTGCGGCTTGCCGTTTGTCGGCACTCATCACTTCTTTCGCGGCTCTTTCCGGTTTGCAATAACGGAAAGGATCTTCAAACAGTCCCAGTTTATATTTTGCTTCCAGGATGCGCCTGCAGGCCAGGTTGATCTGCGCCAGCGTAACCTTTCCTTCATGCAAAGATTTTTTGAGCGTGGTAAGAAAACCTTCACCCACCATATCCATATCTGTTCCGGCCATGAGCGACTGGGCTGAAACAGCCTGCAGGTCGCCACTGCCATGATCGATCATTTCATTGATGGAGGTGTAATCTGTCACCACAAATCCTTTGAAGCCCCATTGTTTGCGCAGCAGGTCGGTCAGCAGCCATTTATTGCCTGTGGCCGGCACACCATCAATCTCGTTGAAAGAGGTCATCACGCTGCCTACACCGGCATCAATCGCTGCTTTGTAGGGAGGGAGATAATATTCATACATTTTGATGCGGCTCATGTCAACCGTATTGTAATCACGGCCACCCTCTGAAGCTCCATAAAGTGCAAAATGTTTTACGCAGGCAAGAAGAGTATTATCTGCCGATAAGCTGTTACCCTGGTAACCTTTTACCATTGCTCTGGCTATCTGAGATCCCAGGTAAGGATCTTCACCTGCCCCCTCCGCCACGCGGCCCCAACGTGGATCACGGGCTATATCCACCATGGGTGAGAAGGTCCAGCTCAGTCCATCAGCCGTAGCTTCAAGCGCCGCTGTTCTTGCTGTTCTCTCAATCATATTCATATCCCAACTGGTGGAAAGTCCAAGCGGAATAGGAAAGGTTGTTTTATAACCATGGATGATGTCTGATCCAAAAATGAGTGGGATCTTGAGACGGCTTCCGTTCACGGCAAGTTCCTGTGCCTTTCTCACTTTATCAACCCCGATCACGCCAAATAATCCACCCACTTTACCGGATTTGATCTTTGATTCCACATCCGGGTTTACTACCGCGCCTGTAGCGATGCCACCTCCCGGTGTAAGGAGGTTCAACTGCCCGATCTTCTCATCGAGCGTCATTTTACTCATCAGCGTGTTGATGAAGCTGTTCATCTTCGCGTCGCCGGACTGCGCGGCCAGTTGATGCGAAACGAATAACAAAGCGCCTAAAAAAACTTTTCTCATCATGTTTATTTTATTTGGTCAACAACTCTTGTTTCATTTTCTGGTTCTGTTTTCTTGTTTTCTTCTTTTTCAGCACATAGGGTTCCACCAGTTTTCCCCAGATGGCATAACCTTTCGCATTCATATGAAGATTGTCGGAAACAAACAAGGCAGCATCAGGCACCCCGTTGGCATCCAGCATGGGATCCCATACATTAATAAAGTCTGTGCGTTTTTGCGTTGACAGAAAATCTTTGATCAGGCGGTTGCTCTCCATCATTCTGTCTTTCATATGCCAGCGCGAAGGACTTGGCTTGATGGAAATAAAAGTGATGGGAAGCCTGGGGTATTGTTTCCTGATATCAAAGAACCACTGCCGGAAACGGTTTAAAACCGTGAGGGCTGTAATTGTATCTGAAGCAGCGATATCATTTTCCCCGCAATAGATCACTACCTGTTTTGGCTGGTAGCGCAGCACAGTTTCGTTTTCATAGCGGATCATGTCAGGTAGGCTGGAACCTCCAAATCCACGGTTGATCAGCGTGAGTGCGGGAAATGAATCTTTCAAACCTTTCCATAAACGGATGGAAGAACTTCCCGTGAATACAACTGGTTTTGCAGGTGGATTTTCTAAGCTGTCTGCTTTGTTGAATGCTTTGATCTCCGGCCAGAAAGGTGGTTGCTGTGCTTTTAGCCCGGTGACTGCCAGCCATGCGAAACATAGCAATAGAAATTTTACCTTCTTCATCATCATTCTGCTTTTAACACGGCTGTTCTTTCTGAAACACCGTTCTCATTGATCGATTCGATCTGGAAATAATAAGGTTTTTCAGTATCCATGGACTTCATCCAGTATTCATTATTGCTGTGCACCATAATGCAGGTATACAATTTATCTGGATGCGTGCCGTAATAAATATTATAGGCAAAAGCATTGTCCACCGGTTTCCATTTGATAAAGGCACTTCGTTTGTCCTTTTC
>CAYWSQ010000310.1:0-3695 GCA_964460925.1 uncultured Flavisolibacter sp. | reverse complement strand
AGTTTATGGCAGTCCGTACACCAAAAGGCGGTTCACTCCTGCCGGTTTTTTGACATTTTTTCACTGGAACCATGAAAAAAGGTCCCACCGGGGGACCTTTTTCATATCGCTTGACCCATTACTGCTCCAGCAAGGTGGGAGCTTCATCGCTTCCGTTTTTCTGTTTACCCAGGTAATTGGGCAGGTCCATTCCTGCCATATCAAATATATCTTTCAATGGCGGCACAGCTTTGTAAAGGCCGGAGACAAATCCCGCGGTGGAACTTTTACCATCACCCCCATTCCCGTTCTCCCAAACAGTAACCTTGTCGATCTTGATATTTTTAATGGCATCGGTCTGCATTTTCACCAGCTCAGGCAATTTGTCGGAGATCAGCAGTAGCACCGCATCCTTGGGATCATTGCCCGCTGCTTTTACGATCTGGTCAAGACCCTGGGCCTGCTTGGTCAGGATCTCGTACATACCGCGGGCCTCCGCCTCAAGTTTGGCATAGATGGCATCGGCCTCACCTTTGGCTTTTTCACGGATCCTTTCTGCTTCAGCCTGTGCCTCAATGATGGCCTTCTGCTTTTCTATTTCTGCTGATACAACAATATTGGCATTCTGTGATGCTCTTTCTCTTTCAGCGCGGGCTTCTTCCGCTCTTTTTTCAGCGGTATAGGCTTCTTCAAGAGCCTTGGCTGCCTGTACTTTTTCAGCGGCAGTTGCTTTTTTCAATGCTTCCGCTTCCCTTTCTCTTCTCAAAGCTTCGGAATCCGCAATCTGGATCCTCGACTGGTTTTCTCCCTGCACCGCAACCGCGTTGGCTTCAGCGGTTTTGATACGGGTATCCCTCTCGGCTTCCACCTTACCAATGGATTCATCTCTTTTGGCAGCCGCCATCAATACCTCGCGGTCTTTTACGGCCATGGCGATCTGTGTATCACGGTCACGCTGCGTCTCAGCAATCTGCACATCCCTGTCCTTCTGCGTCTGCTGGATGCTGATGTCCTTGGAACGCTCTGCTTCGGCTTTACCAACCTCACCAAACCTGTCCTGCTCGGCCACACTTTTCTTGGCTTCGTTAATAGCCTTGGCAGCGGCTTCTTTACCCAGTGCTTCAATATAGCCGCTTTCGTCCTTGATATCGGTGATATTCACGTTGATCAGTTTCAAACCGATCTTTTTCAATTCCGCTTCCACGTTGGAGGCCACGTTAGTCAGGAATTTATCACGGTTGTTGTTGATCTCCTCGATGTCCATCATGGCAACCACGAGACGCATCTGGCCAAGAATGATATCATTGGCGAGTGAATGAATGTCCTGGCTCTGCAAACCCAGCAATCTTTCCGCAGCATTTTCCATGATACCGGGATCCGTGGAGATACCTACTGTGAATTTTGAGGGAACATCAACCCGGATATTCTGTTTACTCAGCGCTTTTGTCAGGTTTACCTCGATGGACATGGGTGTAAGGTCCATGAAGGAATAATCCTGGATGATGGGCCAGATGAAGGCCGCGCCGCCATGGATACATTTGGCACTGAGATTACCTTCGGCATTGCTGCCCACCTTGCCATAAACCACGAGGATCTTATCAGAGGGACATCGTTTATACCTGCTGAAGAGTGAATAGATCAGGATAAAAATAAAGACTACCGCTACCGCGATCACTATCAGTAAATAACCTTCCATTGAAATAATTTTATAAGTTTAAATATTAAGCAACAAGTTCAGAAGTCACCAGTACAATCTGGTCATTGATGGTAGCCACCACCCTGATGGGTTTTCCCGTATTGATATCCATTGCGTCATCGGTCATGGCATCGATCTCGATGAACCGGCCCTGCACCTGTACCTGCACTTTGCCGATACCGCCACGCCGTGCAGGAATACGCAGGTAGGTTTCACCCACCCTGTTGATGGCATTTTTCATTTGAAGCGTACCACTGTGACGAAGCTTTGACGACTGCCGCATCAGTAGCCACATCACCACTACCATGGCAATACCGGCAGCCAGGGCCACAGCAATCACAAGAGCGTTGCCCATACCGCTTTTGTAAGCGGCAAGACCGGCCCATCCAAACATGGTGAAGAAAGCAATCAGGTTTTTGATGGTGAAAAACTGGTAACCATGATCTCCATCGCCATCGAACCCGCTGTCATCGCCATGATCACCACCTACAATGAATGAAAAGATGGTCTGCAATAAAAAAAGAAGAGAGAAAAACAGGGCGATGCCCCAGAGTATAAGCTCAAACCCGCGCAGGCCGCGCCACCAGTCAAAAAAATCAAACAGCATCCGGTAAGTTTTGGTTGGGCACAAAATAAAAAATTTAGTGACAGTGCACAGGAAAAAACCGGATTCCTTGCTGGTCATTTATCCCCAAACAGCCTTTCCTGTTTTGAATTGGTTGCAATTCAAACAGTATTATTGTCGTTTGAACATAAAATCTACCCCGCATTTGCAGCATTTTCGATATTTGCATGCTCAAGTAAGGAAACAAGCCCGAACCACCTGACATGAAATTTTTACTCACTGCATTCTTCCTGGTTTTATTGCAACTGCCTGTGCGTGCCCAGACCCCGTGTACAGCGCCGGGCCAGAACCCTTCCACGGCCTTCCCGGTTTGCGGAACCAGCACTTTTACCCAGAGCAGTGTCCCCATCTGCGGCGGTAAAGCCATCAATGCTCCAGGGTGCACACCAGGTATATTGTCAGATGTGAATCCTTACTGGTATAAATTCACCTGTTTCCAGACCGGCACACTGGGTTTCAAGATCACACCTCATACCAATACGGAAGATTATGACTGGCAGCTTTTTGATATTACCAACCGGAATCCCAATGAAGTGTACACCGATGTAAACCTTTCAGTGGCCTCCAACTGGAGTGGTGAGGGTGGTGAAACAGGGGCTTCAGCGGCTGGCACCAGTCTTTTTGTTTGCGAGGGATTTGGTAAACCACTCTGGAGCAAGATGCCTACCCTGCAGGCCGGGCATGAATACCTGCTGCTGGTGAGTCATTTTACACAAACGCAAAGTGGGTACAATCTGTCTTTTGGCGGTGGTACGGCCGTCATTACTGATTCAACCCTGCCAAAATTCAAATACGCAGAAGCTGCCTGCGACGGTGACCTGATCCGGCTGAAGCTGAATAAAAAAATGAGGTGCAACAGCATTACGGCCAGCGGTTCCGAATTTTACGTAACACCGGGGAACATTCCTGTTACCAGTGTTAATCCAATTGGTTGCGGAACCGGTTTTGATACCGACAGTATCGAGATCCAGTTAGGAGCAGTTCTGGCTCCTGGCACCTATACACTTAACATCAAAAATGGCACTGACGCCAATACCATCCTGGATTATTGCGCCAAAGGCATTGACCCTTCGGAACAGGCAAGTTTCACGGTTTTCCCCCAGACCGCAACACCAATGGACAGCCTGGTACCTCCGGCCTGCGCACCTCCTTCCATCAGGCTGATATTTGATAAACCCATGCTGTGCAACAGTGTGGCGGCAGACGGAAGTGATTTTACAGTGACAGGGCCCTTCCCCGTGAGCATCGCCAGTGCCACGGCAAGATGTTCTACCGGGAGCACCACTTCAAGGTTCATTGATATCATCTTTACCCAGCCAATCTACAGTGGCGGCGTTTACACGATCACCCTAAATACAGGCACTGATGGTAATACGGTTTTAAATGAATGTGGCA
>CAYWSQ010000309.1:0-3710 GCA_964460925.1 uncultured Flavisolibacter sp. | reverse complement strand
CATAACCATGATCCGCCAGGTTGAGCAGGAGGTTAGAGCCCATTACGCCGATGCCTACCATTCCAAAATCTAATTTCCCTTCCATGGCCCGATAGATTTTTTGATTTCTTCCGTTTTTTGCACGGCGGGCATTTTTTGCCCGTTATGACAGGTATAACAGGTTACCATCAACTGGGTGGTGATGGTTCTTTTGGCACCTGTATAATCAAAATATTTATCGTTGATCTCGTTGGTCATGTTCATCATGTCCCGCGCAATCAGTTTATGTTTGTTATCATCAAGGGCAAAATCCATATCACCATTCTTTTCTACATGACAGAACCCACAGTCCACATTCAATGCCACAGAAAAATGATCCATCACGCTGTCCATCTGTTTTTGCGTAATGTCCTTCGGCAGCACTTTCAGGTTCTTCCAGGGTTCATCCTTACGGCTGAACGCGAGTGTAACAACTACGATAACAGCCAGCGCCATCACCACGAGAACGGATCTTCTCATAATCGTTAAATTTTCTTTGAATTTAGAGAAAAATCCAGGGATGGCTTGAAGGGTAACCCCAAAGCCCGGGCCATATCTGTACTTTTGCAGGTAAAATTTTCAGATGTCATTAGTACAGGAATTCAACGATTACAGGGTAAAGATGAACGAGGTGATCCTGAGCAAAAACAACCTGGTGATGAAGCGGCTCTGGAACCTTGATACCAATACTTACGAGGAAGGTGCGCTTGATAAAAAGACCAAGGAAATGCTTGGGCTCGTGGCCAGCATGGTACTGCGCTGCGACGATTGCATTAAATACCACCTGGGCAAGAGCCATGAACTCGGTGTGACCACTGATGAAATGTACGAGATCTTTGCGGTCGCCAATATCGTTGGCGGCACCATTGTGATCCCGCATACCAGGAGAGCGGCTGAATACTGGGAAGAATTGAATGCAGGTTAAAAACGGCCTGGAGGCTGATTCTTAAAGAACTTAATGCTTATATTTAAGCTGAAACGGAATTCATCAACCCGCTTTGATAAAAGATTCAAAAAAGGGCTGATCTCTAAAAGAAGGAAAGATTAAAATGGAAACTGTTACATCAAATACTGTAGCCCCGCAACTTACCGCCAAAGATTTCGCAACCGACCAGGAAGTACGCTGGTGCCCCGGCTGCGGCGATTATTCTATCCTGGCGCAGGTTCAGAAGGTGATGCCAACACTGGGCATACCACGTGAGAACATAGCGATCATCTCGGGTATCGGCTGCTCTTCACGTTTTCCCTATTACATGAATGTATATGGCATGCATTCCATTCATGGAAGGGCTACGGCCATTGCGAGCGGACTGAAAGCTTCACGTCCTGATCTAAGTGTATGGATCGTAACAGGAGATGGTGACAGCTTGAGTATTGGTGGCAATCATACCATTCATTTATTACGCCGCAATTTTAATGTGAATGTTTTACTGTTCAACAACCAGATCTATGGATTAACGAAGGGACAGTATTCACCCACCTCAGAGGAAAACAAGGTCACTAAATCTACACCTTTCGGAAGTATTGACCATCCCTTCAACCCGCTGGCACTTGCCATGGGTGCAGATGCAACTTTCGTAGCAAGGACGATGGACCGGGATCCCAAACACCTGCAAAGCATGCTGGTGAGAGCACATGCGCATCATGGCGCTTCCTTCCTCGAGATCTACCAGAACTGCAATATTTTCAATGACGGCGCTTTTGAGATCTTCACGGAAAAATCAACAAAGGCTGATGAAGCTTTGTTCCTGGAGAACGGTCAGCCCCTGGTATTCGGGGCAAATAAAGACAAAGGCATCAAACTGGATGGATTTACACCGGTTGTGGTGAGCCTTAACGAAGGCCACAGCGTGGATGACCTGTGGGTACATGATGAGAATGATCTTTACAAAGCACAGATACTGACCCGCATGTTTGATAATCCCAAAATGGATCAGCACCTGCCAAGGCCTTTCGGAGTTTTTTACCAGGCTATCAGGCCTACGTATGAGGATATGCTGAAACAACAGATTGAATCAGCTAAAGAGAAAAAGGTTGCTGATCTTGATAAATTGCTTAAGGGAAATGAAACCTGGACAATTGTTTAATAAGTAAGGTTTCTTAACCGCAAAGGGCGCTAAGAACCGCAAAGAAAAACGCAAAGAATAGTCGAACTATCTTTGCGTTTTTCTTTGCGCTGCACTAACCTTAGCGTTTAATTACTTTGTCCCTTTGCGTCCTTTGCGGTTAAAAAAACAACGTTACTTTCTACCACTTTATTGGCCATTGATTGGCAAACCATCACCCGCCTTAATTGCTTTTTGGGCATTTTCAAAAATTCGCTTCTTTTTGCTCTCATACCACCACTTAGGAGCGGTCTTTTTCATAACTGTATCAATACTTCGCATTCCAAAAAGATTCCAGGCACCTTTGAGTTTGCCGGTAAGTCCCGGCTGCAGCGCACGCAGGCTCATGGCGAAACCGCTGTCGAGGTATTCCATATGATGCCAGTAACCGGCAGGCATAAACAGCGTATCGCCATGATCAAGGATAGTCTCGTAACCCTTCGCATATCTCAAAGCAGGGAACTGTTCATAATCAAGCTTGCTGTTATCATCATAGTAATTTGAAAAATCAGCCAGGCTTAAAACCTCCCAGGGTTTCCGATATAATTTATGCTGCTCTGAAAAAGGAAAAAGCAGAACCCGTTTTCTACCTGAAAACTGGGTATGCATGATGTTAGAAAGATCAATATCGAAATGCATGTGCGTGATAGAGGTGGCCCCACCTACAAACAGCATGGGATATTTTTTTACAAATCCTTTCATCAGGTGTTCCGGCCAGGTAAAATCCTTTACCAGTTCGGGAGCATGTTCAAAAATATTGAAGAGAAAGATCCGCCAACCGGCAGGACCCTGGCGGATCATGTCGATATAATCACCAAAGGTCTTGTAGTCATCCGCTTTATTGATGGGGGTATACGCGTCGCTTTTGATATTATTATACAGGGCCACTCTCTGGTGGCCAACACGTTTTTTGAAATAATCCCAGCTCCATTTCGACCATGCGGGCCATTCTTTTGAAAGATCTTTCATCACCACCGGCTTGTGCTGGTTGAAATATTCATCCCTGAATTCCTGTACACTCACCTTGTTCACCACGGGAATAGGAAGCAGTTCCATGGTAGAATGATTTTTGTACAGGCAATGTATCAAAGTTTTTTATCCGGTAAAATTGTTTGTTGGAAACAAAGGTTAAATTCAATTATGCTGATCCATATTCACCCGGTCAACCCGCAGGAACGCCTGATAAGGCAGGTAGCGGCCATTTTGAAAAATGGAGGCATTATCGTTTATCCCACAGACACCATTTACGGGCTGGGTTGTGATATTTCGCAGCATAAGGCAGTGGAAAGGATCTGCCGGATCAAGAATGTGTCACCCGACAAGGCCCAGCTTTCCTTTGTATGTTATGACCTGGGCGACCTGAGCCAGTATGCCAAGCAATTGTCAACCCCGGTTTACCGTACTCTCAAACAATACCTCCCCGGACCTTACACCTTTATCCTGCCGGCAAGCAAGCAGGTGCCCCGGATCCTAAAAACGCGGAAAGACACTGTGGGTATCAGGGTGCCTGACAACCGCATTGCGCGTAGCATTGTTAAGGAACTGGGAAATCCCATCCTGAGCGCCAGCCTGCCCGGCGAAATGGTG
>CAYWSQ010000308.1:0-3728 GCA_964460925.1 uncultured Flavisolibacter sp. | reverse complement strand
AGGCAGCAGGTTGGTGAGAGGAGGGAGAAGGCTATTGGCTACTAGCCATTGGCATTAATTTTCCAGATTGCGTCTTTGCTCTTTTGCGTTTTTGCGTGAAATTTATTTTTTTGCCGGGAAGACGGGAAGGCGGTAAGTAATGGTTGTGAAAATGAGATGAACTATAAAGGTTAACGACTAACAACTGTCTCATTGAACTTTACTTTCTTGAAAGAAACTACTTACCGCCTTACCGCCTTCCCGGCTATTTTTCCCAGGATTTAAAGTGTCTTTGAATAGTACTACTTAATCATTTTTTTAAACAAATTCAATTTCCCCTTAAAAGGAGGATACTTAATTGAAGGATCAAACCATGTTGGTGTTTTCATCACAGCCTTTTTATGACTGAAAACATCAAAAGAAAATTTCCCATGGTAAGCCCCCATGCCGCTATTTCCCCTTCCGCCGAAAGGAAGATTCACATTAGTAAGATGCCAGCTCGCATTATTCACGCAACCCCCACCGAAAGGAACCTGTTCCAGCCACCGTTTTTCTTTGCCTGCATTATTCGTAAAAACATAAAATGCCAGCGGTTCAGGATTACGTTTGATAATATTTTTCGCTTCTTCAAAGCTGTTGAAACCAATAACCGGGAGTATCGGTCCGAAGATCTCCTCGCCCATCACCGCTGCGTCAACCCGTACGTTATCAAGAATAGTAGGTTCTATGAAAAGACTGGCTTCATCTTTTTTGCCGCCATAATAAATACTTCCCTGCTCCATCAGTTTTTCCAGTCTCCTGAACTGTTTTACATTGATGATCTTACCGAAATGCTCAACCTTATCTGCCTGTTCCGAATAGAACTGCCGGATAAATTCTTTCAATGATTCCAAAAAAGATGATTTGATCTTTTCATGTACCAGCAGGTAATCCGGTGCCACACACATCTGTCCCGCATTGGAAAATTTTGTAAGTGCTATTCTTTTCGCGGCAATTTTGATATTGGCATCCTCTTCAATGATGCAGGGACTTTTTCCACCCAGCTCCAGGGTGACGGGCACCAGTTTTTGCGCTGCCATTTCATAGATCTTCCTTCCCACCTCTGTTCCGCCTGTGAAAAAAACATGGTTGAATCGGAATTCCTGCATCATCTCGGGTATCACCTTGGCACCATCACCTTCCACGATCCTGATATAAGATGGATCAAAATTTTCTTCGATCATCTTCCTGATCACGGCAGCAGTGGCGGGGGCAAATTCACTTGGTTTCAATACCACGCAATTGCCGGCAGCTATAGCCCCGACCAGGGGATTGAGTAGTAACTGCAACGGGTAATTCCATGGACCAATGATCAGCACCACACCCAACGGCTCTTTATAGATAGAACTCCGTGAAGGAAAATTCAGCAGGTTGGTGCCAGTTTTTTCAGGCTTCATCCACTTGTCCAGGTTCTTCAGCGCATGATTGATCTCCACCATCAGGAACCCTGTTTCAGTAACCCAGCTTTCCTCGGGGCTTTTCTTCAGGTCAGCATGCAGGGCGTCATATAAATCCTGTTCATGTTGAAGAAGCGCATTCCTAAGACGGTTCAACTGCTCTTTGCGGAAACGGTAGTCGTATGTCTGGTGCCCTTCAAAGAATGCCTGAATTTTCTGCAGCCCTGGTAAGATCTGGTCCATAAGCAAAGAAACAAATAAATGAAACCAGGGGGAAAAGAGGGCGCAATCCTTATTTTTGACACTCAATTCTGCAGATGCGAATACACAAAGAAGGATATCCTACTATTATAATCACTACAGTTATTGTTGCTGCCATTTTATTGCTCACTGTTTTGCTGATCATGCCAGCCTATCCTATCCTGGGATGGATACTTGCTATGGCCATCGTGGGCCTGCTGATCTTCATACTTTCATTTTTCAGGATCCCTTCCCGCACTTATCATGAAGGGGAGGATTCGATAGTGGCTCCCTGCGATGGTACCGTGGTGGTGATTGAAGAAGTTGATGCGGATGAATACTTCACTGATAAACGCCTGCAGCTATCCATTTTCATGAGTCCGCTAAATGTGCATGTGAACCGTAACCCTGTTAGTGGCGAGGTCATGTATAGTCAATACCATAAAGGCAAATACCTGGTGGCCTGGCATCCTAAATCTTCAACGGAAAATGAAAGGCATTCCGTGGTGTATAAAAAAGATGGAAAGGAATTGCTCACCAAGCAGATCGCGGGGGCCCTGGCCAAAAGGATCGTAAACTACCTGAAGCCCGGCGACCAGGTAAGGCAGGGAGCAGAAATGGGTTTCATCAAATTCGGATCAAGAGTGGACCTCCTGCTTCCCCTCGATGCAAAGATCGAAGTAAAGCTCAACCAGAAGGTGAAGGGTGGTGTAACCGTTCTTGGAAAATGGTAAGCCTTTTCCATTGGAATTTCTTAACTTCTACCTGCTTTCAAATCAGCCTGATAAGGCAAGGCCGGTTAACCATTAAAAAAACCTGGTATGAAAAAGTATTTCCTCATCGGGGGGCTCGCCCTCATCACCACGGCTGGTGTAACTGCTACAGTTTTAAATTCCGGTAACAAAAAGGAAAAAAAGAACAAGGTGAAAAAGGAATGTGTATGGAAGAAAAACTGTAACAAATCCGCCAGGACAGCGAGTTATTGATTTTTTACCGTAATTGAAAGATCGAAAGAAAGCGCAAGAGATTGCGCTTTTTTATTTGAGGCCGGTAAGACGGGAAGGCGGTAAGTTGGTGCGAGTCAGCAATAAGTGATCTCAGTTAGCTCTAGTTTTTTATATTCTTTAATGAAACTACTTCCCGCCTTCCCGCCTTCCCGGCTATCTCTCAAATTTCACAAAAACTCTTTCAGCTCATCTAAATTCCTGATAGTATAGGTTGGTTTTAAATCCTGTGGCGCATCATTAAAATTCACATGCACCTGGTCCATTCCCGCATTCATAGCGCCCAGCACATCCACATCCAGTCCATCTCCGATCATGATACTTTCTTTTGCCGTGCAGCCTGCCAGGTTCATGGCGAATTCAAAAATTTCCTTTTGAGGCTTAAGACTGTTGGATCCCTCGGAAGTAATTACTTCTTCAAAAAATTTATCCAGGCCGGAAGTCTTCAATTTGCTGTGCTGCGTTTTTTCAAACCCATTGGTGATGATATGCATCCTGTAACCTTTGGCTGAAAGGTATTGAAGCACTTCCATGGTATTGGGGAAAAGGATCGTCCTTGTTGGCAATAATTGAAGAAATACTTCACTCATCTGCCGCGCCAGGTCTTCATCAGCAATTTTAAAATCGAGCAGGGTCAGCCACATTCTTTTCAGCCTCAGTTCTTCCTGCCGAATGTAACCATTGCGGTAGCGGGCCCACAGCTTTTCATTATGCTGCAGGTAGTTTTTATAAAACATCTCGAAATCATGAATGCCGCGGTTGGGCAGGTCAAGATCCAGGTGAAGGTGTTCAAGCGTAGCCCTCGCATTCGCATCAAAATCCCAGAGGGTATGGTCGAGGTCGAAAAACAGGTGTTTGTATTTCATGCAGTACTGTTCAAATTACATTTAGATTTGTAAGCGGCAACAAAAATAAACCTTCGCATATGAACGCAGTGATTACAGGGGCATCACGTGGAATCGGGAAAGAAGTAGCCAGGATATTTGCACTCAATGGTTACGACCTGGTTTTATGTTCAAGAAATGAGAACAACCTGCTGGAGATGATGGAGGAAATACAACGCGAGTTT
>CAYWSQ010000307.1:0-3760 GCA_964460925.1 uncultured Flavisolibacter sp. | reverse complement strand
ATCCATCTCATGCGGGTACTCGGAGTATTTTACGAATTTCAGGACTGATTATGGATCTGCATCCTTCAGTGGTTTTTTTGGGTGGTCTTGTGATCATCATCCTTGGTGCCGAACTGGTGCTAAGGGGTGCTACGGCTATTGCCGCCATGCTGGGCATCAGGCCTATCGTAATCGGGCTGACTATTGTTTCAGTTGGAACCAGTATGCCGGAACTTGCGGTAGGTATCACCGCGGTATCAGAAGGTATGGGTCCGCTTGCCGTGGGCAATATCGCTGGCACCAATATCGTCAATATCCTGTTTATACTCGGACTTAGCGCAGCCATCAGGCCTCTACCGCTTCACAGCCAAAGCATAAAGCTTGATATCCCGGTCATGATCCTGACATCCGTGGTGCTGATTGTTATGGCAGTTGACGGCGTATTGAGTCCTTCGGAAGGCTGGGTACTGCTCCTGATGTCTGTAGCCTACCTGGTTATGATTATTAAGGTGGCCCGCAAAGCGAGCTACCGGGAAAAACGTCAGGCACAGGAAAAATTTAGCCAGGAGGTGCTGGTTGATAAAACCAAAACGGCTGGACTGAATGCCTGGTTCCTCAACAGCGTGATGCTGGTTGGAGGTATTGCTCTCACTATCCTTGGCGCGGACCTGCTGGTAACAGGGGCTGTAAGCATAGCCAAGAACCTTGGAGTTTCTGAAAGCGTTATTGGACTTACCATCGTGGCCATCGGCACTTCTGCTCCTGAAATAGCCACCACCATCGTGGCTACCATCAAAAATGAAAGGGATGTTGCGGTTGGCAACCTGGTAGGCAGTGGTATCACCAATATCCTCGTCATACTCGGGCTTACCTGTGTGGCTTCTTCCAATCCTGTTGATGTAAGCAATGATGTATTGTGGTTTGACCTCCCCCTGAGCGCGGCCATTGCCATTATCTGTTATCCTGTATTCCGGAGTGATAAAATGGTATCAAGAAAGGAAGGGATTATATTCGTGAGTTGTTACCTGGTTTATATTCTCACGCTTATTTTATTCAGGGCATAACTAATCAACATGAAAATCTCGGATATCATTGCGGTGATTGAACACTACGCCGCACCGGAACTAAGGGAAGACTATGATAATGTGGGCCTGTTAACGGGTATGGAAGGCTGGGACTGCACCGGCGTATTATGCGCGCTGGATGCCACCGAGGAAGTGGTCCGCGAAGCCATCGCAAGGAAATGCAATCTAGTGGTGGTCCATCATCCTATCATTTTCAAAGGCCTGAAAAAGATCAATGGTAAAACCTATGTGGAAAGGGTTGTGATAGAAGCCATCAAAAATGACGTGGCCATTTATGCGGCGCATACCAATCTTGATAATATCCTGCTGGGAGTAAATGGGATGATGGCACGCAGGCTGGGTCTGGAGAATATCAGCATCCTGCAGCCAAAGAACCGGATGCTCCGGAGGCTCATCACCTTTGCACCCGACGAACAGGCAGAAAAGGTTAGGGATGCTGTTTTTGCGGCGGGTGCCGGACAGATCGGGAAATATGGTGAATGCAGTTTCAACAGCCAGGGCGTTGGCACCTTCAAAGCGGGAGAAGACGCCGATCCTTATGTAGGCAAGGTGGGTGAACGGCATTATGAAAAAGAGACCAAGATCGAGATCGTATATCCTTTTTTCCTGGAAAAGCAGGTGGTGAAAGCGCTGGTGGAGAACCATCCTTATGAAGAAGTGGCCTATGATATTTTCACCATGGATAATATTCATTTTGGTATTGGTGCAGGAGTTATTGGTGATCTTCCCAGGGCCATGGCAGGGAAAGACTTCTTAAATTTTGTTAAAGAAACTTTCAGGGCAGAGGGCATCCGTCATACCCGGCTGCTGGACAGGCACATCAGTAAAGTGGCGTTATGTGGAGGAGCAGGAGCCGGGCTGGTAAGTAAAGCTGTTCAGGCAGGGGCAGATATATATATTACTGCTGATATGAAATACCATGAGTTCTTCGATGCTGACGGCAGAATGGTGATCGCCGATATCGGTCATTACGAAAGTGAGCAGTTCACCACCGACCTGCTTCATGACCTTTTAGCGGAAAAATTCCCTACTTTTGCGGTCCTTAAAACAAGTGTGAATACCAACCCGGTGCAGTATTTAGGGTGATGGTGAATGGTCAATGGGTAATATCCGGACCAGGAACTTTTCCCGCGACTCACCTTCCTGGGTTCACGTTTTATAATAACACAACAACACAATGGCCAACGTAAAAGATTATTCAGTAGAAGAAAAGCTCTCTTCACTGGTACAGCTTCAAAAAGTGGATTCCAAACTTGATGAGATTCATATCCTGAAAGGTGAACTTCCTATTGAAGTGGCCGACCTGGAAGACGAGATCCAGGGTTTGCATGCCAGGCAGCTCCGCATTGAAGAAGAGATCAATGGCATTACTGAATTCATTTCCCAGAAAAAAGAAGCCATCAAAGAAGCCGAGGCCCTGGTGAAGAAGTATGAAAAGCAAAGCGAGAACGTAAAAAATAACCGCGAGTTCGAAGCGATCAATAAAGAGATCGAGATGCAGCAGCTCGAGATCAAACTTTGCGAAAAGCATATCAAGGATGCCAATGAAGAAATTGGTGAGAAAGCTGTAGCGCTCGATAAGGCGAAGAAAGCCCTGGGTGCCAAGGAAAGTGTGCTCAGCACCAAAAAAGGTGAACTGGAAAAGATCATCGCAGCAACCGAAAAAGAAGAAAAACAATATAATAAGCTGGCTGAAGGCGCCCGCTCACATGTGGATCCCCGCCTGCTCGCCAGTTATGAAAAGATCCGTAAAAATTACCGCAATGGTCTTGCAGTGGTACCCGTGGAAAGAGATGCCTGCGGCGGATGTTTCTATTATATCCCACCACAAAAACAAAGCGAGATCAAACAACGTAAAAAAGTGATGGTCTGCGAAAACTGTGGAAGGATCCTGGTTGATTCCGACCTCGTGGATTCTGTTGAGGTTAAATAAAACACTTCCCAATATATTTTAAAAGCCTTCCTTTCCGGGGAGGCTTTTTTGTTGCGAAATACCGTATACAGGGTATGGAAAAAAGCAGGGCGGGCCGGTAGATTTGGCAAAAATTGATCTGCTATGAAGCAAATGCTTTTTACCCTTTTCCTGGCCAGTTGTGTTTTTGTATCAAGAGCCCAGGATGAGAAAACAGTGGATGAAACATTGAAAATGTATGTAGGCGGAACATTTGGCAAAGCGAAAATGTTCGGCAAAATGGAAAAACTGGCGCTTGCCCAAACCAGTATTTACTTCAAAACGGCTACCACACGTGAGGTCATAGAAAATGAAAGAGGTGCCTTCGGCAGCAGGAAATCCGGGGGTGGTTCAGTGGCCGGCCGTATTACTGCCTACCTGAACACAACTGACGGAGAACTTACCGATGCTGATTTCCAGGAGATTGCTGACAGTTTTTATGTTTACCTGTCTGCAAAACTGAAAGAAGCGGGAGTGCCTGCAGTTGAATGGAATGAGATTACCACCAATTCATTTTATAAAGAGCAGGGTATCGAACTGGATGATATCAAAAAGGATATGAATGAAATGAAGAAGAAGGGCCAGGTTTATTCTCATATCAATGCCAATAAAGGAAATACGCTGTGGAGATACAGTATCACTGGTGGCATCAGTCCAGGTTTTGCTTTCGGCAAAGCCAAAAAAGCTGCCCGTTTTTCTGAAGACCTAAATGCAGACCTTTCTTTCATGCACCTGGTGGTTGACT
>CAYWSQ010000306.1:0-3780 GCA_964460925.1 uncultured Flavisolibacter sp. | reverse complement strand
ATGGTGACGGCCTCAATGATTTCTGGCTGGTGACCAACAACAACTGTTTTAAAACTGCAAGGGCGGAAGTATTCAACCGCTATGGCGGCAAGGTGTTCGAAGATCCCAACTATGCCAACAACTGGAACGGAACCTATAAAGGCAAGCCATTGCCCGACGGTACATACTACTATGTAGTGACTTACCAGTTGATCAACGGTAAAACCGTTTACAAAAAAGGTAATGTAACCATACTCCGATAAGGATCAGGTATTAAGGTCATCCCGGCTCATTTGCCGGGATGATTTTTTTTTGTACCTTACCTGGCCTGGGAAAACCGAACAATAATTCTTAATCTAAACCTTAGTTATGGAAAAGCAATTAACAGTTACGGTTCCCAATGCAGACGGCGAAGAAGGATTATCCGTCGCCTGCAGGGAGGGAAGGTTATTCCGGAATGATCCGGGCCTGGAAGATCTTTATAAAGATGGCTTCAGGATTTACAATTACGCAGTGGACAAGGATGCATCATCCAAACAAACAAAAGTGAAGGTCTTCCTCAAGAAATAACGAACCCGCCATAAGGCGGGTTTTTTTATAATAAGCTTTTTGCCTGGGTGGTCACACATATCGCCATGTTCAGGAAGCGCTGCCGCTGTTCCTCGCTGAAAGCAATGTCAGTAACCGTTTTTCCATTGCCTGTAAGCTTCAACGACATTATTTTTTTCTCTGTAAGTCTTTTAAGCTGGGTTGGGGTGGTAGCGCTGTTCTTGAATGTAAAATGGAAGGCGCCTTCGCAGTTCATGCTACCGGTATTTTTGAAATTGGCTTTAAGGCGGTCTCCTTCAAAATTTACCTGTACGGTTGACTGGTCATCGAAACATTTGGAATCATTCCTGATCCAGATGAAAAAATCAACCTCGGTTTTGGTGGCATCAATTGAAATTGAAAGGGGCACTCCACTTACATCAAAGGGAACAAAGCCAGTGGAAAGCTTCACCTGGTGGGTGAATTGATCCGTTTCTTTTTTGAGCTGGCAACTGTCCTGGGCCTTTGACAACAAAGGGAGGAAGAGGATGGCGAATAAGAATGTTTTCATAACTGGTTTAGAACTTAAAAATAAAATATTCATCGGGAGTGAGCTGTTAAAAAATCCGGAACGGCCTTGAACTTGGAGATACTACCTGAAGTTTTGTAAATTAATGTGGTGAACCAAGACCGTGACTTTGTCAAAGCCATGCAGCGCTTTTGCGTTTTTGACTGTTAAATCATTTGAAAATTAGCTTTTGATCAGGTCATTTTAAGCAGAAAGAATGCACTTTTACAAATCCAACCGGTAACCGGTATATATGAAAAACTGTATCGTCCTTATTCTTTTATTGTTTACAGCTATAACCGGCTACGCCCAGTCCTTCAAGATTAAAGGAAAGGTTACCAATAACAAACTTGAATCCCTCGCTTTTGCCACCATCCAGGTACAGGAACTTCCAAGAGTGGGAACCACTTCCAAAGAAGACGGCAGCTATGAACTCAATCTCGAGATCGGGCGCTATACCCTGGTGGTGACCATGATCGGTTTCAAGACCCAGATCATGAATATCGCACTTACCAAAAATGAAGAATTCAATTTCATTTTGGAAGAAGAGGATGCACCGGCTATGGAAGATGTGATCATTCGTGTAAAAGTAAAGGACAGGGCTGAAGAGATCATGCGCAATGTGATCCGGCACAAGGACGGCATTGTATCAGCCGCAGGTCCTTATAGCGCTAAGCTTTATATCAAAGCCATTCAGCAGGATTCCGTTCACCGGAAAAAAGACAGGGCCAAGACCGATTCTTCCATCTTCCAGAATCCTGAACAGGATCTTACAGGCATGGCCATGACCGAAGTATCCGTTCACCTGGATTATGAGTCCGATACCCGTTTGAAAGAAAAACGCGTGGGTATCAAAAAACACGGAGATGCCCAGAACCTGTTTTACCTGTCCACCACGGAAGGCAATTTTAGTTTTTACAACAACCTGGTAAAAGTTCCTTCCATTTCCGAAATCCCTTTCCTGTCACCGGTCAGTTACAGCGGCCTGCTGGCTTACCGTTTCAAAACCATCAAAAGGGAAAAGGTGGGCAACCATATGCATTTCACCCTTTCGGTAAAACCCAGGCAGTTGAGTAATGCCACAGTTGAGGGTGAGATCACGATTACCGACAGTTCATGGGCCATCCTTCATACCCGTTTCAGCTTTCCCTCCTATCACCTCCCGGAATATGATTTTTTTGAAGTGGTGCAGGATTACGGGCTGGTCGACAACAAAGCCTGGATGCTGAAAAAACAGCAGTTCAATTATTATGTAAAGTCAAAGAAGAGCAAGCTGTCCGGGCAAACCCTGGTGGTTTATACCGATTACGAGCTCAATAAAACCTTCCGGAAAAATTATTTCGGGATGGAGGTCAGCGCTACCACGCAGGCAGCATACGAAAGAGATACCAGTTTCTGGAGAACGGTTCGTGCAGAACCACTCACCGACAAGGAGATCCGTTATGTACGTTACCGCGACAGCATTTACGATATCACCCATTCTGCTGCCTATCTTGATTCTGTAGATCGCAGGAACAATAAGGTTACCTGGAAAAAGCTGGGTTTCACCGGCATGACCTTTTACAACCGCGACAAGGAAAGAACCTGGGTGGTGCCACCCATCATCTCTCTCTACGAACCTTTCCAGTTTGGCGGGGCACGCATCAGGCCTTCTTTTCACTATTATAAAAAATACGCTTCCAAAAAAGATATCACGCTCTTCACCGATGTGAGTTATGGCATCCGCAACAAGGATATCAATGGAACCATCCGCCTGCGCCGCATGTATAATCCATTCAACAGGGGATTTTACATGCTGGAGATCAACCGTGATTTCGACCATATTTATGAAGGTGATGCCTGGATCAACCAGATCCAGAGAAGCAGTTATTTCCTGAATAATTATTTCGCGGCAGGACATGGTCTCGAGATCGCGAATGGTCTCTTTTTGTACACTGAAGCAGATGTGGCACTGAGACGCTCGGTGGTAGGCTATAAAACCAATCCAAGGTCGGACAGTTTGTTTGGCGATTTCCTCGACAATAACCAACCCATCGCCTTTGACCCTTACAATGCCGTGTACAGCAAGGTAACGGTGAAGTACACACCGAGACAGCGTTACCTGCGTGAGCCCCGTGAAAAAGTGATCCTGGGATCCAAATGGCCTACCTTCTTCGTAACCTGGAGGAAAGGTTTACCTGACCTGCTGAGCAGCGAGGCCAATTTTGATTTTGTTGAATTTGGAATGGAGCAAACCATTAATGTAGGTATCATGGGTAATTTCAGGTATAATGTAAAAACCGGAGATTTTGTTACCCGCAAGGAGCTCAAACTGCTGGACTACCATTTCCAGCGTCGTGGTGATCCTTTCCTGTTTATGAATCCCGATGAGGCTTTCCAGGCCCTGGACTCCACCTTCCCTGTATTCCAGAGATTTTACCAGGGGCATTTTATGCATGAATTCAATGGTTCGCTTCTGAACAAGATACCCTTGCTGAAAAAACTCCAGCTCCGTGAAATTGCAGGAGGTGGATTCTTGTATGCCCCAGAGAGAAACCTGCGCTATGCAGAACTTTTCGCAGGTATCGAAAGGGTTTTTAAATGGCCTTTCAACCCGCTTACCAAATTCAAACTGGGTGTGTACGTGGTGAGCTCAGTGGCCAACCAGTTCACCAATCCTGTGCAGTTCAAGGTTGGACTCACTACCTGGAATAAGCGGAAGAACA
>CAYWSQ010000305.1:0-3788 GCA_964460925.1 uncultured Flavisolibacter sp. | reverse complement strand
GTTTTTATGAGCATGATGAAAAAAGGCCATGACTGGGGCCTGTGGATGAATAATGTATACGACTGGACCACCAACCTGTTCGATCCCGAAAAACCCAAAAAGGGAAAGGTGGTGAAATCACAGTTGTTCTATAAATCGAAAGTGAAACCTTACACAAAAACAGCGCTCATCACGCAGCAGAAGATTGATGAACTCCTTGATAAGATCAACCAGAAAGGTTATCAATCTCTTTCAGATGACGAAAAGGAAATTTTGAAGAGAGCCAGCCAGGAGGATATGTTGTAGAGCAAAGTCAATAGTCAAAAATCAAAAAACGTCCGCATACCCCCTGTCTGCCGAACCATAAGTCAAGGCTGATCCTTCCCGTCTTGCAGTTAAAACCCTTTTTATAAGACCATCCGGGATATCAAGTACAAAATCTTTCCTGAAGCGCTTATTTTGAATTTTTACTTTTGAATTTTGCCTTCTATAACCTCATTAGACCCCAAGCCCTCCTCATACAATCTATTTCATTGCAATTCGTTTTATTTTTAAGCATCTTTAGAAGTGTAATCAAAAAATGAAGTACAGGCGTATTACCAGGATCATATTTCTCACCATCAATATTGTTGCGGCTGTTGTATTTCTCCTGTCCTGCCTGGCGCCTTACCTCGATCCAAGAAAATGGTGGATCGTTTCCCTGATAGGACTGGGTTTCGCTTTCATCATTGTTACCCTCATGGCTTTCGTTTTCTTCTGGCTTGTTTTCAAACCAAAATATATTTTCATTTCCCTGGTACCCATGCTCATTGGCTGGAAGAGCATCTCGGTTTTTTTTGCTTTTCATATTCCTGATAAATTCGACTACAATAAATCTGAAAATTCTGTACGCATCGTACAATGGAATGTTGCCCGCTTCACCGAATGGAAAAGAAATAATAACAAAGGCAGCCAGACCCGGCTCAAGATGATGGACCTGATCAAGGAACAGAAGGCCGATGTATTGTGCATGCAGGAATTTTTCACTTCCACCGACAGCATCTATTACAATAACCTCAACCACGTAATGAAGGAGCTGGGTTACCCTTATTTTTATTATTCATGGGATGATGACGGGTATATGCAGTGGAATGGCCAGATCATTTTTTCACGTTATCCTTTTGTTGACACGGGCATGATCCGCTTCCCCGCTCCTTCCATTCCGGAAGCGCTGATCCATGCTGATATTGTAGTGAACCAGGATACCCTTCGCATTTATACCACCCACCTGCAGTCGGTTCGTTTCCGGCAGGAAGATTTCGAGAACATCGAAAAAATCAAGAATACCGATGACGACATGGTGCAGAAATCAAGAGGAATCTTTTCCAAACTCAAATACGGGCTCCTGCACCGGTCCATCCAGGCAGATATGATGAAGGAAGAGATCAGCCGTTCACCGCATCCTTATGTGCTGACGGGTGACTTTAATGATGTGCCCAACAGTTATACCTATTTCACCGTGAAGGGTAGAGAGTTGAAAGATGCCTTTCTTGCCACCGGTTTTGGTGTGGGCAAAACCTTCAGTGATATCGCTCCAACCCTGCGCATCGATTATATGTTTGTAACAAAGGATGTAGGCATCAAACAGTTCAACCGCGTGGTGCGGAATTATTCTGATCATTACATGCTGGTGGGGGATTTTGTTTTACAATGATGATCAGGAGGGAGAATGTCTGAATCAGGATTTTCAGGATTTCAGGATGTGCAGGATGGTAATTATCCTGATTAATATTCATCCGAATAGGGAGTTAATGTTATTCAGGATCATTAGTAAATATCATAATAAAGTTAACTAATCCTGCTAATCTTTAAATCCTGAAAATCCTGATCAATCCTGCTCTATTTTTGCAGCTATGAGTCTTTCCGTTTATAACTCTTATTCAAGAACCAAAGAAGTTTTTACCCCAATAGTACCCGGCCATGTGGGTATGTATGTTTGCGGACCAACAGTTAGCGGTGAGAGTCACCTTGGCCATGCCAGGCCCTATATCACTTTCGACGTAGTGTATCGTTACCTGGTTCACCTGGGCAACAAGGTTCGTTATGTGCGCAACATCACCGATGCCGGCCATTTTGAAGAAGAAGGAAGAGAGGCTATTGACAAGATCTCAACCAAAGCACAGATAGAAAGACTGGAACCCATGGAACTGGTGCAGAAATACACCAACCTGTTTCACTGGGCCATGAAGCAGTTCAACTGTATTGAACCCAGCATAGAACCTACGGCCACGGGCCATATTGTGGAGCAGATCGGCATGATTGAAGAGATCATCAAAGCCGGCTATGCCTACGAAAGAAACGGCAGCGTTTATTTTGATGTAAAAAAATATGCTGAAAATCACGAGTACGGGAAACTAAGCGGCAGGATCATTGAAGACCTGCTCGAAACCACCCGTGACCTGGAAGGCCAGGAAGAAAAGCTCAATAAAACAGATTTCGCTTTATGGAAAGCAGCGCCTCCGGAACATATCATGCGCTGGAAAAGCCCATGGGGCGAGGGTTTCCCCGGATGGCATATCGAGTGCTCGGCCATGAGCAGTAAATACCTGGGCAAACAATTCGACATTCACGGCGGTGGCATGGACCTGCTCTTCCCTCACCATGAGAGTGAGATCGCACAAAGCACCATCTGCAATCATGTGGCTCCTGTGCGTTACTGGATGCACAACAATATGATCACCATCAACGGCCGCAAGATGGGTAAGAGCTATAATAATGTGATCAGGCTTACAGAATTGTTCAGTGGTGAACATCCCCTGCTTGAAAAGGCTTATTCACCCATGACCATCCGGTTTTTCATTTTACAGACACATTACCGGAGCACACTTGACTTCAGTAATGAGGCCTTGCTGGCTGCGGAAAAAGGTCTGAAAAGACTGATGGATGCCTATGAATGGCTGCAGTCCGCGCCTGGTGATCTTGCAGTGGAATCAATTCCTGCTGCGCAAACCGCATCCGACCAGAAAGTGCTGAAATTACTGGAAGAATTCAGTCAATACATGGATGATGATTTCAGCACCGCCAAAGTGCTGGCTAATATGTTCGAGATCGTGCCAGTGATCAATTCCATCAAGGATAAAACCACGGGACAGCCTGTTCTGAGTGACGCGGTTTTCGCTTACCTCAAAAAGCAGATGAGGATTTACGTGGAAGACATCATGGGCCTGAAGGTGGAAGCCGCGGCTGATACCGACAAGTTGAAAGGAGTTATGGATGTACTGATATCCCTTAGAAAAGAAGCGCGTGCAAAGAAGGATTGGGCAACTTCAGACCGTATCCGAAATGAATTAGCAGCAGTAGGAATACAACTAAATGATGAAAAAGATGGCAATATGAGTTGGAGTACCTGCAGCTAAAAGCTAATAGCTAATAGCCATTGGCCATTGGCTAGAGTTCCTTCACTACATTGGCCACCATATGCTGTTTCCCAAGCGTGTAATAGTGTAAACCGGGTACACCGGCGGCTTTCAATTCCTTTGACTGTTTCAGGAGCCATTCAGTTCCCACGATCTCCACTTCAGAATCGTTCTTGCATTTGAGTACTTCGTTGGAAAGTTCTTCGGGAATATCCACGTGAAATGTTCTTGGGATGACTGTCAACTGTTTTTTAGTGCTGATGGGTTTTAGCCCGGGAAGCACCGGAACATTGATACCGGCTTCACGGCAGGTCTTCACAAAATCAAAATATTTTTTATTGTCGAAGAACATTTGGGTAGTGATGTATTCAGCCCCTTCATCCACTTTAGCTTTCAGGTAATTGAGATCCGTCT
>CAYWSQ010000304.1:0-3793 GCA_964460925.1 uncultured Flavisolibacter sp. | reverse complement strand
CGTGCCTGTAACAGAGTTGAACCAGTTCACATAACGGTCACGCCCATCCGGGTTGAGGCAGGGGTCAATCACCACTACCGTATTCTGCAGCCAGGATTTTGTCTGTTGGTTGGCAGGGTCCACCAGCGAGTAAAGGGTAGCCATGCCTGCCTCTGATGAAGAGGTTTCATTACCATGCACATTATAGCTTAGCCATACAATGGCGGGTGCATTGGTATTGCTGTTCTGTCCCCTTCCGGCAAGGGCCAGGTTGTTGACACGGATGTTTTCCAGGTTGCCGATATTGCCGGATGTGGAAACATAGGCCACCAAGAGGGTGCGGCCTTCGCTGGTTTTTCCATATTCTTCCAGCCTAACCATGGAAGGCACTGACGCGGCCACATGTCGGTAATATTCCAGTATTCTCCAGTGCGGAGTGTAACGGCTACCAAGAGAATATCCCAGGAAATCAGAAGGGGAACGGAGCTGGCTGAAACCTTCCAGGCCTGCAAGCAGCACCACCAATAATACGATCAGGCGTTTGTACATGTTAAGGACTTTGATCAGCAATATTAAATGGAACAAACTTTATAAAAACAAAATCCTCCCGCAGGCGGGAGGATAAATGAGGCGACAGTTTAGGTTGCCATCAGCTAATGGCCAATGGGAATTAGCTAATATACTCCTGTTTTCAAATAAAAAAATTCTGCTTCGCTCCTCTTTGTAACTTTAAGCCATGAGCAGATCTCATCTTATATTTTTTTTACTTGTATTAGTTTCCTGTAAGTCATCGCAAAAGCTTCAGACCAGCACTATTGATCCCTATAATTATTCGATCAATAAAAAAATTATAGCGAAGAACGGAGCGGTCGCTTCAGCCCACCCGCTGGCCAGCAAGGTTGGTGTGGAGATCATGAAACAGGGAGGTAACGCGGTTGATGCGGCCATTGCCACCCAACTGGCTCTTGCAGTCGTTTACCCGAATGCGGGAAATATCGGCGGTGGTGGATTTATGGTAGCAAGGCTGGCCAATGGAGAAACCCTGGCACTGGATTACCGCGAAACCGCGCCTGCCGCGGCTCACAGGGATATGTACCTGGATGCCGATGGCAAGGTGATAGAGGGAAAAAGCATCTACGGACATCTTTCTTCCGGTGTGCCTGGAACGGTTGCGGGATTGTTTGAAGCAGCCCGTTATGCAAAACTTCCTTTCAAGAAGCTTATCCAGCCTGCCATAGAACTGGCGGAAAAAGGTTTTGCCATTACAGCAAGGGAGGCCCGGTCGCTGAACAATATCCAGGATGAACTGAACCAGTACAATACCACTCCCTCAGTGTTTCAGAAAAAGATTTCATGGAAGGAAGGTGATACGCTTATACAGGCAGACCTGGCCAATACACTGAAACGCATACGCGATAATGGTGCAAAAGGTTTTTATGAAGGCACCACGGCAAAGCTGGTAGTGGAAGAAATGAAAAGAGGCCAGGGCATCATGACGATGGAAGACCTGAAAAACTACAGGGCTAAATGGAGAACGCCAACAACGTTTAACTATAAGGGTTATACCGTCATCAGCATGCCCATGCCCAGCAGCGGTGGTACACTGTTACAGCAAATGATGAAGATGGTTGAAGACAAGCCCCTGGCGCAATATGGTTTTCATTCACCTGATGCCATCCAGCTCATGACGGAAGTGGAAAGAAGAGCCTATGCCGACAGGTCGGAATATATGGGTGATGCGGATTTTTACAAAGTGCCGGCAGCCATTACCAGTGATGCTTACCTGAAGGAAAGAATGAAGGATTATGTACCGGGAGTGGCAGGGAACAGCAGCAAGGTAAAACCCGGTACCCTACCCAAAATAAGTGAAGAAACCACGCACCTTAGTGTGATTGATGCGGAGGGCAACGCGGTGGCGGTGACCACAACGCTTAATAATTCCTACGGAAGTAAAACTGTTGTAGGCGGAGCAGGATTTTTCCTCAATGATGAAATGGATGACTTCAGCGCCAAACCAGGTGTACCCAACATGTACGGAGCTCTTGGCGGTGAAGCCAATGCCATTGAACCAGGAAAAAGAATGCTAAGCGCCATGACGCCTACGGTTGTGCTACAAAACAATAAGCCTTACCTCGTTGTAGGTACGCCTGGCGGCACCACCATTCCAACATCGGTATTCCAGACCCTCGTCAACATCATTGATTTTAAAATGACGGCGGAAGAAGCGGTGAACCGTCCAAAATTCCATCACCAGTGGTGGCCCGACCGCATAGATGTAGAGAAGGCTTTTCCTGTATCCATAAGGGAAGCTTTGCAAAAAATGGGGTACACCATACACGAGAGAGGCACCATTGGCCGCACCGAAGTGATCAGGGTTTTGGAAGATGGAAGTTTCGAAGTGGCGGCTGATCCACGGGGCGATGACCATGCGGAAGGATACTGATTAATTTTACAGGCGGTTAATATATCAACATGAATCAATTTTTACCGAACAGCATTAAAAGGTTCAAAGAATATAAGCGGCTTGCAGAAAAAGCATTTGACCAGCTCAACGAAGAAGATTTTCATTTTTCACCAAATGAAGCTTCCAACAGCATAGCGGTGATCATTCAGCACATGCATGGAAATATGGTGAGCAGGTGGACGAATTTTTTGACGGAGGATGGTGAAAAACCCGGCAGGGACCGTGAAGGGGAGTTTGAAGAAAAAAAATTACCCCGGGAGGCTTTGCTGAAATTATGGGAGGCAGGCTGGAAATTGGTACTGGATACACTGGAATCTCTGGAAGCATCGGACCTTGATAAAACCATTACCATCCGTACGCAGCCGCTGGTAGTGATCGACGCCATCCTGAGACAGCAATGCCATTACAGTTATCACGCAGGACAGATCGTTTACCTCGCCCGTATGATTCGCAACGAAGGATGGCAGTCGCTTTCCATACCCAAAGGAGGATCACTGGCTTACAACCAGGAATTAAAAAAGGCCGGGCAATAACCCTTTACTTCCTTTTTTGAAGAGGGTGAGTGGCTGGTTATCCCTATTTTTACGGCTTATCTTTTTTTGATTTATGGTAAAGACCGGTCTTACCCTACTATTGGTTTTCAGTTTTTTCATCTCCTTTGCCCAGCCTGATGTCGTCATTTTTGGCGGTCCACAGTTTACCTCTGCCCTTTATAAGGTGAATGAAGAGAAACAACCCACTTCCTTCAAGCCTGGTTTTATGGCAGGAGTGGCAATGAAGGTGCCCTTTGACAACAATATCTATTTTTATCCCTCGGTATTTTACAGTCTTAAGGGATATAAGGTCACTTTGAATGACCCTTCATTCCCGCCCACGGAACTTGCCATCAATAACAATACAAGCATTCATACCATTGAGATCTGTCCATTGCTTCAGATAGATTTCAACATGAAGCCCACCCATTTTTTTATGCGGGTAGGCCCTTCCGTGGATTTTGCGCTTTCAGGGAATGAAAAATTCGACACCCTGGATATCAATAATAATCCGGGCAGGGTATCGCGACCTATGCTCTTCAGTTTTGCGGATTATGGCCGTATAACCGCATCTGGCAACCTGCATTTTGGTTACGAGGGAGGCCGGTGGATGATATTTGGATTTTACCAGCATGGCATCGGCAGCATGAACAATGCTGATTTCGGTCCCGCCATTCTGCACCGCATCGCCGGGATGGCATTTGCGTGGAAGCTGGGGAGGAAGTCGGTGGGGCGATAATTGGTAGTCGGTCTGAAGTTCAAAGTTGAAAGTTCAAAGTCAGTGAACTAAAGAACTAATAGTTACTACCTCTTCTAA
>CAYWSQ010000303.1:0-3802 GCA_964460925.1 uncultured Flavisolibacter sp. | reverse complement strand
AAGGTTACACAGACAAATCGGTAAAGTTTATGTTTTTACTGTTTTAGTAAGCGCTGTAACAGCAATTTACATTGCATTTTTTGCCACCGGCGGACTTATACCTTCTCTTGGCTTTGTTGGTATGGGTATGGTTTGGTTTATAACGACCTTTAAAGCCTACAGAGACATTAGAAAAAGGAAAGTTTTAAGTCACCAAAGGATGATGGTTTATAGCTATGCTACTTGCCTTGCGGCTGTAACCTTGCGAATATATCTTCCACTATTTATTTCAGTCTTCAATGATTTTAATAAAGCTTACGCTGTAGTATCATGGCTTAGTTGGGTGCCAAATTTAATTGTTGCCTACTTTATCATACAACATCATTATCCGACACGAATAACTGCCACCAACAATTGGCTTGGCGTTATGGCCGCGGAAGAAACGCAGCATCAACATTGATTTCGCTATTGTGCTGCATATCCAGCTTGATGGAACGCAATTGAGCAGAAGAATAAAACTTGTACATTAGTTCATCATTCGGCTTTAGTTGTCGGCGGACGGAACACAGAATACCGCCACAACGCCAAGCCGTCTAACGTTAGCTGCCACCAGTGACACCCTACTATGTTTGGACTATTTTCAAAGAAAAATAACAATGAATGCCCGATTGATTCGGAAACGAGGCTATGGATGGAAAATGCTTTTCTATGGTTAGCTACTCAATTCGGACATGATAACATTGCGACAAAATCAATACTTCTTCCGACACCTGAACATTTTCCCATTCGTTATGACGGTTCAAAAGAATCATTGATAAAGACAGCAGAGATTGCAGCTCGACAAATGGAGATTGACATTAATGAAGTAAACCTTGAAACCTACGAGCAAAACATACAAGAGTTTAGCGGTGACTTAGGACATAGAATCTGGACAGAGGTTGACAAAGACAGCGATGAAAAGCTTGCTGCAGGTTTATACTTTGGAAAAAACGACCAAGGCAAGTATGACATTTTTATTGAGAAAAAGAACTTGGGTGACGGAGAAAATCTAGTTGCGACACTTGCTCATGAATTCTCTCACATCAAATTGTTGGGAGAAAAAAGGCTTGATTTTAATGATGAACAATTAACTGATTTAACACCTGTTGTTTTTGGTTTAGGTGTTTTTAATGCAAACTCAGCACACAAAGAATGGAAATCGTTTGACAGTTACGGACATAACAGCATCGGATACTTAAAACAAAAGGAATGGGGTTATGCACTTGCCTTATATGCTTACTTCCGACAAGAAGAAAATTCAGACTGGATAAAATATCTGACTTCAAACATTAAGTCCGACTTCAAAAAGAGTATGGACTTTATAAGTGCCAACAGGGACAAAGTCTTTATTGAAGAATATAATGGCGGCAGCTAACATTGCATTTATGTTATGTCTGCGGACGGATAACGCCGCTTCAACTATGTGCTACTATCAGCTTCTGTCCCAGCCCGACGTTATAAATTGAGCAATACAATTAACAATGAACTTTTGTATTTTACATCAGCATTTGTACAGCAGCAAACCCTACCCGTAATAGCAGCAGTTAATTATGGCTGAAAAATTAACGATAGATAATTACCTGGATAGCCACTATATACACCGAAGTAATTGGCTAAGAGCTGCAGTATTAGGAGCAAACGATGGTATCATTTCTATTTCCAGTCTTGCCATTGGTGTAGCTACAGCTAGTACGACAAGGGATCCTATTTTACTAGCCACTATTGCAGGGTTGGTGGCCGGGGCACTATCCATGGCCGCCGGTGAATATGTTTCTGTAAGTTCTCAAACCGACATCGAGAAATCAGATATTGCCAGGGAAAAAAAGGAGCTGGAAGAAATGCCAGAAGCTGAATTAAATATTTTAGCAGAAATATACCAGCAACGCGGACTAAAAAAAGAAACAGCTTTACAGGTAGCAAAGGAATTGACAGAGAAAGATGCCCTGGCAGCTCATATAAGAGATGAACTTGGCATTAACGAGATCAGCCAGGCCAATCCTATACAGGCTGCATTTGCTTCAGGTGCTGCTTTTACTGCTGGCGGACTGTTACCGCTCCTGGTCACACTTTTTGCCCCTGTAAACAGTATGGAATATTTTCTATATGGTTTTACAATAATCTCATTGATAGTGCTGGGTACCGTATCAGCAAAAACCGGTGGCTCCAGTGTAAAAAAGGCTATCATACGAATTGTAATCTGGGGGACAATCGCGATGGTTCTTTCTGCAATTGTAGGGTATTTGTTCGGAGTTAAGGTTTAGATGGCCAAAGAGATTATTTTCTGAAAATTGAGTAGATAAATGAACTTATTAATTAAGCAGCGGCTCAGATAAGTAAAACATTATTTAATTGCTCCAGGTCATATTCTTTATCAAAATATTATGAGAGCATTCATTTTTATAGAAACATTTCTCTGCCTGGTTTCCTGTTCTACCGAGACTAAAAATCTTGATGGGACTTTAAAAAATTATACCCCATTCTCACGGGACAAGAATTGCATCAATCCCTGGAACCAGGCATTCTTTGAATTCAAATCTCTTAACATTGATTCCGTTACAGCCTTGATCAATGCGAAGATTACTGCTGTCTTAGGCAGCAAAGTTTACGATGAAAATAACCACATGATATTGAAAGACTCCGTGAGAAAAGCAATGTTCACCTATGATTCAGCATTCATCCGTGGTGACATTCAAATTGACACAGTCAATCTTCTGCAATTGAAAGATTATTTGAGTTACTATTCAGGCTCCCAATTAACTCCCGGCATATTCGACGGAAAATATATTCTAACCCAAAAGAATCTGTCTACCTTTTATGACAATCCGAAATTTAACATAGAGATTGAGCTACATCCCTGCATCAAAAAAATTATCGGTCTCAATGGAAAATTCAAACGGCTCAGGCAAAATCAGGAGCAACCTGAACATGCCAGGGGATCAGCCGGATATGTGGACCAGGTAAATGAATATACCTGCTTAACGAATTTGTCAATTTACATTCAAATTGATGACAAATCAAAAATGATAAATCCAGACAGGCAGTTCTATGAAATTAAATTGACGGATTCCTGCAATGTTTTCACAAGCGTAGATCTGTGAATCTAATCTAATGCTATCCAGCATGAAGCTTCAAGCAATGTCCCTGATTGATTTAATACTAATTAATAGCATTGTAAATAATTCATCGCTCCAATGGAAATAATAAATTAGTTACCTTGGATAAATGTGCTGTAAGTAACAGGTGGTAAGTGATATAACCTGTGGATCACGCAAGGAGTTTCAAAGTTTTATAGATGCACGAACCCAATCAAAATAAAACATTCAAGGCCTGCCGGGTGCATCCTGCTTTGCGTTCGCTTATCCGGCACATGGTGATCATCACAGAAAAATTTGATGGAACGTCATCTCCTACCGCAGGTTATTTTATGCCCTCGCCCGACCAGGCCATGTTCATCAACCTTTACACCCGTCTCAAATCAAAAAAACAAGGCGAACAAAATTTCAACCGTGTCACTTCCTGTACCCTGATAGGTGCACAAATTACCCCCTTCCAATTACTGGTGGAGGAAAACCATGTAACGGTATCAATAATCTTTCAGCCGGGAGGGCTAAACCGGTTTTTGAATATACCAATGACGGAACTTTTTGACAATGGTTACAGTGCAAGGGATGTGGCAGGCCGGGAAATTGAAGACCTTTTAGATGAATCGCATCATAGTCTTACCATAAATGAACTGGAACATATAGTACAATCTTATTTCCTCAGTAAACTCTCCAAAACAAAA
>CAYWSQ010000302.1:0-3817 GCA_964460925.1 uncultured Flavisolibacter sp. | reverse complement strand
TTCCCGGAGAGCGCATCATCTACGCAGAAGATTTCGCGCAGGATGCCATCGGCGAACTGCCGCTTACCTGGAATTCGAGTGGCAAGGGTGAAGTGATGACGCTTGACCAGTACCAGGGAAAATGGCTGCGTGTTTATGAAAACAATACCTACCTCTCCGGCAACCAGAAAAAATTCGGTGAGAATTATACCATAGAGTTTGACCTCATGTATTATTTCGATCCAAAGGTTACAGGTTATGTGCTGCCCAACTGGAGCTTCGGCATCCTGAGCAGCGAAGACATGGATCCAACGGATAACAAATTCCTCAGCGACCAGGTAGGCATTGCTAATGCCGAAGTGCGTTTCGCCTTTGGTTCCAATTCAGGTGCTTATTTCGAGAGTTATACCAAACGCAGGGCAACCTTCAACAGCGACCGCATGGAAGTGGGTAATATGGTGCCGAACTTCAACAAGGTGCTTCATTATTCCATCCAGGTGCAGAAAACACGTTTCCGCCTCTGGGTAAATGATAAAAAAATATTTGACATTCCCCGCGCCATCAATACCACCGATACCATGAACCAGGTCTATTTCCAGATGGAAGGATCCAATTACCCAGCAGATGAAATAGGGTTGTTTGTATCCAACATTAAAATAGCCACCGGCCTTCCCGATACCAGGCATAAGCTGGTGGAAGAAGGAAAATTTTCAACAACAGGTATCCTCTTCGCTGTGAATGAAGCGACCATCAAACCAGAAAGCAATGGTGTGCTGAAAGAAGTGGCTGAAGCCATCAAGGCCAATCCCGGCATGAAGGTGAAGATCATTGGTCATACCGACAGTGATGGCCCTGATGCAGCCAACCTTGAACTTTCCAAAAAGCGCGCCGAGGCGGTGAAGGCAGCGCTGGAAAAAGATTTCGGAATCGACGGTGCCCAGTTGCAGACAGATGGCAAAGGAGAGTCGCAGCCGATGGGTGATAATAAAACCAAAGAAGGCAAAGCACAAAACCGGAGAGTGGAATTCATAAAAATTTAAACCCTGGAAATACATCCGCCCAAAGAAACAGTAATCTGACCCATTAGTACCCAACCATAGCGAGAACCAAAACCAACAAGAGTCCCTGCGCAGGCGGGGGCTTTTTTTCAATCCTGCAAAATTTCAAAATCATGATGCAAGAACCCAACAAAGCGGAAGTCATAAAACCAGCAGTCAATATTTCTGCATTGAATGAAAACGATCCTGATGCTATCAGGTCAATTATAGCAACCATGCAAAAAGGATGGAATGCAAGGGACGGCCAACTCTTTGCTTCCGTGTTTGACGGGGAGCATGATTATATAGTGCTCAACGGGCTTTATTTTCCCGGTATGAGCAGGCAGGCCAATGCCAGGGCTCACCAGGATCTTTTCAATGGAATCTATAAAGATGAAAATGTGGAAATGAGAACAGACCGCATCCGCTCCCTTCGTAAAGACCTCGTACAGGTCACTGTCTTTAGTTCCCGTTACCTGGTAAATGCTCCACTGCCAGAACATCCTCAATCCATCATGACCATTTTAATGGAGAAGAAAAACCATGAGTGGAAGATCATTTCATTTCATAACCATGCTCTTGACAGCTCTGTACAGCATGGACCGCTGCCTATGAATCTGATGTACGCGGGATGGTATCAATAGAACGGGCGGGTAATATCAAAAAAACTTTACGGCACAATTTCATAATCAAATTTTTAGATATTACCTTGACACCGTTTTAGAAACAGGCACTCCAAACCAATATGTCTTATGAAAAAATCAGCATTACTCCTTTTGCTGCTTGCCCAGTTGCAGGCATTCTCCCAGTGTTTACTCAGAGAAGTTCCATTTGACCTCCGCACTTCCAATGCCAGCCTTGTAGTAGAAGGTACTGTCATCAGCAAACAATCTTTCTGGAACGATGATCATACCATGATTTACACCAGTAATATCATTGAGGTTTACAAAATCTTTAAAGGAAACCTGAACAGCACCCAGATCGAGATCATAACCGAAGGTGGTGTTGTGGGGCTAAACATGATCAAGGCTGAACCATCCCTGCAGCTCGGGATCGGTGAAACGGGTGTTTTCATGTGCGTGGCACCTAAAAGGATAAAGAGCGTTTCTTCCAGCGCGGCTGTGCATCCCCGTTACACTGCCTACGCAGAATCGCAGGGCTTCATCCGCTACGATCTGCAAAGCAGGACGGCAGCAGACCCCTTTCGCAAGTACACCAATATCAGGGAAGACCTTTATAAAAAAATTTCACCTGCATTGAATTACCGCGTGGTAAAAAATGTTGATTTCACAAGCCCCCAGCCACGTGAAATGAAACTGAACGCGATTGGTGGTTTTTCTCCCGCCACCATCACAGCAGGAACGGGTTCAGTGCTCACCATCACCGGCAGTGGCTTTGGTGCTACACAGGGTGTTGGCCAGGTACGCTTCCGCAATGCTGATGACGGGGGAGCCACATTAATTGCACCACATCCCTCTCAATATATTTTATGGAGTGATACCGAGATCCGCGTGGAAGTTCCGCAAAATGCCGGCACCGGTACTTTCCAGGTAGTTCAGGGAGTCACTTTCACCAGTGCTTCCGCGCTTACCATGAACTATGCTCACCTGAATGTGGATTATAATCCAGGGTCTGGATTTATAGCCTTCCAGCCCGATCATATCGATAATAATGGAACAGGTGGCTACACCTGGAGAATGAATACTGGTTTTGATGCCAATGCAGCAGCAAAAGCTTCCTTCATGCGGGCATTCGACACCTGGCGGTGCGGCACGGATGTGAACTGGACCATCGGCACCACTACCGCAATCAATGATGCAGTAAGCGATGGCACCAATATCATCACATTTGACGGTGCGGCTCCATTAAGTCCGGGTGTGCTCGGCGTTTGTTATTCTTATTGGGGTGGTTGCCAGCTCGGTCCTGATATTTCCTGGTTTGTTACAGAGCTTGATATCATTTTTGATGAAGGAAGCAATATCACCCCGCTCACCTGGGAATTTGGAACTGCCACTCCTTCTTTTTCCGAATATGATTTTGAAACCGTAGCTGTGCATGAACTCGGACACGGTCACCAGCTCGGGCATGTGATCCAGCCGGGTGCCATCATGCATTATGCCATTTCCAATGGCAGCTCCAACCGCTCACTGGGCGCGAACGACCTGGCAGGTGGTAATTATGTGCAGGCAAACAGCATTGTGGCCAATGTTTGCGGACCTGGTCCCATGACGGCTTATACGGGTTGCAGCATCCTGCCTATCGGGGTTACCTCTATCAACGCGGCACCACAGGGCAAGGGTATCCTTATTGACTGGACCAACGCTTTTGAATCGGATGTGGATCATTATGAACTGGAAGAATCAGGCAATGGTTCCGGTTTTGTACTGGCGGCAAGTTTTCAACCAAAAAACAATAATGGTCTTACGGCATCCTATAACTGGCTTGATGAAAGAGTGTACCAGGGAAATAATTATTACCGCGTGAAATCTGTGGGTCTTTCAGGTGAGATCAAATACACGCCTGTAGTGAAGGTGCAGTTCGAGAGCAGCAAGCAGGCTTTCACGATCTATCCTAATCCTGTGAAAGGAAACAACATCATGCTGGAGTTCAACAATCTTGAAAAAGGTAATTACAGTCTTGAAGTATTCAACTCCTCCGGGCAAAAGATCATGAGCAGGAATATTGCGCACGCTGGTGGCAATGCCACTGAAATGCTCAACCTTCCCGTGCTTTCAACCGGGCTTTATCATTTCCGTTTGAATGGAAACAAACAACAGTTGGAGCAAAGGATCATGATCAGC
>CAYWSQ010000301.1:0-3824 GCA_964460925.1 uncultured Flavisolibacter sp. | reverse complement strand
AGGATCTTGTCGATCAGTTCCTGCCTGGGGTCAATCTCATTACCCTGGGCATCCAGTTCCTTCCGCGGCAAAAGCATTTTGGCCTTGATGCGCATCAGCGTGGAGATGAACAAAATGAATTCGCTGGACATCTCAATGTTCAGTGCTTCCTGGCTGTGGATGTATTCCAGGAAATCGTTGATGATCCTGGTAATAGGAATATTATAAATATCCAGTTCATCCCTTTCTATGAAGAAAAGGAGCAGGTCAAAAGGGCCTTCGAACTGGGGTAATTTGATCTGGTAGGTACTCACGGTTCCGATTTTAATAAAATGTCCCGTTTCAAGAAACGGGACAGGCAAAAATATAGCAATTCCAGGATCGCTCCGGCACAGTTTGTTCACATCCTCCAAGCCTATTTTTTAAGCGAATCCCTGATCTCCATCAGCAGTTTTTCCTGCAGGGTGTATTCAGGCGCCTTGGGTTCAGCCACGGGTTCATCTTTTTTCCGCTTCATTTTGTTGATCCCCTTGATCACCATAAAAAGCACAAGCGCAATGAGTAAAAATTTAAGTACAGCCGCTAAAAAATTGCCGTACTTAACCGCACCCCAGGTGAGCTTATCCAGGTCCTGGATATTGGCAGCTTCCAGTGCGGGGGCCAGCACAAGCGGGGTAATTACATCTTCCACCAGTGAGGAGATGATGGCTCCGAAAGCAGCGCCAATGATCACGGCAATGGCCAGGTCTACGATATTTCCTTTAAGGGCAAATTCCTTGAATTCTTTAACAAATCCCATAACATAAGTTTTAATGCTATTAAAGTTACATGTATAAAAATTACCCGGCACTAACCTCAGCTGGCTGTGGATATTTCATGTCCAGCATCTTCAGCTTTTCAACCAGGGTTTTGGCAACCAGGTATTCCTTATACCAGTTCTGGTCAGCAGGTATTATGGTCCAGGGTACCACGCTGCAATGCTCAAACACATCTTCATACATCTGCCTGTAGCGGTCCCAGTGCTTTGCTTCTTCCTTATCCTTTTTATTGTATTTCCACTTTTTTCGAGGGTCATCCAGTCTCTCCTGCAGCCTTTCATCCTGCTCCTCTTTGGAGATATGCAGGTAAAATTTCAGGATGGTGGTATTGTTATGGCTTAGCAACAGTGATTCGAAAGCATTGATGGCCTCAAATCTTTTGATGGCCAATGCGTCATCGCACCAGCCATGCACGCGGGTCACCAGCACATCTTCATAATGACTCCGGTTGAAGATCACAATCTTTCCTTTATGTGGCGCATGGCGGTGAATACGCCAGAGGAAATCGTGAGCTAATTCTTCTTCGGTCGGCACTTTAAAGGAAACCACCGAAATGCCCTGGGGATTGCAGCCGCTGAACACCTCGCGGATGGCGCCATCCTTACCACTGGCATCCATGCCTTGCAGTATGATCAGCACGGAATGCTTGTTTTCCGCGTACAGTACATTCTGTAATTCCTGTAACTCTTCAAGCAATTCGGCAGTACGTGCTTTGGTTTCCTTTTTATCAAGTTCACCCGGTGCCCTGGTTGGAAGATCTTTCAGTTGGTCCATAAAAAAATATTTGAGAACACAAACTTCCGCACTTTTGCAGGGGAATGGCAAAAAAAGATTTGACCAGTTGGTTACTGTTCGTAGTTCTCTCCCTTATCTGGGGAAGCTCTTTCATACTGATGAAAAAAGCAACGGATCATCTTGATGGCTGGCAGATCGGTGCCGTGAGGATCTCCTCGGCGGGACTGGTGTTCTTCCCTTTCGCTCTTTTCCATTTCAAAAAGATCGCTTTAAATAAACTTCACCTGGTATTATTCTCAGGGATGCTGGGCAATCTTTTCCCGGCATTTCTATTCGCTATTGCCATTGAAAAAAAAATCAACAGTTCACTCGCGGGCATCCTCAACTCACTGACCCCGCTTTTCGTGATCACCATCGGCATCCTTTTCTTCAAATTGAAAGTACAGGGAAAGAAGATCGCCGGTGTGCTCACCGGGTTTGCCGGATTGCTGATACTAAGTTTATCACAGGGCAATGTGAGTATCAGCGATTATGGTTTCACCCTGTTGATACTGCTGGCAACTGTTATGTACGGTCTTAATGTGAACATTGTAAGCCATTATCTCAAAGGCATCGAACCCTTCAGGATCGCTTCGGTTTCCATGACCCTCATTGCCATTCCTGCACTCATTGTGGCCTGGTGCCTGGGTGTGTTCGAGGCTTCGTCTTCTGATGCGGGCTTCCGTGCTTCAGTGGGAATTGTTGCCCTGCTTGGCATTGGAGGCACGGCCATAGCTACCGCCCTGTTTTATATACTCATACAAAGAGCAGGCAGCATTTTCGCCTCGCTTGTAACTTATGCCATACCGGTAGTTGCTATATTCTGGGGACTGGTATTTGGCGAAAGTATCAATGCCGTACAGGTAGCCTGCCTGGGTATGATACTTGGCGGAGTATACCTTGCTAACAGAAGCTAATGGCTATTGGCTATTGGCTTAAACCGCCATGATATCCTTCTCTTTGCTGGCGAGGTGTTTCTCCACCAGTGCAATGTATTTATCGGTAATGGCCTGAACATCGTTCTCTGCATCCTTGGCAGCGTCTTCACTCAGGCCGTTCTTCTGGGCCTTTTTGATCTGCTCGATGGCATCCCTCCTGATATTTCGGATCGCCACTTTGGAATGTTCTCCCTCACCCTGGGCTCGTTTTACCAGGTCTTTGCGGCGTTCTTCCGTAAGCGGGGGCAGGAACAGGCGGATGATCACACCGTCGTTCTGCGGATTGATACCAATATTGGAAGCAATAATGGCTCTTTCGATGGGCTGCAACATATTTTTTTCCCAGGGCTGGATGCTGATGGTACGGGCATCCATCACACTGATATTGCCAACCTGGTTGATGGGCGTGGGTGAACCATAATAATCAACTACAATTCCATCCAGCATGGAAGGATTGGCCTTTCCCGCACGAATCTTGGTAAGTTCCGCTTCAAGATGGGAGATAGCCCTGCTCATGGAGTCCTCGGCCATTTCCATTGTAAGCGACACATCTTCTGCTGACATAGCTTTTCAATTTTGTAGCGCAAATCTAAGAAGGAATGGGAAATAGTCCATGGTCCATGGTCTATGGTCCATGGACAAAGTCTTAATTCTCAACTGCAACAGCTTCCGGTTTTAAGGCTACCACTTTAGTGGCAGGTTGCACGGAAGGTTCCGGCTTTGAATGCTGGAATGCACTTGCAATAACAAGTTTGGAAGCAGGCTTTTTGAAATAAATCAGCGCCCCGATCATGGCAAAGGATACCCCGATCATCAGGAACAACAAGGTAGTTGGTCCAAGTGAGCGACCGAAATAGGCCATGGCAATAAAGGAAAGATTCAGTCCCAAACAGGAGAACGTTACATATTTATGGTTGAGCCCCCTGTCGAGTAACAGGTGATGAATATGATTGCGGTCCGGGGAAAATGGCGAGCGGCCCTTGCTGATACGGATGCTGAACACACGCAGGGTATCAAGCAGCGGAACGATGAGGATGGAAAAACCGATGGCTACAGCGGAACTTACAGGAACTACAGCCGCGGCAGCATCTGCCACAGTAATAAATTTAATTACCAGAATGGCATTAACCAGGCCCAGCAACAACGAACCCGAATCTCCCATGAAGATTTTGGCAGGGTTGAAATTGAAAATAAGAAAGGCGGCAAGGCTACCCATCATGGCAAATGACATCATGGAATAAACCGGCATTTCAGCCGTAAGAAAATAAACACCGAAGATGGCCGTGGTAAGTACACCAAGGCTTCCTGCCAGTCC
>CAYWSQ010000300.1:0-3918 GCA_964460925.1 uncultured Flavisolibacter sp. | reverse complement strand
TGTGAGGTTATAGCCAATGGCCATTGGCTAATCGCTAAAGGCCATACTTCTCCTTCCATGCCAGTATACCACCGGTCACATTCACCGTATTGCTGAAGCCCATCTGGTCAAGCACCATGCAGGCCATCTGGCTGCGCTGGCCGCTGCGGCAGTGAACGATCACTTCTTCGTCTTTGAGATCTTCAATATCCTCGATCTGCATGGTCTGGATTTTTCCAAGCGGAACCAGTTTGCCGCCAAGGTTGGCTTCTTCATATTCATGTGGTTCGCGGCAGTCGATCAGGTTGATCTTTTCACCGCTGTCCATCCTTGCCTTGAGTTCTTCTACTGTAATATGTTTCATGATTAAGGAATTTCAGGGAGCCTGTTCTGTGTTGTATCTCTCACAGGTTTCTGCGCGCTTAAAAATATATCTACCATCTGGCCCGGCCTGATAAAAACCTGTACACCATCTGGTGTTTTAGGTTCAGGATGCTGCCTGTAAACAAAAGCTGAAGCGTTGTCGGTTACACCAGGATCCGGCACTACGCTGCCCAGGGTCAGGCCAAGAGATTCCAGGTAGATCCTGGCCTCATCGTATGGCATACCGAAAAGATTAGGAACCGACATGGCATCCTCATTGGGAATACCGCCACTGATCACCATATCGATACGGGTTCCCACCTTCACTTTATCACCCGGTTTCACAGGCTGTCCATTCACCAGCATTTCCAGTACTGTGCCCTTCGCGAAATCGCGTTTGGAAGTGGTATCGCCCAGTTTGAGCCCGAGGCTGTTGAGAGTCATTTCAGCGCTCCTCAGTTGCGCACCAATAATATTGGGAATGTTCACATCAGGTGGAACAAAACGATTGATCATCACATAAACCGTGCGGTTCACTTTCACCACCTGGTCGGCCTCCGGGAATTGTTTGATCACGGTACCCGGTTTAATGGAATCGTAATAAACAGAATCCTGGATCACGAGCTCGAAACCGCCGTCGGAAAGCTGCTGCTGCACGTCATCAATAAATTTTCCAGTAACGGCAGGAACCGTTTTGGATTCACCATGACGGGTGATCCATTTCAGGGAAAACATGAAAATCAGGAAAAAGAGTACGATGATGCCGATGCCTACCAGGATGTTGAACCAGAGCGGGCGCCGGGTAATGTTTTTGATCATGCAGGGATACCAGTTTGGGGATGCAATATATTAAATTGAATCAAAGCGCATGACCGGGCAAGAACCAGGCCGGCTGAATTTATTATTGTGAACCGGTTCAATTTTAACGGTTACCCAGTGCTTCCTCCACCAGGCGGGAATAAAAATCCTTCAGTTCCCATCCTTTCGCCCTCACCTGCTGTGGGATCACGCTGGCATCACTCTGGCCAGGGATGGTATTGATTTCCAGCATATAGGGCCTGCCCTGCTGTTCGTTATAAATAAAATCTATGCGAACAACCCCATTACAGTTGAATACGTTATAGATCTTTTTGGCAGCGGCTTCCAGGTTTGCCACCCAGTCGGCGGGAATATCGGCAGGCGTGGTCTCGGTTGACATCCCCCCGTACTTGGCTTCAAAATCAAAAAATTCTTTGTGCGACTGTACCTCGGTAATGGGAAGCACCGTTACCTCACCCCTTGATTTGAAAACACCCACAGTGAACTCCCGGCCCTGGATCATTTCCTCCACCAGCACCTGGTCGTCTTCATTAAAAGCTTTCTCAAGCGATTCTTTCAACTGTGAAGCCTCTGTAACCTTGCTCATGCCAATGGAGGATCCTCCATTATTGGGCTTCACAAAATAAGGAAGCTGCAGGGTTGAAAGGATCTCATCTAGATTATAAGGGGTATGCCTGAAAAGGTGGGCTGATTTGGCCACACCAATTCCGGCCATGGCAGCTACCGCTACTGTATAACGTTTATTGAAAGTAATGGCTGATGTAGCCGCATTGCAGGAGGTATAGGGCAATCCCAGCACATCAAAATATCCCTGGAGTTTTCCATCTTCTCCGGGAGTGCCGTGCATGCCAATGAATACCACATCAAAGCCTGTTTTTTCACCATTTACATGGATGGTAAAATCATTTTTATCAACTTCTCCTTTCCTGCCGCCGGCATCTTCATAGAACCAGCCCTCTGTATTCACATCAATTTTATAGACATCGAATTTTTCTTTATCAAGGTGGTTGAATATGGTATTGGCGGAACGGTATGAGATAACGGCTTCTCCGGAGAAACCTCCTGTAACCAGGGCGATCTTTTTCTTCATTGTGAATGATTAGGGATGGAAAAGTAGAAAATATTTTCCGAAGCAAAGTACGAAAGCTGCAAACTCTTTTAACGAAATATTCCTCATAGCAAACCTGTTTTCTCTACATAAGATTTTCTCCTTCACTAACTTCGCCGCACAAACTATTCTATGCAAGTCAGGAAACCCGCAGACAGTTTTACCATGATGACAGAGATCGTGTTACCCAACGATACAAATGTTTTTGGCAATCTCATGGGGGGAAGATTGATGTATTGGATGGATATTGCCGCAGCCATTGCTGCGCAGCGCCATTGCAACGCACCGGTGGTAACGGCTTCTGTTGATAATATCTCTTTCGAGAATCCCATCAAGCTCGGAAATACCGTACATATCGAAGCCAAAGTGAGCCGCGCCTTCAACACTTCCATGGAGATCCACCTGAAGGTTTGGGGGGAAGATTTCCAGCAACAGTTCAAATACAAAAGCAATGAAGCTTATTATACTTTTGTGGCCCTTGATCCCAACCGCAGGCCCCGCGTGGTTCCCCAGCTGATCCCTGAGTCTGAGGAAGAAAAAAAATTGTTTGAAGGTGCCCTGCAACGCCGGCAGGTCCGGTTGATCCTGGGTGGTAAAATGAAACCAGATGATGCCAGTGAACTGAAATCACTTTTCTTTAAATAAGACCACCGGTCCTTTCATGTAAATCCAGACTTTCCTGTATTGCATTTTTCGTAACTTATTGTAATGAAAAAATGCATCCTGCTGTTGGTCATCGCCTGGCAGTCATTCCAGGCCTTTGCCTGTACCAGTTTTTTGCTTCATTACAAAAACAAGATGGTGTTCGGACGCAATTATGACTGGCTCACCGAAACAGGTGTGATCCATACCAACCAGCGGGGATTATTGAAGACCTCACTGGAAATTGAGCAAGGCCTTACGGCAACCTGGATATCCAGGTATGGCAGTATCACGTTCAACCAGTACGGAAAGGAATTTCCCACAGGGGGCATGAATGAAAAAGGGCTTGTAGTGGAGCTCATGTGGCTGGATGAAACAAAATATCCCGCACCAGATAAAAGGCCGGCGCTGAGTGTACTGCAATGGATCCAGTACCAGCTGGATAATTGTGCAACCATCCGTGAAGTGATGGATACAGATAGCGTGATACGCATAATGAGTTCAGGAGCACCGCAACATTACCTTGTTGCTGATAAAACAGGCCAGGCCGCTACCATAGAATTTCTTGATGGTAAAATGAAAGTACACAGTGGTGCAGATCTTCCTTTTCCTGTACTGGCAAATAATACTTATGAATCATCGCTCCGGTCCCTTAACCAGGCCAGGAAAAAAGAAAATGCAGTGCAGTTCAACGATAATTCATTGCAACGTTTCCATATTGCATGCAATATGGTGGAACGCTTCCAGGAACATCCAGGCAGTAATATCATCAACGATGCTTTTGAAATACTGGACAACGTAAAACAGGGCAGTTTTACCAAATGGTCGATCGTTTATGACCTGGCAGAAATGAAAATCTTTTTTAAAACTGCTTCTCAAACTGCCGAGAGAAATTTTGATTTCGGTGGTTTTGATTTCAGCTGCGGCGCTAAACCTTTGAGTTACGACATGTCTCTTGTGAATACAGGTAATATCAAATCACAGTTTTCACCTTTCAGCAGTTCACT
>CAYWSQ010000299.1:0-3939 GCA_964460925.1 uncultured Flavisolibacter sp. | reverse complement strand
AAACCATGAATTTGTCTGAACCTTGATTAGTGGGATTTTGGGATTAGGATGAAAGGAATGGCTGGGAGGAGTAATAAACATTCAATTTTAAAAACAACTACTTACCGAATTTTTTTTGTTGCATCAGCCATCCGCGTATGCATTCCGCGTGTCACCATCCGCAACAGGAATGATTGAATGATATGAATTAGATCTAACGTGAACCAGTAAAGCCAATAATTAATAAATTTATAGCTCATAATCCTTCCATCTAATACAACATCAATGAGCAAGGCTACTTCTAAAAAACTATCCGCTGCTGATACAAAAAGATTACTGGAAATCCTGAAATCCAGGTTTGAAAAAAACATGAAACGCCACAAGAGCATTGACTGGTCAGAAGTTCAAAAAAAACTGGAATCCAGCCCGGGTAAACTCTGGTCCCTTCAGGAAATGGAAGACACGGGTGGCGAGCCTGATGTAGTTGGCAAAGATGCATCCGGCAACATCCTTTTTTACGATTGTTCACCTGAATCACCCAATGGCAGGAGAAGCGTTTGCTTTGACCGGGAGGGCCTTGAATCAAGAAAAGAACACCGGCCTGCCAACAGTGCCATGGACATGGCAGAAGCCATGGGTATTGATATGCTGAATGAAGATGAATACAGGGCGCTACAGAAACTGGGACCTTTTGATATGAAAACTTCTAGCTGGATCTTAACACCTGCTCCTGTCAGGAAATTGGGCGGGGCGCTTTTCGGTGACTACCGTTACGGCCAGGTCTTCATCTATCATAATGGTGCACAGTCTTATTATGCAGCCAGGGGATTCAGGGGTTGCCTGAAAGTTTGAACAGGTAAATCACGTGGGACAGTGTTTCGCCAGGTGTTTCGCCAGGTGTTCTGCCAACTGCCTGATCCCAGGAAAACTTGAAGGCTTTTCCAGCAATTCTGAACGAAGCCTCTCCACTACATTGCGGTCTTTCGGACTTTTAGATGAAGAGATCATCACTACCGGCACCTAGCTGAACCCGGGAGAATTCCTGATGAGCGAGAGCAGATCAATGCCATAGACCGGCATATTCACATCCAGTACTACCAGGCATACCCTGTCTATGTTTTCTTCCATAACAGTGAGCAGGTTATCAGGCCTTTCCATACATAACAGCCTGAAACCAGGTATTTCAACAAATGCCTCGGCCATGATCTCCAGATCATCCCGGTCATCATCTACATAAATGATAAGGTCACGCATGTTTCAAGGTTAGATTAGTAAGGCTAAAAAAATCCGCCCTCATAAATCAAATCGGCCTCTGCATCATTTTCCGCTGTTTTTTTAAGGTGCGCAAAAAATTGGCCAGGGCAAGCCTGGCCAATTCACAATGATCATTATCCAATCAGTCTTCTTCTTCCTCAGCCGCCTGGTAGTTGATATCATTTTCAGCGATCTGGGTGAGAAGCACATCCGTTTCTTTTTCCTCGTCCAGCGTTTCCTGCAACATGGCTTCAACTTCGTCATAACCAAGAGTTGCAGCCAGTTGTCTCAAACCTCCGTAAGTAGCGATCTCGTAATGCTCTACTTTCTGGGCTGCCAGGATCAGTCCAACATCCCTGGTTGAAGTTCTGGCATCAGTGTCTTCAATGATGCTCTGTGCTTCCTTGATCAGGCCTTCAATCGCCTCGCATTTTTTACCCCTGGCCTTTTCTTCCAGCACGGCAAACATCTCTTCCAGTCGCGCTACCTGGTTTTGGGTTACAACCAGGTGGTCTTCGAAAGCAGATGCCAGCGCTTCTGAAGTAGTGGCCTTTCTCATTTTGGGAAGGGCCTTTACCAGTGCTTTTTCTGCATAATAGATATCCCTGAGTGAATCAATAAATAATTCCTGCAATAAAGAATCACCGGCGCCTGCACCGGCATTTTTAGCTTTTTTTGATCTTGTTGACGCTTTTGCCATAATAATCTTTTGCCTGCATCACATAAATGATTGTGCCAGAGAAAACAGTTCCTGATCCCTGCTGCAAGAATCTAACAGCACTCGAATCATGCTCTTATTTTGTATTCAATTGTCGAATGATGTCCACAATCCAATTACCCTGTTTGCGTGTTCACATCTACAGCTAAAGGATCGTCATTGCCAATTCTTCAGTAAATTCACAGATGGAGATCAAACAATGGGAGGATAAAAACCTTTCACATTTCAGTTATGCTGTTATTGAAGAAAAACAGGTGATACTCATCGATCCTTCAAGGGATCCACAACCCTATATTGAGTGGGTTAAAAACCAGGGCGCCACAATCAAAGGAATTATTGAAACTCATCCGCACGCTGATTTTACCAGCAGTCATCTTGAACTTCATGAGCTCACGGGGGCTACGATTTATGTACACAGTAAGGCAGGTGCCTCTTACCCTCACCAGCCTTTCGATGAAGGGCAGCAGATCTCCATCGGTAAGCTCAGGCTTAGTGCTTTGGATACCCCCGGGCATTCACCGGACAGCATTTGCATCCTGCTTGAATACGATGATGTGCAAAAAGCCGTGTTCACAGGGGATACTCTTTTTATTGGTGATTGTGGCAGGCCGGACCTGAGAGAAGGTGCTGGTAATTTGCAGGCTAAAAAAGAAGACCTGGCCAGGCAGATGTATCATTCCCTTCGCAACAAATTAATGAAGCTGAACAATGATGTGGTAGTTTATCCTGCACATGGGGCCGGAACGCTTTGCGGAAAGAACCTGAGCAAAGAAAGCAGCAGCACCATTGGCATGGAAAAACAGAATAACTGGTGCCTGCAGGATATGACGGAAGAGGCTTTTGTAAAAAACCTTCTCATGGACCAGCCCTTTGTTCCTGCCTATTTTCCATTCGATGTTGAACTCAACCGTAAGGGTGCGCCTTCGCTGGTTTCATCAATGAAGGAAATCAAAAACCTGGAAACTACAGGGGAAATTGAGCAGTCACTCTCCGGCAATAAATCCTGGATCATTGATGGTCGTGATGCTCCGGTCTTTAAGGACGGGCACCTGCCCGGATCCATCAACTTGATGGAGAACGGAAAATTTGAGACCTGGCTGGGTAGCATTATTCAACCTGGAGAAAATTTTTATCTCGCAGGTGAAAATGAAGAGCAACTGAATAAACTCAAACAAAGAACGGCAGCTATTGGTTATGAAGGCCAGGTGAAAGCCGGTATCGTTGTAAAGGATGCTAAAGAAAAACACGAGCTCCTTGACCTGGAGGCCTTCCGCCAGGATCCCAAAGCATATACCATAGTGGATATACGTAATGAGAATGAAGTTAAACAGGGTAAACCTTTCAGGCATAGCATTGCCATTCCGCTTCCGGAGTTAAGATCGAGGGTGAACGAGATCCCGGTTGACAAACCTATTGTTGTGCATTGCGCTGCCGGTTACAGGAGTGCTGCCGGCAGTTCCATCATCGCAGCTTCAATTGATAAGAGTGCCAGGGTTTATGACTTGGGAGATGCGATCAAACAATTTCTCTGATTACTCTTGTGAATAATGTCAGGTAAAAAGAAAATATGATAGCCGGGAAGGCGGTAAGACGGTAAGTAGTGTCTGAGATTAAGAAACTCTTCAAAGGATCAATGATGTTACTCATTCTGTCAGACTTTACTTACCGCTGCGCCAGCCGAAGCTTCGAAGGCTGGTCTTCCCGCTGCGTCAGCCAAAGCTTTAGCGAAGGTTGACCTTTCCGGCTATAAAAAATTCTGAAATAAAACAACTGTGATTGTTCAAATAGAAAAAAATCAATAATCCCCGTTATTGATATCCTCCATAATATTCCTCGCAGTCATCAGTGCCCGTTGATCTTATAAATACGAGGAATCTTATGATTCTGTTCCCAGGAACCTTTAGTGTAATTTGTGAACTGATGAAATTACCCGCAGCCTATTATCTCGTGCTGACAGCCGCGGAACTGGTTTTTTCCGGGATTTATTA
>CAYWSQ010000298.1:0-3948 GCA_964460925.1 uncultured Flavisolibacter sp. | reverse complement strand
AGGTGAATGTTAAAAGAAAAAGGAAATAGTTAAAGACTGCCCTTTGCCGATTACGCCCATTTCTGTTTAACTTCATTGAAACACTAAACCTGTATGTCCCAGTACGTCACGCTTTCCCAAACCATGAATGACCTGCGCAATGAGGGTTATGTAGAAGACTTTAACCTCCAGCAGAATTGCCTGGAATGCCGTAACGGACAGTTCAAAGTTTTTGCGGATGAATTCAGGATCGACAAATTCTTCCGTTTTGAAGGGGAAAGTAATCCTTCGGATGCGGCCATTCTTTATGCCATTTCCTCTGATAAGCACCAGCTCAAGGGTGTGCTGGTCAATGCCTATGGCATTTACAGTGAGCCAATCACCGATGAAATGCTGAAAAAGCTTGAGATGCGGTCATAGGCTTTATGAATTATAAATTCCCTTTTCCATTCGCATGAAAAATGAAGTCTTCACCCTGATCGATATAATCGGGACCTCTGCCTTTGCCATTTCCGGGGTCTTTGCGGCCATGGACAAAAAACTGGATCTTTTTGGCATTTTCATCATTGCATTTATCACTGCTATTGGAGGAGGAACGTTGAGGGATATGCTGATCGGCGACCTGCCGGTAGCATGGATCAGTTCCAATTATTACAGCCTCGTGATCTTTATCAGCGCGGCTGCTGCCCTGCTTTTTTACAGGAAGATCAAGGAAGCTTCTTCCATCCTGTTGCTTTTCGATTCCATAGGCCTGGGTTTTTTTACCATCCTTGGCATCCAGAAAGGCATCCAGTTTAATTTATCGGCAGGACTTTGTATTGCACTGGGAACCATCACTGCCTGCTTTGGAGGATTGATCCGCGATATAGTGCTTAACCAGATCCCGCAGATCTTACAGAAAGAGATCTATGCTACAGCCTGTATAGCAGGAGGACTCCTTTATTTTCTGCTGTTGAAGATTGATGTTAGAAGTGGCTCACTGGAAGCTGTTTGTATTTCGGTGATCGTAATGATCCGACTGATAGCGGTGAAGTATAACTGGAGCCTGCCGGAGGTTTACAAAAAGGGTTGATAAAAATGCGAGGAATGCCGCTTGCTGGCCTCACTTTGAAAAACTATTCAATATTTACTGTAAATAAAAATGAAAATGAAATTCAGTTTCCGCAAATCTATGCTATCGCTATCGATGTTTATATTGATCATAGCCGGATGCGGCAACAGGGATGAAAAGCCTGGTTCAGCTATGAGTGAAGCCGAATTATTAGCTGCCGCCAGGCAACTTGATAGTTCCTTCCTGGCTGCTTTCAATGCCGGAGATGTGAACGCGTTTATGCAACTGTATTGGAAGAGTCCGGAACTCACTGCTTATCCTCCAGCCAGGGTAATGCAGTTGAAAGGTTATGATGCTGTAAAAGATTTTTATACCCGGGATTTTAATGCCAACAAAGGCGCCAGGCTTGAATATACCAGCAATACCAACATGGTTTTAAAAGATGCCGTAACCGGGCATGGAATTTTTAAATGGACCATGGAGGTGCCGGGTGGTGAACCCGTTGTTATGGAGGCACGCCATACCGTGATAAAAGCAATGAAGGAAGGCAGGATGGTTATTGTAGTGGATCATGCTTCTGTTCCGGTAATGAAAGCCAACTAACTTAAACAAAGAAGAGGGTATGAGCGAAAATTTTGCAGCGTATAAGGAAGCACTTGAAGCAAACAGCATTTATATAAATGCGCTGAGAAAAGATGTGGAAAGGATCATTACGCAAAGGCAATTGAATCCTTTAATGAATGATACCAAATGGCTGGAATTGCAGGAAGCTGTGGGGCTGCTACCTTTTCCTCCGGCCTATATTGTAAAATGCCTGACTGACAAGGATGCGTCAACTGCAGGAATACTTAGTGAAGTGCCGGATTATTATGGTGACTGGTCAATGTTTTATGAAGAGGGGCTTCCGCCATTTTTCGATATTGAATGGATAAAGGTCAGGACCGTATATGGAATACACCGGGGTGGCTTTGTTTCCCCCGAGGTCCACGATGCAACCATTCAGTTTAAGGAGATACTGGACAATTTGTTGATACCATATGAAGAAGAAAAATCTTTATTCACCATTTACGGTTATCGGTAAGAAAGATCTGGAGGCCGGGTTAAATTAGTTCTATGAAAAAATTGATAGCAGCCATAAACATGACCCTTGACGGGTATTGCGATCATACAGCAGGAATCGCTGATGAAGAATTGCACCGGCATTATGCCGACCTGTTGAAAGATGCAGATGCCATTCTTTACGGCAGGGTTACTTACCAGTTAATGGAATACTGGAAGTCTGTGTTAAAAAATCCGACCAGGGAAAAGGCTATGGATGATTTTGCCGCGGTTATGGACAGGGTCCCAAAAATTGTTTTTTCACGTACGCTGAAATCACTAGATTGGGAAAGCGCCAGGCTGGCAACAAAAAGCCTGGAGGATGAAGTTTCAGATTTGAAAAATTCCGGTAGTGATGATAACAAAAACATTTACGTGGGCAGCCCGGGTTTGATTGCATCGCTTACCCAATCAGGGTTGATTGATGAATACCAGATTTGTATCCATCCGTTTATTCTTGGAAGCGGGCTGACTCTATTCAAAAACATCAGCCAGGCAATTCCCCTCAAACTCCAGGGGAGCAAAACATTTGACTCCGGCGCCATCATTTTATACTATCAGCGTTTGCATTCATAGGTTCACCGTTTTATTTTGTCAATAAGAACACATGGCAATTTTGGATTTACTTGAGTTGAAAAAAGATCCTGATTTTGATAAAAAGCTTGGCAATGGCAGATGGAAGCAGACCAGGGTTTACGAATTTATAACAGATGATCATCTCGCAAATACGGCAGCCCTGGTTTCCCTGCCTAAGGAATATGCTGAGGATCCCGCATCGGCCCTGGTTTACCTGCTGCAGAAACAATTAATCACAATGAAGCTCTGGACCGAAAACCAGCAGGATTCTATTGGTCATTTTATTGATCAACTTTCCATTTGCGGCAGGTTTTCAAATATGCAGGGCAGGGAAATGGCTGTTGAGGTTTTCCGGGAACGGTATACGTCAACCATTGAAAGCCTGACTTCCAAACCTTCTTTTCAATTTACAGAAGAGCATGTTGCCAAACCTTATGAGGAAAAAATTCTGGATGAAGATATCCTGCGGGTGATTCTTTTTGATGATACCTGGAATGAACAGAATTATTTTGTTGAAACAGCAACAAACTGGATTCTGTTCTCCTGGCTTACCATGGTTTGATTGCAGCCTGCCGGGGGAAAGGTTTGATAAATAAAGCTGAGAATTAAATGGCCGGCTGTTTTTTCCGGGCGAATAAGGTTTTTGCAAAATGAACCAGTTTCTCAACCAGGAAACCGATAATCAATCCACCAACCGCGCAAGCCAGCGCCTTGACCAGCCATCCCAGGGCAGGCATGTGCGCAAAAGCAAGTTCCAGTTCATGCAGCAGGTGAGCGGTAAAGGGAATGCCATGGGCAATGATCTCGGCACCAACCCAAAGCATGGCCGCTGTGCCGATATAGCTCAGGATCTTTAAAAAATGAGGCATGAATTTAACAATGCCACGTCCGAATTTCCTGGTGGCAGGACGGAATTTTTCCTGTGCCAGGTGTACACCAATATCATCGGCCTTCACAATCAATCCCACAAAACCATAAACGGCAATGGTAATAAAAACGGCAACCGCCAGCATCACTACAACCTGGTTGACGATGGGCTCACCGGTAACCTGGCTGTAAGCAATCGCCATGATCTCGGCAGACAGGATGATGTCTGTTCTAACGGCGCCTGTCACCCTTTCCTTCTCCAGTTCCTCTGGTGTGATGATCTTCACTTCTTCCTTTTCAATATCCACCTCATGAGGCCGGGCGAACAAGGTTTGTACTTTCTCATATCATTCAAAACTTAAAAAAGCGCCTCCCAT
>CAYWSQ010000297.1:0-3964 GCA_964460925.1 uncultured Flavisolibacter sp. | reverse complement strand
AAGCACTGTGTATTTTGCCATAATGGGTGCTTTGGTTTTTGGGATGTTTCAACGATCAGGGGCACCGAGCAAGGTTCAAGGTACAAGGAGCAAGGTGTAAGACTTTAGGCAGACAGTCACCTGGTATCCAGAAATAATTTCCTGTATTCATTCTTCTCATGCGGTTTTGAGTCAGCAGTAACTAAATATTATTAAGTTACAGTTTTGTTTCCCATTTAATTTACAGTCTGAATCATTTCGTAAAAACCCGGTGTTTTCAATCCCGGATAAAAAATAATTATGATCGAATTCATTAAACAACCCTGGACATGGTATGTGGCAGGGGCTATCATTGGATTGATTGTTCCTGCTTTATTATTATTAGGCAACAAACATTTTGGTATCTCGGCCAACCTGCGGCATATCTGTGCCGCCTGTTTCCCTGCGAAAGTTCCTTTTTTCCAGTACAACTGGAAAAAAGAAGCCTGGAATTTATTTTTCGTTGGCGGTATTCTCATTGGCGGTTTTTTAGCAGCCCGTTACCTGGCAAGTCCTGACCCGGTACAGGTGCATCCTGCATTAGCTTCGGAGCTGCAGGGTTATGGCATCAATGATTACAGCCAGCTTGTGCCGCTGGAGATTTTCAGTTGGGAAAGCCTGCTTTCCTGGAGGGGATTGATACTGCTGGTGGGCGGTGGTTTCCTTGTGGGATTCGGAACAAGATATGCAGGGGGCTGCACCAGTGGTCATGCCATCATGGGACTTAGCAACCTGCAGTTTCCTTCGCTGATTGCGACCATCAGTTTTATGGCAGGTGGATTTATCATGGCCAATTTGATTCTTCCCTTTATTCTCAAATTATAATAACGGAGATGTCAGAAATAAAAAATACGGATGTAAAGAGCGAGGCAGTTGTGGTGCCGGCAGAAGTCACAGATTATGAAGTGAGAAGTCTTGATACCATGTGTATCAACGATACGGAACTGAATCATCCCTGGTGGTACAATTTCAAATACCTGGCGGTGGGCATTGTTTTCGGAATCGTATTCATAAAAGCAGAAGTGATCTCCTGGTTCAGGATACAGGAAATGTTCCGCCTTCAAAGTTTTCACATGTATGGCGTGATCGGAACCGCGGTAGTGGTAGGCATGATCTCGGTATGGCTGATCAAAAAATTCCGCGTAAAAACAATACATGGTGAAGAAATCCATTTTCATCCAAAAAAATTCAACAAAGGCCAGGTTTATGGCGGCCTGCTGTTTGGTTTTGGCTGGGCTATGACAGGCGCCTGTCCCGGTCCACTGTTCGCGCAGATCGGCATGGGTGTATTTGTGATTGCGGTGGTGATACTGAGCGCTGTCGCGGGAACCTGGGTCTATGGTTATTTCCGTGACCGGCTTCCGCATTAAATCGCCTTCACCTGGTTGCAGCCTTCTACTTTTTTTAAGTAGATGTTATTTTAAATATAACCGTCAAAAAAATGAGGAGCTAAAAGAACGCTCCGTACAGGGAGCGTTTTGTTTTTAATATTATCCATCCTCTGTGACTACAGTCACTGATGTAGTGAGTGGGCCAGCCGAAATTTGCATAATAAAAAATACGAATCATGCAGATAAAGCAATGGGAAGATAAAAATTTGTCACATTACAGTTATGGTATCCTGAGTGATTGTGAAAAGAAGATCATCCTGGTGGATCCATCGAGGAACCCTAAACCTTACCTGGAATGGGCAAAGGAAAATGAGGCGGCAATCGTTGGCGTGATAGAAACACATCCGCACGCCGATTTTGTGAGCAGTCACCTTGAACTGCACCAGAAAACCGGCTCAACGATCTATACGCACAGTCTTGTTGGTGCCTCTTATTCCCACCAGGCCTTTGATGATGGTGCCACCATTGAGCTGGGCAAGATCAGGCTAACGTCCATGCATACGCCTGGTCACTCGCCGGACAGTATCAGCATATTACTGGAACATGATGGAGTGCAAAAAGCTGTGTTCACCGGTGATACTTTGTTTATCGGTGATTGCGGAAGGCCTGATCTCAGGGAAGGTGCAGGAAGGGTACAGGTGAAACGTGAAGACCTGGCTGTACAGATGTATCATTCACTCAGGGAAAAACTAATGAAGCTGAATGATGATGTGCTGGTTTATCCTGCACATGGAGCGGGCACCCTTTGTGGTAAGAACCTGAGCCAGGAAAACAGTTCCACCATTGGAACAGAAAAAATGACCAACTGGAGCCTGCAGGAAATAACGGAAGCAGAATTTGTAAAGAACCTGCTGACCGATCAGCCCTTTGTGCCCGCCTACTTCCCCTATAATGTGGAGTTGAACCGCAAAGGTGCCAAAGCATTTGATAAGGCTATCAATGATATCCCTCTTGAAGAGAGTGAGCCATCAATCAACCAAGATCTCTGGGTGGTGGATGTGCGTGATGAAAAGGATTTCAAAAAAGGACATTTACCTCATTCGGTCAACCTCATGGAGAATGGCAAATTTGAAACCTGGCTGGGAAGCATTATTAAGCCGGGAGAAAAATTTTACCTGGCTGGCGCGGATAAGGATCAGTTGAAGCGGATGATAGAAAGAACGGCAGCCATCGGGTATGAAGCATCTATTACTGCGGCATTTGTGACCAGCCACGGGGCTGTAAAGGAATCGGAAATTGACCTGGAAACATTTAAGAAAAATCTTCCTGCCTATACGCTGGTGGATGTGAGAAATATATCTGAAGTAAAGGATAAGAAAATTTTCCCGGGCAGCATCCATATTCCGCTGGCTGAAGTAAGAGAACGGGTGGCTGAAATTCCGCTCGACAAACCCATCGTGGTGCATTGCGCCGGTGGTTACAGAAGCGCAGCGGCGAGTGCGCTGGTTCATTCGGAGATCAATGGAAAAGCAAAGGTCTTTGACCTGAGTGAGGCCATCAAACAATTTCAATAAGCATCAAACTAAAACGTATCAAATGGCACAAGAACATTTATATGATGTATCTGTTCAGTGGACAGAAGATCGTAAGGGAATCCTAACATCAGATGTACTCGAAAAGGAAATAGAAGTGGCTACGCCGCCGCAGTTTGCAAAAGGAGTAGAGGGTGTATGGTCACCGGAGCATTTATTCGTGGCGGCCATCAATAGCTGTCTCATGACCACCTTCCTGGCTATCGCGGAAAATTTCAAGCTTGAATACAAGGCTTTTCATTCAAAAGGAATTGGCAAGCTGGAGCTGGTAGATGGCCGCTACCTGATGAGTGAAGTGGTGCTTAGTCCCGTGCTTGTGATCAATAATGAAGCGGACAGGGAGAAAGCTGCGCGAGTGTTGCAGAAGGCGGAAGCTGCCTGCCTCATTTCAAATTCAGTGAAGACGAGAGTGACCATGCAACCCACTGTAGAAACAGCAATGATCTATGCAGGTAATGAATGATCAACAGCTGGCAGCAGGTTGAAAAAGATTCTACAATTGAATTAAAAAATTGAAAAGTCTTTCGAATTTGAAAAATAGCCGGGAAGACGGGAAGACGGTAAGTAAATTCATCAAGAAGAGAGTTGACTAAAGATTCTGTTAGTGTAATAAATTATGTTATGAATTTAGTACACTGCTTACCGCCTTCCCGCCTACCCGGCCCTGCCTTTTATTTCAATACCTATAGCAGCCTGCACATGCCGATCCACCCTTTGAGTCCTCATTCAGCAATCCCGGCCTTGCTTTTTATCCCGCATTATGTTTAACAGCTAAGCTGCCATCTTTCTGCATTCCTCAGCACATTTTTTACAGGCCCTTGCACATTCCTGGCAATGCTCAGTGTGATGGTGGGCACATTCTTCCGCGCATTTTTCGCAGAGGTCGGCACAGATGCGGCAGATCTCTTTTGCTTTATCACTTCCCAGGCTCATCAACTGGGCGGCTGCATAACAGGCCGCCGCACATTCCATATCAAGCTGAATGCAGCGGGCCATCATTTTTACATCCTCCTCCTTCGTGCA
>CAYWSQ010000296.1:0-4022 GCA_964460925.1 uncultured Flavisolibacter sp. | reverse complement strand
CCTGGCTGAACAGGGGATTGAACATTCTTTCCTGCAGCAGCACGAGGGTTTTATCAAGATTTTTTTTCAGGCTCTGAACATTGAAAGTAATTCCATCTATCCCGGAATAAATGCTGATGGCACTGCCCATTTTCTGCAATTCAACAGAAAGTTTTTCAGCCGTGTAATTTTTGGTATCCTCATTCATCATCCTGGCAAAGAATGTGGCAAGACCAGCTTTTGAAAGATCATTGGCGGAAGCCAGGTGACCACCCGGAATGGTAATGGAAACAGTAACCGTCGGGATCTCATTATTGAGCGTGCCAATGACCTTAGCACCATTCGCCAGGTCTTTTCTCCAGTAAGCCGGTGCCTTGAGAGCAGGAACCGGGCCCAGTGCCGGCTGTTGCTTCCTGTCAAATGCATCCTGCACTTTTACATATTTCAGATTGCCGTAACCATAGTCAGGAGCCTGGTAACCGGAAGAATCGATCCTGAAATTATTGGCTTTGGCAGTCATAGCAGGATTGTCTTTTGTCACCACACTCAATATCACAGCGGGCTTATTCTTAATATAGGTTTCATAGACACGCATTACATCCTTCACAGTTAAAGAAGAGTACTGGCGCAACAATTCACCGATCTTGTTGGGATTACCGGTGAAAGTTTCAAAATGGGCCAGTTGTGACACTTTTCCATCAACGCTTTGAAGACCGTTGATCAACTGTGATTCAATACTGCCTTTAAATTTTGCCACATCTTCTTCCCTTACGCCTCTTTTTTCAAAAGAATCAAGAGCCGCATGGAATAATGTTTCCATTTCAGCCAGGCTTTTACCTGCCGGTGGTTGAATGGTAAAACTCATCATTCCTGCCAGTTCCCAAAGGCTGCTGAAAGCTGAAGCTTCCAGGGCCAGTTGTTTTTTAACGAGCTGCTGGTAAAGCACAGAAGCCTGTCCCCTTCCCAGGATCAAAGCAAGGCATTCCAGCGCTGCTTTGTCTTTGTGAAAATCAGGAACAGTTGGATAAGCAATGGATAACCTCGGCAACCTCGCGTAGTTGTCAACGTACGACACATACCGGCTGGCTTCCAGCTTTACCGGGTTTACCTGTACCGGGTCTACGCGCGGGCCTGCGGGAATGGAACCAAAATATTTTTCTACGAGCTTCACTACTTCCGCAGGTTTTACATCACCGCCCACGGTGAGCACCGCGTTGTTGGGACCATACCAGCGAAGGAAAAAGTTTTTAAGATCATCCACATTGCTGCGGTCAAGATCTTCCAGGTAACCGATCACGGGCCAGGAATAAGGATGACCGTAGGGAAACAGATTTTTAAGGATGTTTTCATAAACCAGGCCGTAAGGACGGTTGTCATAATTCTGCCCTCTTTCATTCTTAACCGTGGACCGCTGCACTTCAAACTTTGGTTGTGTTACCGCGTCGAGCAGGAAACCCATGCGGTCGGCTTCCAGCCACAGAACCGGCTCAAGTGCATTGGATGGAACGGTTTCATAATAATTGGTGCGATCGAAATTAGTGGTACCATTATTACTGCCACCGGCGCCAATGGTGATGTTATCATGAAGTTTTTCAGGAGCATTCTCAGATCCCATGAACATCATGTGCTCGAAAAAATGCGCAAAGCCTGACTTTCCGATTTGTTCTCTTGATGATCCTACATGATAGGTTACATCTACATGCACCACGGGGTCACTGTGGTCTTCATGGATGATGAGGGTAAGTCCATTGGGCAGTTTGTATTTCTCATAAGGGATCACCAGGCCAGAGGGGCTCTTGGTGATTTTTTCTATGAGCTTTGCCTGGGTGAATGCAGTTACAGTACAAAGACAAACTGCAAGCAGGAGTATGATCTGTTTTTTCATATTTAAATTGTTTGAAATCTTTTTTTACCGCAGAGAAAACCAGCCTTCGCTGAAGCTACAGCGGGCGCAGGGAGAAAAGGAGATAGCGCAGAGTATCCTGGCGATCCTTTGCGTTCCCTTTGCGGTCTTTGCGGTTAAATTTTTCAATCATTATTAATTCCCAAAAAAAACGTCCCGCATGCTTACGGGACGTTCAAAGATATCTCCAAAGCATCAGAATGCTTTTTTGCCATCTACTTTGTTACCATCAGCATCCAGCTCCACTACTTCATAGCCCAGCTTCTTGATATTCTCAAGCACCTTGGCTTTATCGCCCACCAGCAGGATGTTCATCTGTTCAGGATTCAGGTATTTTTTTGCCATTTCAAGCATTTGCTCTTTGGTCATATTCTGCAGGATCTTGTTCTGCTGCTCTACATAATTTGCAGGCAGGTTGTAATCCAGTATACGACGGATAAAATTGGCTTTCTGCGGACCAGTTTCATACCTAAGCGCATCGCCCTGGCCGATCGCGTTTTTCATGAACACCACTTCTTCATTGGTAGGACCGTTTTGCGCATACTCTTTGATCTCTTTCATCACTTCCACCAGGGCACTGTCTGTTGCATTACCCTTAATACCAGCGCTGAAAGTGAAATCACCTGAATATTCATCCGCGCTATAATTAGAGCGGGCTCCATAGGTCCAGCCTTTGTCTTCTCGCAGGTTAAGGTTCAGGCGGCCACTGAAACCACCTCCCAGCGGGAAGTTCATCAGTGAAGTTTTGTAAAACTCACCGGTAGCATCATATTTCAAACCGGTAGCATAACCCATGCGGAATTCTGTCTGGGCACCTTTGGGAATATCAACCAGGTACACCTTGGTTTTATCAACAGCCGGAGTGGCTTCAGGCTTAGGCAGGTTGATCTTTTTCTTAGGTAATTTATTCAGGAAAGATAATTTAGGCAGCACCTCCGCTTCAGTTATATCTCCCACAATAACCACCTTGGCATCCATGCTGGTCATGTAATTATTGTAATACGCTTTGATATCATCCAGCGTGATGTTCTTAACTGTTTCTGCTGTTCCATCCTCACTGATACCAAGAATATGATTGCTGCCATAATTCAGTTTGGCAAAAACTTCATTAGCAATCGCGGAAGGCTGTCCCTTGCGTGATTTGAAGAATTGTGCCGCCTGTTTCTGGATCCTGTCGTAAGATTCCTGTGAGAATTTAGGGTTGAACATTCTTTCCTGCAGCAGTGCCAGTGTTTTATCAAAGTTCTTTTTGAGTGACTGCACAGAGAACATCACACCGTCAGTAGTGCTGGTAACATTGATAGAGCTTCCCAGCTTTTGAAGTTCTACAGCGATCTGCTCTGCAGTGTAGTTCTTTGTATCCTCCATCATCATATCCGTAAAGAAGGAGGCCAGGCCTGCCTTGCTCAAATCGCCGGAAGAGGCCAGGTGTCCGCCAGGAATGGTCAAAGAAAAAGTAACAGTGGGTATTTCTGAATTTTGCGCACCGATTACCTTGGCCCCGTTGGCCAGTTCTTTTTTCCAGAATTTAGGAACCTTTACTACAGGATTTTCACCACTGCCCGGAACTTTGCTGCGGTCGAAATTATCTTTTGGTTTTACATATTTTAACCCGGCATAACCATAATCAGGTGGGGTATATTTAGTTGAATCCGGTTTAAAGTTGTCATTAGCGGCGATCATGGGTTCCTGGCCCTTTGGCACTACGCTCATGATCACGGCATGTTTCCCTTTGATGTATTTATTATACGCGGCCATTACATCTTCTTTGGTAAGAGAAGTATAGGCCTTGAGATTGTCAGCGATCTTATTGGGATTACCAGTGAAAGTTTCAAAAGCCGCGAGCTGTGAAACTTTTCCGGCAACACTTTGCAGGCCATTGATCAGTTGCGCTTCCTGGCCGCCTTTGAACTTTTGAACATCTTCTTCTGTTACACCTCTTGCTTCGAAAGAATCAAGCGCCGCACGGAATAATTTTTCGATATCAGCCAGGCTTTTACCAGGCATTGGTGTGAAAATAAAACTGAATTCTCCGGACAATTCTGCCAGTGAACTGAAGGCAAGTGCATTCACGGCCTCCTGCTTTTTTACCAGTTGCTGGTAAAGCACGGAATTCCTTCCCTGGCCAATTACCTGAGCA
>CAYWSQ010000295.1:0-4075 GCA_964460925.1 uncultured Flavisolibacter sp. | reverse complement strand
AAACGAATTTAAGACCGGGAAGGCGCATTTAAAAGTTAAATTAGTTAGAATGACAACTATTTTACAGTCGTGAGGGATTGTACTTAAAACTCTAATTTTGAGGCCTTGAAAAACTCTTCCACCATCAAGGCCACCGCATTGGAAACCATTCAGACAGAAGCTGCTGCGATCGCCCGCCTGGCACAGCAACTGGGATATGGTTTTGAGGCCGCCATCGATACCCTCGCTTCGTGCCGCGGCCGTATCGTGATCAGCGGGATCGGCAAAAGCGCCATCATTGCCCAAAAGATCGTTGCCACCCTTAATTCAACCGGCTCACCTGCTATCTTCCTGCATGCGGCCGACGCCATCCACGGCGACCTGGGAATGGTACAGGCCGACGATGTGGTGGTGGTCATCAGCAAGAGCGGTGAAAGTCCCGAGATTAAAGTGCTGGTTCCCCTCATCAAAAATTTTGGAAACAAGCTGGTATCCATCTGCGGGAATGCAGCGTCTTACCTCGCCAAAAAATCAGATCATTTTTTTGATACCACAGTCGAGCAGGAGGCCTGTCCCAATAACCTGGCCCCAACTACCAGCACTACCGCACAGATGGTGATGGGTGATGTGATTGCGGTTTGCCTCATGGAAAAGAAAGGCTTCAACGCCCAAGATTTTGCCAAGGTGCATCCCGGGGGTGCGCTTGGCAAAAAACTTTACCTGCGTGTGAAAGATTTGTATGCTGATCATGAGAAGCCGGAAGTGAGTTCAGAGGCACCCGTGAAGGAAGTGATCATGGAGATGACCCGAAAAAGACTTGGTGTGACCGGGGTCACCGGGGGCGATGGAAAACTTGTGGGCATCATTACCGATGGTGATCTCAGGAGGATGCTAGAAAAATCTGATAACATACAGCATGTGACCGCCCGAGATATCATGACACAGAATCCCAAAAGCATAGGTCCGAATGAAATGGCCGTTAATGCCCTCGAACTGTTGAGGAATCATTCCATCAGCCAGTTGGTAGTGGAAGAAGATGGCCGGTACCTTGGTATTGTTCACCTTCATGACCTGGTAAAAGAAGGATTGATATAAACCGGATAAATAAAACGGGATAAACTTGAATTCATAAACAAAACGGAATATTTTGGCGTGCTTTAACCAATACTAACATGTATTCAAAATGAGCACGCTTCAGCAAACCAACCCTTCCTCTCAACGATTAATTACAATAGATATACTGAGGGGATTTGCACTTTTTGGGATTTTGTTCGTGCACATTCTTTACTGGCATACCGCAGGTCCTCTGCCAGAACACGTTTTCGACAAGATATCTGACCGGGCGAGTGAGATTAGCAGCTATATTTCAAATAATTTTTTCTTTGGTAAATTCTTTGCAATCTTTTCATTTCTCTTTGGAATAGGATTTTACCTGCAAATGAAAAGTACCCAAAGAGAGGGGGCAAATTTTATAAGAAGATATTCCTGGCGGCTATTTCTATTGTTTGCAATTGGATTTGTTCACACTATTTTTTGGATAGGCGATATTTTAACGGGTTATGCCCTCCGGGGTTATATATTACTTGCAATGAGAAAGCTGAAGGACAGAACAGTCTTGATCCTAGGCTTCATACTTGCATCTAATATTTTATCGAAAGTATTCATTGCAGCTGCTCACTTTTTATCCGGGCCCGAAAATGGAAATGCTGCTTCTGAAGGACTGGCTGAATCTTATTATCAAATGGTTAGAAATGGAAGCTGGTTTGACATGTTCAGTTTTAATTTCAATATGATAGATGATAAATACAATTACCTTTTCTTCAGCGGTAGATTTTTCATGACTTTAGGTTATTTTTTACTTGGAATGTATGTGGCCCGGAAAGGCTGGTTTATCGATGTTCTAAAAAACATAAAAATCTTTAAACAAACTTTTGCAGCCAGCGTAATTGTAGCAATCATAACGGTACTGGCAATTTTTGCATTAGAACTGGTGGAGAGATACATTGCCCCCGGCATAACAGACAACAGCAGTTTTATGTTTGTCTTCAGCTTCAATTACGAAATTCAGACTATGGCAATGGTCTTTGCCTATATAAGCGGTATCATTCTCCTGTTCAGGACAAAATTTTGGCAAAAAAAGCTTACTATCCTGGCCCCCTTAGGAAGGATGGCGCTAACGAACTATTTGTTGCAGACAGTACTGGGTCTTGTTTTATTTTACAATATTGGATTCGGATTATTCACAGAAACCTCTCCATTTGTCAATATTATCATAGGATCTTTGTTCTTCTTAATCCAAATAATTTTCAGCAGGTGGTGGTTAACGCAATTCAACTATGGACCTGTTGAATGGCTATGGCGCTCCGGAACTCTTCTTCGTTGGCAAAAGCTTAAAAAAATACAGGCCCCAAATAAACGATAGCAATCAAAAGGTATCAGTTGATTATATCTTAATTTGGTCGAAATTTCATTTTAAGGAGTTAATTCAAATATAAGAGTAATGGTTCGGGGTGGGAATACATATGTAGCGATCATGGCCGGTGGAATCGGAAGCAGGTTCTGGCCTTTGAGCAGGGTAGATTATCCAAAACAGTTTTTAGATATACTTGGAACCGGTAAGACCCTCATTCAACAAACGATGGACCGGTTTTCAAAGCTGGTGCCGGTTGAAAACATCTTCGTGGTTACCGCCAATGAATATATTGGTATCACAAAGGAACAGCTACCGCAACTGCCGGCAGAAAACATACTGGGTGAACCCTTCAGGAAAAATACAGCTCCATGCATTGCATATATTTCGTTTAAGCTGCAGCAAAAAGATCCTGAAGCTTCGCTGATCGTTGCCCCGGCGGATCACCTGATCCTGCACGAAGACCGTTTCCTGGAAGTCGTGGATGATGCACTTGATTTTGTAAATCATTTCAATGCACTGATCACCATCGGCATCACACCTACTTATGCCAATACCGGTTATGGTTATATCCAGCATGAAGGCATAGAGGTAATTCCTTCTGTCTACAAGGTTAAAACCTTTACAGAAAAACCAAATAAAGAACTGGCACAGACCTTTTTGGCCAGTGGTGATTTTTTATGGAACTCGGGCATATTCGTCTGGCAGATCAAACGCGGCCTTGAAGGCTTCAGGAAACACCTGCCGGAGATCTATGAACTTTTTCACACGGAAAAGGACAAACTCAATACAGAAGAAGAAAAGGCCATCATTGAAAACATTTACCCGCAGTGCAGCAATATCTCGATCGATTTTGGCGTGATGGAAAAAGCGGAAAATGTTTACGTGATCCCCGCTTCCTTTGGCTGGAGTGATCTTGGAACCTGGAACAGCGCCTGGGAGAACATGGAGAAGGATTATCTCGAAAATGCCGTTGCCGGCGACAATGTGATTGTATTTGATGCAAACAAAAACGTGGTGCATGTGCCTGATGACAAACTGGTGGTACTACAGGGGCTCGAGGATTATATTGTTGTGGACACCAAAGATGTGCTGCTGATCTGCCACAAGGAAAAAGAGCAGGATATCAAGGAGTATGTGGCCGAAGTAAAAAGAAACAAGGGTGAAAAATATTTATAGCTTATTCATTCCGGTATGAATTTCAATAACATTCTTTTCCTCGATATTGAAACGGTTTCCCAGTACGAAACCTATAACCATCTTCCCGAAGACTGGAAGGAATTGTGGGACCTAAAAGCGGGTATCATTAACCGCAACCGGGAAGATGAAAGCAGTGAGACCGCTTACCCGCGGGCAAGCATCTACGCCGAATTTGGTAAGATCATCTGCATATCCTGTGGCTATATCCAGGGAAGCGGGCCTGAGAAAAAACTGCTGGTCAAATCATTTGGCGGCCACGAGGAAAAAAAGATCCTGGCCGAATTTGCTGATATGTTGAAAGGCTGGGGTGGACAGGCGGAGAAATTTTTATGCGCACATAACGGAAAGGAATTTGACTATCCCTATATCTGCCGCCGCATGATCATCAACGGCATCGAGATCCCTGAAATCCTGAAGATATCAGGAAGGAAACCCTGGGAAGTAAGACATCTTGATACCATGGAATTATGGAAGTTTGGCGATTCT
>CAYWSQ010000294.1:0-4080 GCA_964460925.1 uncultured Flavisolibacter sp. | reverse complement strand
ACTATTGTCAACAAGAGGGGGCAGAAATTCTATTTTTACCGGACAGCAATGGTTTAAAGTTAATAATCCAACAAGTATTAACTCTAACCTTCAACTGGCCGAAGATTGGGGGAGCCTACAGTTGTATTAAGGAACATACTGAACGCTCATTCTGGATGAGCGTAAATCCTTCCCTGGTAATCAAATAAAACAACTGCAGACAATAGGCAATCGTGTAAGAAAAGATCAATATTGCAAATCTGTGCTTTGCGATGTTGATCTGTTTGGGTCAGTGATATCCCCACAGTATTCGGTCAGAGCATCGCATAACAAGCGCTGGCCAACATTGCTTTGTCGTTTAAATTAAAGGGATTTATTAAATTCGAGGCAACGTTGGCAAGCTCCGGCATATTAGCAGCAACTAGGAACTCAATGCAAAGACATATTTTATTAGCAAGTTTAATGTTATTGTCAGTGGCATTTGGACATTCTCAAAATGCTCCGGTTGATTATCATAATCCAGTTGTGCAAAACGGACAAAGTCAGACGACTTATAAATTCATGCAGTTTTTGGAAACCGGACAAATTGATAGTGCTCTGAAACTTATATCCCCAGTCTATCTTAAATCAAAAAAAAACTTCAAAAGCTCGCTTGTTTCTTACCACAAAGAACTTTTGAAGTATGTTGACACAACGATACTTTCCGTAGTAATAGTTTATTCAGAAGACAACTACAATACTTACAGATGTAGATATTACACAAACAAAGGTGAGTATTTCTATATTGACCTCTATTTTAATGTCGGCCGACCGAATTCGCTAATTGCTAAGATTTGGAAGAAATCCGAGAAGGAACTAATAGCAGAAAGAAAAGCATTAGCAAAACGTGTGAAAGAGGAAGAGAAAACCGGACCAATACCGCCCCCATTTCCGCCACCCGGTGTTGAGTTGACTCCTATCAAAAAGAACAAATAGCATGCCTTTAATAGTGCATTCGCAATAAAGCGGTTGATGAACAAACTATCTGAATAAATCGCTAATCATAAACTGTCCGGTCTGATCGAATACTATTAAACATTTTGAATAAATTATTTATGTTAGTTCTTTAGTCATCATGGGTTGTAGGCAGACAAACAAGAAATGCTTGCAAATCGCCAATGCATAATCGTTAGCACAAGAACTAATCTAAAAGATAAAATAGTTTAAGAAATTACTAGCTCCTTTTCCTTTGCTATTAATTGTTTCAAAAGGTCATGGAAAAAACCTGAAAAGTGCTCAATCCAGGTTTGTTTTAAATGCCCTCCTAAACGGATGCGCCTCCGTATTCAAAACCCACTCATCCAGGTCCAGCTTATTATCCGGGACAAACAAGAGGTAGGCATACTTCAATGTTTCCGCGATAAAAAAACTTTGCATGGAATTCATTTTTTCCATGGTCTGTACATTTCTGATCGATGCAAAACCGGTTTCGTGCCTGCAGTGCTTCACAATAGCATCAAACATCTTTTTTCCCATCCATAAATACTGGTCGTCGCGGGTAGCGCGGTATAAATAAAATGCGCTTTCAATATTTTCAGGCCGGAGCACATACTGCCCGTGTACCACCGTATCGGTTTTGAAATTGAATGTCTCAGGTTCAATCCCGAACCTGGTCCACATATAATCATTTGCTTTCTGCACCTGGATGGCCGTGGCCACATCACCGGAATAAGCCAGCAATCCTGCATAAAACGCATCAAGGGCCCCGTAATAGGGTTTGATTTCCTTTCCTGTATACATGTCCACATGCGTGAGGAACCAGCCGTTCTCCTGCTTTACCAGCAGGTGTTCCTTTATGGCTGCTTCGTGCGCTTTCCATGCTTTCAGTAAATCCTCATCTCCAAATAATTTCCAGCCTTTATACAGGTATTCGTAATAAGAATCCACGTACGCTCCTATCTGGCTTTCCGTTTTCACCCACTCACCATTAAGCACATTCACCTGGATGCCTACCAAACCCAAAGCACTGCTTTTTGCATGCACCGCCATGATGGCTTTCTTCGCCTGCTCATAATATTTGGTGTTGCCGGTTAATTTTGAAAGTTTCCCAAACTCCAGCATCAGCGTCCCGATCTCGGCGGGATTGTTAATACTGTCCCTCACCTTCCCTGTCTGCAGGTGAATATACCTCCAGGGCATGCCTGTTGGTGTATTGAAAGCCGGCATCATCCTGTCTGCCAACTGGATGGCCAAAAGCAGGAATTTTTTATCGCCATCCAGTTCATAGGCTGATATGAGTCCACCCAGCAGCCTGATAGTGATCTCAAATACCTGCACCTCATTATCAATATCGAAATTCAAGCGGGAAAGAATGATCTTTTTGGCTTCTTCAGCTTCTTCCTTCATACCCAGCATGATGAAAGTATCATAGGAATCTACAGGCGTCATGAACATGGAATGCCGGTACCAGTTCTTCCCGTTCTTTGTAAGGGGCTGCAGGTCGTCATACCCCGAGGCATACTGTACATAACCCTTCCAGGCATGCCGGCAGGCCTCCACAACTTTCTCCCGCATCTCCTTCTTTAATGATTCGGGAAATTCTTTGCCGGCTTGCGCAAACAAATGAGAGGAAGTGGTAAGGGTCATGATCAGCAACAGGATCCGCATACAAAAACTTTGCGTGAATGTAAGCCATCCATGCATAAAAAAACCGTCCACAAAGGGACGGTCTTCTATTTGGAATTTTGATTGCTTAATAAGGAAGTATGGCCTGGTGGCTACCACCGTTGGGACCAGTCCAAACGATCTTGAAATAATAATTGCCTGTACCCGGACAACCGGTTGGATTACCCGAAGCATTCAGTCCAAAGGTTACGGTGGATGTCGCAAATCCCTGGTGTTTCAGCTCTCCTGCTGTAAGTCTCATGGAACAGTCCTGGCGGAAAACCAGCGGATGTGTAATGGAAGTGAAGAAAGCATGTCCAAAACGGTTGGTGCCCCACTCGGCCAATTGTGTATGATTACCATCTGTGCCTGTGCCATGAACGGTCAGTACAACACCATTGTTATAGGTAAATACTTTTTTGCGTGACACCTGCCAGTTGCGCTGGGTATTGTCACCGAAGGTGATCGAAAGCGTTCCGTTAACAGTATGTGTGATGTTGTTCAGCACCGGTAACTGATAAGCCAGGCCACCATTTACATTAGTGATGGTTTGCGTACCATTGATCTTGATCTGCTTGTTATCACTCAGCCTTTTTATGACCAGGTTCTGAACCGTGATGGTCAGCGCAGCGCCTGCATTCTTCCAGCGGGTACCCGCAGGCATAGAAAGCACAACAGTTCCACTGCGGTGGTGCGTATTAAAACAATTGTTCCCATTATAGGTAATGGTGATTTTCCAGGGATTGGAAAAAGTATCCGCGACCGCAGTAGCGTTACAAAGGGTATTAATATCCTGCTGGTCCATCATCTTGCCACTGAAAGCACCTTCGCTTTCCAGGGAAACGATCGACTCATTGATCACCGCATCCATTTCGCTGGATACGAAGTTCTGGTCTTCGTTATGGGCTTTTACTTCTGTTTCAGTATCGGTGTTTTTGGGAGCCTCATCTTTTTTACAGGCAGTAAAGATGAAAACTACGGTCAGTGCAAGGACTGACAACTGGCGGAATTTCTTCAGCATAGGGTTCTTGTTTTTATTTGGTGATGAGCAATAGATGGATGCCATCACACAAGGTTTAACGGATATGAATGTTTTTTTAGTATCTCAATCCTGCACAATAATAGGGTTCAAAAGCCATGAATGCAAGGCCTGTAGGGCATTATGGAAGGTAACCTGTTGACTTACAATGCAGCAACTTTAAACCCTCACATATTATAAAAAAACTCATCATGGTTATTTGCAACTGTATGCCGCCCTCTTTCGTATCTAAGAAAATAGCCATTTTAAAATTATTCCGGCGGGAAGCTGCCGGCCGCCAATTATTGAACACCAAATGCATTAACTTTAAAACAAAGGAATCAAGGTGCAAAAATCATGTACTTGCCATGGAAACTTCAAATCGCATCGGAGAGCTGCGATTTTTTCATTCCTGGTTTTCCTTTGCCAGTCGGCCTTCA
>CAYWSQ010000293.1:0-4100 GCA_964460925.1 uncultured Flavisolibacter sp. | reverse complement strand
AGGCCTACACGTACATTGAGCGGGGGAGAGTCGCAGCGCATCCGCCTGGCCACACAGATCGGCTCCCAGTTGCAGGGTATCACCTATGTACTGGATGAACCAAGCATTGGACTGCACCAGCGCGACAACCAGCGGCTCATTACTGCATTGCAGAATCTTCGTGATATCGGTAACAGTGTGCTGGTGGTGGAGCATGACAAGGATATCATGCTGGCGGCCGATCACCTGATAGATGTGGGTCCTAAAGCAGGTTTTCATGGTGGCCGCATCATGGCCCAGGGAAGTCCGAAGGATATCCGGAAAATGGATACCATCACAGCGGCATTCCTGAATGGGAAGAAAACCATCCCGGTTCCTGCGGAAAGAAGAAAGGGCAATGGAAAACATATCGAGATCAAAGGCGCAACAGGTAATAACCTGAAAAATATTTCCGTGAAATTTCCTTTGGGAAAAATGATCGTGGTTACGGGTGTGAGTGGCAGCGGTAAATCATCGCTGGTGAATGAAACGCTGTATCCTTTACTATCACAGCATTGTTATGGTTCAAGGGTCAACCCGCTGGCGCATAAATCCATTACAGGACTGGATCATATAGATAAAGTGATCGAGATCGACCAGTCGCCCATTGGCAGAACGCCCCGGAGCAATCCCGCCACCTATTGTGGTTTCTTTACGGATATCCGAACGCTCTTCGCTTCTATACCGGAAGCAAAGATCCGTGGCTATAATGCAGGACGTTTTTCCTTCAATGTAAAAAGCGGCCGCTGTGATGTGTGCGAAGGCAGTGGACTGCGCACCATTGAAATGAATTTCCTTCCTGATGTATATGTGCATTGCGAAAAATGCAATGGCAAAAGATATAACAGGGAAACACTGGAGATCAGGTATAAGGGAAAGTCCATCGCCGACGTACTCAATATGACGGTGGAGGAAGCAGTGGAATTCTTCCAGGCCATTCCCTATATCTACCGCAAGGTAAAAGTGCTGCAGGATGTGGGACTGGGATATATCACGCTCGGACAGTCAGCCGTCACACTCAGCGGGGGAGAGGCCCAGCGGGTGAAGCTGGCAACAGAGCTTGCCAAACGTGATACCGGTAAAACATTTTACATACTTGATGAACCCACTACGGGTTTGCATTTCGAGGACATCCACCATTTGCTGGAAGTGCTGAATAAACTAACTGACCGTGGCAATACGGTGCTGGTGATCGAGCATAACATGGATGTGATCAAGGTGGCAGATCACATTATTGATATTGGCCCTGAAGGCGGTGCCGGAGGAGGCAGGGTTTTGTTTGAGGGTACACCGGAGAAAATGGTGGGAATGAAAGAAGGTTTCACTGCTAAGTTCCTTGCGGAGGAGTTGAAGTAGTTTTTTTTACCCAGCCTTCGCTGAAGCTTCGGCTGGCGCAGCGCCAAGAAAAAAGAACGCCAAGATAAGTTTCCTTGGCGTTTTACCTGCCGTAGCTTTAGCGAAGGCTGGTCTTGGCGGTAATATATTTTATCACACCGGCTTGTTTGTTTCTATTTTGATCAATCCATTCATTAATCCCAATCCTGCCAGCCCAGCCACAAGACAGATCCAAAGGCCGATACCTGTTTTCAGCAATTCATCAGGCATGCCTCCGGATACAGAAGTTTTCCTGAGCCAGAATAAAAATGCACCAAGTGCAATTGCCCCAAAGGCATACATCACATACTTTTTGTACTCGGCTGAATAATCATCCTGCCTGTTGCCGGTTAAACTCAGGAAGGCCACAGCCAGCACCCCCAGGAGAGAGAGGATGCCCCAGCCCCTGATTCCGTTCCAGGAACGGGAAGCACCCAGGAAGCTTGCACTGAGCCAGGGTAACAATAAAGCAATGAGAGCTATACCCGCGATAATCAGTGCATACAGTTTCTGTTTGTGAAAATTCATCTGGTCCATAACGTTGTTTGGTTTTGATGAGCCTACTCTGATGGCTTTTCGGCATACGCCCCGACATTTGAGGGTGTCTGGTTCATCCCGGTCAACAAGGGACAGATAAATCAAAGGAAGAAATAGTAAGGTATAAAATTCAGGCGGAAGAGCCTGAGAAAGAAATGCACATTGGGTAAGACCCGAAGGCAGCAGGAAGTGATTAAGTAAATCTATTGAATCAGGCGATTGAGGTCTGTTTCATTCGGATATTAGATTACACCAATTTTCCTGCTATCGGGTTAACAGTTATGGATCGGAAAAAGAACTTGATTTGAAATCCCAATAAGGGCGGCAGAAAGCGATTAATAAAATTTTTAATTAGCGTACTATAGGGAACGGATTAGGTTTCATCAACCAGGGTATCGAATTTTATTAGACTTTCTGCCTCTTATTGGTAGTTATTTTATTTAATGATGATCTGGCCTTCTTCAATACTTTCTTCGTTGGCGAAAATGGTATAGGTGTAAGTGCCTTTGGCAAGGTTGCTGATTTTGGTGCGTTCCCTGCTTTTAAGAACTGCCTGGTGCATCATGGTTCCTTCGAGATCGAAAATATACAGTTGTACATTCATTGACCTGTGTGAAGTGATGATAACCGTGCCTTTCTCTTTTTTGGAATACAGTTTAACCACATTCTTTTTTGCTTCGTACCTGGCTTCCGATACATACTCCCTGGTATTTTCGGAGCCCTTGTTGTTGACCTGTGCCGTTGCGGTTAAGCCGGTTACGATCACCAAAGCAGTCAGAAGAAACGTTTTCATATAGGTTTTGGTTTAATAATATGCCGGGCACCTCAACTGCCTCAGGGCTCTTCCATTCGGAGAGTTCCAATCGTTCAGCCTCCAGCCCAGTTTCAGGATGGAAGAGAAGAAGGAATCATTCTGTTTGGGATTGCCACGCTGCTCATTCAGGTAAGGTGCGTTGCTTGACTGCGGGCCATAAGGCACGAAGTTTTCGCGGTAATACAACTGGTTGGCCATGGCTGCCTGCTCAGGTGTGAGGTAGTTGGCAAACAGTGTATTGTCGATATAGTTGGTACTTACATCATCCACGTAATCGGTAAAGGATTTACGGTGCATGATCTCAAAGCCAACATACATGTTCTCCTTGATATAATATTTTACACCACCGCCGATGGGGATTTCAAGGGAAGAAAGTTTGTATTCTTTCCTTGTAGGATATTCTGCCATACCCTGGCCTTCGAGGCGCAGTGGCTGAAGATCCACCCAGCGACTGGAACCATCAGGTGCATAATATTTCCCCTGCGGTCTGAATTTGAAAACACCGGCGCCGATCACACCATAAGGACGCAGTTTGCCCTGGAGCCCGTCGTATTTTTCAAAGAAAACAGTAGGATAAAATTCAATGGCTGCATAAGCTTCAAACAAAGGTGATTTGAATTGCAGGTTCCTTGTTTTACGGTAAGTTTCCGCATTGCCCTTGTCACGGATAAGACTGTCATATCCTTCCAGTACACCATGGTTGGCAGCAACACGCAAACCGAGCCATTCAGTTGGATACACGTTTAGGAAAAGACCTTTTTGTAAATTGGTTACAGGGAGGTTTACATCTTTTACGAATCTTGTTCCCACACCGGTATTTCCTCCAAGGTCTCCCAAAAAGAAGAGGGGGCCAAGACCTATACCAAATTCAACTTTTCCATTACCGAGTGAGATGGATTGTGCCTGTGTGCGGGACGCGGTGGCGAAAAAAATGCAGATGAGTACTAATGTACGTACGCTAAGTACAATTGTTCTCATAGAATTAGATTTTGTTTTTATTAGGATTTGGATAACGGGGCTAAAGTAGAGAAGGAATATTTAACATGCAAGCAATGAAGGAAAAAATATTGCTGAATAGGAGATTACCTAAGGTCTTTCTCGTAAATCTACGTAGCGGGTTTTATTTGTTATTGTTATAACATCTATGTGTAAGCAGGATTTATATAAAAGCTGATACGTATCAAAAAAACATTTACGCATTCATTTTGAATCTGAGATTATATGATAAGAGGTGTGAATAAGTTTTTTGATTGATTTGTGTTCAAAGGATTCTGATAGACTGCCGTTTTGATTATGAAAGGCATAGCCGGGAAGGCGGTAAGACGGTAAGTAAAGAACTTAAGCAAGAGTAAACTAA
>CAYWSQ010000292.1:0-4113 GCA_964460925.1 uncultured Flavisolibacter sp. | reverse complement strand
GGAGAAATGAAGGTTACCGTATCAGATGTGAGCGGAGTTTTGAAAAAGGCCTTCACATTCAACAAATCTCAAACATCCACGCAGGTATACCTTTCACTAGGTGACCTTGCAGCAGGATCCTATATCGTACAGATCAGGATCGGCGAGTGGACAGATTCAAAAACCATTATTAAACAATAATAACAAAACCTCAAAGGCCGGCCCACCAGCCGGCCTTTTTAAACAATTCCATCCATCCCATGAACCACCTCATGAAAATGCTGCCAGCCAGGTTATTACTGCTGGCACTTATCTCCGTGATTTCCCTTTCAGCAAACGCAAAAAAAATCTATATCACCAAAGGGAGTGATAATGGAAAGTACATCTCCAATTCTAATTTTTCTTACCAGCCCGGCGATACGCTTGTTTTAAGAGCAAGTGGTAATCCGTACTCTTATTTTTCTTTGCAGGGAATACAGGGAACTGCACTCAAGCCTATTGTGATCATCAACGAAGGGGGGCAGGTTCAATTATCCAGCGGTTTTGGTTTTAAGGACTGCGCCTTCATCAAACTTACCGGTTCAGGAAGCGCTGACCGCTATGGATTCAAAATTGAAAGTTCCAACAGTTCAGGTGTTGGCATCGACATCAGTAACAAATCTAAAAATGTGGACGTTTCAAAAATCGAGATCACCAGGAAGGCTTATGGCTTCTGGATCAAGAATGAAGCTTCCTGTGATGCTACTGTGAACAACTGGGTGCTTGACCAGATCAGTGTCTCTGACTGCTACATACACCATACAGGCAGCCAGGCCTTTTACATGGGCTCTACCAGTCCCAGCGGCACCAGAAGCATTGTTTGCAATGGAGCCACTGTATATCCAAAACCCAGCAGGCTTGGGAACATCAGGATCTTCAACAACATCATTGATTATACCGGGAGATCTGCTATCCAGTTATCTGCCGCATCTGAAGGCAGCAACGAGATTTACAATAACACGATCTCTAACAGCGGCACCCAATTCGATATCCAGCAGGGCAATGGAATATTGCTGGGAGGTTATACCAGGGCTTTTATACATGACAACACCATTACCAGCACTTATGCAAGCGGAATTTTTTCTCTTGGCTCAGGACTGATGCGGATCGAAAATAACCGTATCGATAAATCCGGCACCCTCTCAGGAAGAACTGCCGCAGGTATGGCCAGTATCATGATTGATACAAGAACCACAACACCATCGGAGAATACAGAATTTCATATCAAAAACAATTTCCTGGGTTCTCATACCGACAAGCATGTAAGGGTATACAAAACAGTGAGCACGTATACTACCGGCAACCTGATTTGTAACAACACTGCTACTTCAGGTGTGCTCGGTATTGCGGTGCAGGCAGGTATCAGTTATTCCACCAGTTGCGGTTATACCCCGGCACCAACCAACCAGTCGCCGGTAGCTAATGCTGGTGCCGATGTGGAACTGACCCTTCCAGCTTTGTCAACCACACTTAACGGGAGTGCTTCATCTGATGCAGATGGAAGTATCACAGAATATAGCTGGTCAAAAATCAGCGGACCTTCAGCCTTTGCAATCACAAGTAGCACGCTTGCCAGTACTTCGGTAACCGGTTTGGTGGAAGGTGCTTATGTTTTCAGGCTGACAGTGAAAGATAATGGCGGTGCCAGCAGCAGTGATGATGTCACTGTAATTGTTAAAGCAGCAGGCACAGTAATATCCACCACCCAAAGAGTTCTGATTGACCTTGGTACCGTAGCCATGGCTTCTCCGGATGCTAACGGCAACTATTGGAACCAGGCAAGTGATGCCAGGCCCGGTGTTAGGGTGAGTAATGCAAGGACCACTGAAAATATTTCTTCAGGCATTAGTTTCGAAGTAATCAGCAAGATCAATGGAAACTGGGAAACTGCAGGCACAGGGCTGGGTACCGGAAATAAAATCGGGACCGTAGGCGAATATGGAAATAATGCAACTACCGATTTTGCAATCGCACATAACAGTACCAGCTCAGGGAAATGGAAACTGTCCGGCCTGGATGCATCCAAAATTTATAAGATCAGGTTCTGGGGTACCAGGAGCGCTTCAGGTCCACGGATCATACAGATCAAAAGATCTACAGAAAACAACTGGCTCGAATATGACGCGGCTAATAATAAAAGTGCAGCACAGTCAGCATTGTTCACCAGTATAAGCGGTGTTTCCGAAATCATTTTTGATATCCGGGTTAAAAGTGGGTCTACCTTTGGTCATATCAGCCTGATCGATATTGAGGCCACTGGAACAACAGTGTCTCTTGCAGGCATCAGCAGCACCAGTGAAACTGTTGAAAAAACCCTGGCATTTTATCCAAACCCGGCTGAAGAACGCACGATGCTTAAGATTAATAATCATTATAAAGGGGAAATGAAAATCACCCTGAGGTCTTCCGATGGCCAGATAAGAAAAGAATTCCTGTTTCAGAAAAAAAAGGAAGCTATCCAGGTTTACCTTCCACTAAATGATCTGTCTGCCGGCTCCTATATGGCAAGTATAGAAATAAACGGCTGGTCAGAAACGCAAACACTGATCAGGTTATAAAATATTCTTCATTGATTTTGAAAAGCTGTGCCTGCAAGCACAGCTTTTTTATTTAGTGGAAAAACCGCAACGGATCTTCTGATTTACCAAGGATCGCTTAAAGATAACCGTTGGGTGGCATGGATTTTTTACCAGTCAAATGCCTTCACGGAGTTTGCAGCGAAAGAAAAAAAATGTGGATCTGAAGTTTTTCTGATAATTTCCCCTTTGAATGCTACAAGGATAACCTACCCTTCCTATGTACGCCATTAACTAAAACTCCATAAATGAAAAACTTTACACTATCAGTATGCCTGGTGGCATTGACCCTGCAACTTTATTCACAATCACATATCGGAAGACAACTGGTAGACCAGTACCCGATCACCTCAGGTGGACAAAAGACTTATGGTCTTACCTGGCTGCCTTCCGACTATACAACTTCGGGGGCCATGTATCCCCTGATCATTTTCCTGCACAGTGCAGGAGAAACCGGCAATGGAGTATCAGGCCTTAACAACCTGATCACCCAGGCGCTTCCGAAATATATTGCTGATGGCTGGAATCCTGCTGCACTCAACCCTTCATCCGGCCAGGTGCAGGAATTCATTGTGGTATCTCCGCAGGCGCCTACCAGTTCTTACTGGTCATATACATACACGCATGTACGTTATATTCTCGCGAATGTTCTTAGCCGTTACAGGGTAGACCCCTCCCGGATTTACCTGACCGGTGCCTCGGCAGGAGGCGGCGGAGTTTGGTCAAGTGTAACGAACGATGATAATTTTACAAAGAAAATTGCTGCTATTGTACCTGTAAGTTCAGTAGCTCTGAATAATCCATCATCAGAAGACCCTAAAATTCCAAACATAACCAGGAAAAACGGTGTCAAGGTATGGGCTGTATGCGGCACCAGCGACTCCAGGTACAATACACAAAAAAATTATGTGTCCAGGGTAAACAGCGGCACACCTGCCCTACCTGTTCCCGCTGTAATTACTGGACTGAGCGGGCAGGGACATACGTATACTGCATTCAACACAGCATATAATCCATCCTGGAGAAGTAATACATTTAACCAGAATATATATGAATGGATGCTGAGGCATTCAAGAGCCGGCACGGTTGCACCTCCTCCACCCAACCAGGCACCGGCAGTGAATGCAGGTCCTGATCAAACGCTCACTCTTCCCAACAACAGTATAGTTATTAACGGAAGCGCTTCTGATGCAGATGGTTCTGTTTCATCATACAACTGGACAAAAGTTTCAGGTCCCGCATCTTTCGTTTTTCAAAACGCAGGCGCTGCCAGCACAACCGTGAGCAACTTTGAACAGGGAAGTTATGTATTCAGGCTTACCGCAACCGACAATGCAGGCGCCACAGCCTATGACCAGGTTACAATCAATGTAAATGCAGCCACACCCGTATATAACCACACTGTTCCGGGGAAGATAGAGGCGGAGCATTATCATACGATGAGCGGCATCCAGACCGAGAACACTTCCGATGCTGGTAGTGGACAGAATGTGGGTTGGATTGAATCGAATGACTGGAT
>CAYWSQ010000291.1:0-4142 GCA_964460925.1 uncultured Flavisolibacter sp. | reverse complement strand
GGTTTGGCAAGTTTTGGTCAACGGTGTAGTAGGTGCGTTTGAGGCCTTTCCGTACAATTTCTTTCACCAGTTTCAGAAAACGAAAAATCAGCAGCGGTGTCAGCAAATCCTGTTTGTGCTCAATTGAAATTTCCGGCTCCTCCGGAAAGATTTGAAATAGACCCTGCAAGTCGTTGGCCAGATCTGGATGGCTCATCACCTTATTGAGCAGGTGGAAATAATCGGTTTCACCGCTATGTGTATCAAACTTGGGTTTTACCTGTAAGGCCAGCTCGTCAGGACAAATCCAATCGGCCCCCACGAAGTAGGACGTTCGGAGGCGTACTTTGCCATCCAGAGATTGTTCCAGTGAAAAACAGCGTTTTCCGCCGGAATTCAAAAACAACCGGTATGACCGATAGGCAACCGGTAGGGCGTCCGCAATTGGCTCGCCGGGACCTTCCCATCCACCACAGTGCTCATACACCGGCCTGTCGGAAGTCAGTTTAAGAAAGTGCGCCATACAGTTTGTCTATTTCGTCGTTAGCAGTCGGAAGCAACACACCGTCTTTCAGGTATTCTTTCAGAAGTGGAATAATCTCGTAGCGCAGCTTCAGGCGCAATTCTTCTTTTACTTTCGCTAGATCTTTTTCTTCCGAAATAAAGTAGCTATGTCCAATCCAAACATCTTCCGGTCGGAAATCAGGAGAAAGGAAATCGGAGCGCTGCAGAACTGGCTTATCTGCATCTACGGCATCTGCATTCTTAATAAATAGAGCAGAAACGTTGGCAAACAGCTTTTGCGCCAGGGGGTGTACCGGGTCTTTGCTGGGTATCACTTCCAGGAAGGCAAACCGCCGGCGAATGGCATAATCAATATGGCCGGCGCTGCGGTCGGCGGTGTTCATGGTGCCGATGATGTAAAGGTTAGGCGGCAAACGCAACTCCCGGGTGGGTTCGCCATCGTCTCCATCCTCTTCCTGCACCTCATACAAACTCTCCACGATGTGCTCATCAGGTTTGTCGGGATTGAAGCGATACTCCAATGCGTAAATGAGTTCACCCAAAACAGAAGAAAGGTTTGCCCGGTTGATTTCATCTAAAATGAGCACATAATTGCCAGAAGGATTTTCCAACGCCTCGTTGGCCAACTCAATCAGTATTTTGTTTTCGGCCACGTATCGCAAGCCTTTGTCATCGGGCCTGACCACTATGCCCCGTACAAAATCTTCGTAGGTAAAGGAGGGATGAAATTGAACAATCTTGAATTGGCCGGCTTCTGTCACCGTTTCGCTTTGATACAAGGTTCCTCCCTTCAAATCGAAATGGCCAAACAGAAAACGCATAAAGGCGAATGTAGTTGCCCCACTTTTTAGTTGTGCCTTCTTTTGCTGAAAAAGTTCGTTGAGCTTTTTGTTTTTCTCCAGTTTACTAAGATTTTTTCCGTTGAAGCCAAACAATGACAACGCAGCATCCAAGGCTTCCCGTCCATTTATAGGAAAAAACTCATCCGGATAATAAGTATTCAGGATTTTTAGTAGAAAGCTGTCACCGATATAAGCATCGCCTTTGTGTACGTCTTTTTGTTCTACCACATCAGCAAGAACGGCGGCTAATCGCTCCATCCCTTCTTCAGCATCCTTTGCACCGCTTAACAACTTACCAGACATTTTATAGCCTCCATCTTTCTTACTCCAATAGATATAATAGTGCGGCGATTTGCCCGGGGCATAGCGGCCAAGTCGTGGAAGTCCCCTTTCTATCCACCAGCAAAAATTATCCTGGTTGCTTCTGCCAATGGCGTAGGCTTCCGGTGTTAGTTGGCGTAGGGATGAGACCGGAAAGCGCTTTAGAAATTCGTTTCGCACCCGGTCATCTTCCTGCAACTCTGCTTGCGTTTTGGGGTCGGAAGGATTGAAGTTTTGCAAGAACTCATCAATGATGGTCATTGGATTATCCACCACCTGCCCTTGCGTCATTTGCCGGGCAATCATTTTAGCCAGCCGGGTTTTGCCCGTGCCGGGAGGGCCTTGCAGGATCAATTGTGGTTTTAGCTCTTTTAAGATGCTGATATTTTCCGCAACAATCGCCTGTTCTTTTATGTCTGTCATTTCATTGATGATTTTTTGAATTAAGGGGTCAGTTGATTTGATGTCTTTCATTTTTGAAAACGCCCAACCAGGTGTTATTTCCTTGACCACACCCCGATCACCACCTGCTATCGTACTCCACTTGATACCGTAAGCGTTTACGCCTGCGTTCCAATCAGCTGAATCATACATCACCCATTCTTTGGTACTAATGACCTGGTTCCAATGAACGTCTGTCGTTTCATGGTAATGTTGCGAAACCTCGGTAAAGGCCACAAATAAGCCTTGGTAATTCAATAATAGAATATCGCCTGGTTGTGGTTCTTTGTAACATCCGCATTGTACGGTGTCTTTCCCAAAAACGAAATAGCTTCCATTGATAATTCGGCCAAGGTTTTCTTCGCAATAGTCAGCACCTTTCTGACATACCAAGACAGAGTAAAAACGTCGCTTTCTTTTCATTTAAAATTTTTAGTGCAGTTTATCTTCTATAAGCACTGAAATAACTGATTAGCCCAACATGTTCAGTCACTGCGATGACATCATGTCCGTGTCCAGATGCAATTAATTCGGCAATAAGTTCAGTGTCGGGATGTTTATACCTTTTTTCAAATCGGTGTCTTGTGCCGTAATTGATAAATTTTGACACATGGTATGGAATCCGCGTAAACAACATACGATCTGCATTGTTGCTGGAGCCGTGGTGTGGAATCTGTAGCAACCAATATTGTTTCAAATAGTTTTGATACTTCTTCAGAAAATTATCGACTTCGTCCGGAGTCTTCAAATAAGCATCAGAAGTCAGTAAAACATTGGGCAGTATGACTTCCGGATACCAATGTAGACTAAAAGGAGAACGATAAAGCCTTCTCCTGTATCTAAGCCAATGCCAAATGAATGATTCGTGTGTTCTGAAAACATTCCCTCCTATTTTTTCAAAACGATGGCTGTCGAAGCCGAACTTATAATCGTCTGCGTCCCGTTGATCGGAAAAAATGTTGAAAACCACTGGAAGGTTTTTGTGCAACATACACAAGGCGGTAGTATTCATATTCAGTATATCCCGGCCGCTGATTTTTACGTTCGGATGCAGTTTTTTTGCTTTCCTGTAATATGCCTTAATCTGAGTTGCGCCCTTTATTGTCCGCAAAGCGTCCACCAGTTTATCAACAACCTGGGGATCATTTATCGCTATATTATATTCCTTACAGAATTCATCAAAAACCGTTTTGTAGAAGGCTTTTTCATCGCCCGATGCTTCCCGACTGTAAAAGACAAATTCCATTAACTGCAGAAAGTCCATGCCTTTGAAGTGGAGATCGCCAGTTACTGAGTCTTTCACCTTCCTAAGTTTTTGATCATTTACGGCTATGGGCAGCTGAAGATTAAAAGTTAGCTTATCACTTGCTTCGATTTTCACATCTTCATTCTTGAAACCAAATGCTGTTTCAGGGGAATCGTGAGTCAAATCGCTTCCGCTGCTTTGGCCTTCTTCACCGCCTGCTGGTGTGTCCGGGTCAGATGTGATTAAGTACACTGTTGTGCCACCTTCACCATCAAGATGTGGCCCCAATTCACCCAACGGATCCAAGATGAGTCGTATAGTGCCAAAGTCATCATCTGACCCTTTGCCATTGTTGTTTTCAAGAAACCGTAATACAAGAAAGAAACGATCAGCAAAATCCATAAATGGCATCACCAGGTTGTCTACTTTCCGTTTTGCTGCCAACAGTCGTTTGATATGATTAACATGATCCGCATCAAAGTGAGAAATAACTAACAGACCAAGGTGATCCGATTCTTCTCTGAAATCTTCAATACGGTATCGATCAACTTCTTCTTCTCCCGCATTTGTTGTAAGGCTGCCGCAATCATATATAAAACGAAAAATATTCTCTTGTCCGTTTAAGTGAATTTCGACCTTGCCCGAGTAAAAAAGACCTTGTCCTACAGAATGTACCGTAAACTTTTGCCGAAATGATCTCATTATGCAGTTTGTTTTGTTATTGATTTCATTTCATTAAGTTAATCATGATTTAGTTGTACAATATATTTTATAATCGTCAAAACTCA
>CAYWSQ010000290.1:0-4164 GCA_964460925.1 uncultured Flavisolibacter sp. | reverse complement strand
AGAGCCAGGTTACCAACAGTTGTATCAATATGCCGGAAGTGGAATTGCCAGAGGGTCTTTTAATGCTGAATAAATATGGTACGTCCCCTTTAAGGCATATCAGGATCTATGATGCCTGGTGGCGGATCCTGAGAAATGTGGGTGCTAATATGAAAAGGCTGGAACAGTTCGGGGGACAAGCAAACTGGCCTTCGGTTATCAGGGCCATGGTATTGACGCAGCAAAAACTTCCGACCTGGAGTTTACAGGCCGGTATTTTATCCAAAATAGCAATGAGCCTTTCTTATTTATCCAATCGAAATAAATTATAATTCCTTCTGCCTACTTTTACTGGCTTTAGAATATTGTTATGGAACTTCACTCCGAATTTCAGCCTTCCTTGATCCATCCTTTTTATTTCGTGCGGCACGGAATAAAAGATGGCGTTATCAAATATGCTTCACACATGTCGGGCCGCATGCTTGATTTTGGTTGCGGCTCCAAGCCATATAAATCACTGTTTAATGTGGAAGAATATATAGGTGTTGACTTTGAGAATGAAGGGCATCCGCATACCAATGAGCAGATTGACGTGTTTTATGACGGCAAGAGCATACCTTTTCCTGACCAGTATTTTGATTCGGTAATCTGCAGTGAGGTGTTTGAACATATTTTTAACCTGGATGAGATCTTAAAAGAATTGAACCGTGTTATGAAGCCCGGCGCCAAAATGCTGGTCACCTGTCCATTCACCTGGAACGAACATGAAGCGCCATATGATTTTGCCCGGTATACCCGGTTTGCTTTGGATAGTATGCTGAATCAAAACGGTTTTAAAATTGTTGAATATTCCAAAGCAGGAAACTTTGTAACTGCGGTTACACAACTGGTAACCTTGTACTTCTTTACCGTTTTCAAAGGGCCTGTGCGTAAATTTTTCCTCTTTCGCTGGCTGTATAAGGTGCTTTTCTTTTTTATACCTAACCTGTCTGGTGCAATCCTGAGCAGGATTCTGCCTTTCAACCAGACCATGTATCTCAATAATATTGTACTGGTTCAAAAGAACTGATGGAAAAGCGTCCGAGTATATTATTCATTACACATGAAAGCACTTTGTCAGGGGCTGCCAATCTTTTGATCAACCTGGTTCAGTTACTTAGGCAAAAGAATTTTTGCAAAACAGGAATTGTAATCAAAAGGGGAGGCCCCCAGGATGAAAGATTTAAAGAATTAGGCGACTCTGTTTTATTGAAACCAGCAGGCTACCAGGAAGGAAAATCACTTCCTTTCAAAATACTTGACTTTATACAATACCGCGCAAGGTTGAAAAAGTTGATCCGGATGGCCCGGGATTGTGATGTGATCTTCAGTAATACCATTGCTAATGGCAGGCTGCTGGAAGACCTGGCTGTTACCGGTAAGCCTATTGTAGTGTATGTACACGAATTACATTCAGCAATGGAATTTTGTAACCGTCACAGGGATACAGATTTATCGCTTGAATTGGGCCAACGGTTTTTTTCCCCTTCCCGGGCAGTTACTTTGAACCTTCTTCAAAGAGGCATTTCTTTTGACAGAATCTATCCATTAAATTATTATTTTCCTTTTGACCAGGTTGCAATATCCACAGATCGCGAGCAAGTGAAAGAGAGATTTTTCAAAGAACATAATATTCCGGTTCACAGCTTTCATATTGTGGGGATGGGTGCTGCGGTAGAAAGAAAAGGCATAGACTTATTTGTAGAAGTTTGCAGGCTCGTTTGTGAAAAGACCAGTAAAGTTCATTTTACATGGATCGGTGGCTTTATGGATCAGTCATACCAGTCAGCCATCGAAACAGCGATTCATAATTATGGGTTATCAGGTCATATACACATCACAGGATACCTGCCGCATAGATATGATTACATGCTTCCTTTTGATTTATTTTTAATGACCTCAAGAGAAGATCCGTATCCATTGGTGGTATTGGAAGCAGCTTATGCCGGTTTGCCTGCCGTTTCATTCAGGGGTACGGGAGGCATCGAGGAATTCATTTCTGATGATGCAGGATTCCTGGTTGATCATCTTTCAGTAGAAGCAATGGCTAAAAAAGTGCTTGAACTGATGGAGAAAAAGGAACTTATACAAGAAAGAGGAGGCGTTGCCCGGCAAAGAGTGCTGGAAAAGCATCATTCAGGCCAATTGGTTCTCGAACAGTTAAGCAAGGGATTAGAAGGATTGATTTAAGCTTACAATTTTACCGCCATTCTGCCGGTATCATCCATTCTTGTTAGAAGGATCGGGATCTTATTATCCCTGAAATATTCATCAACAGCCTGGCGTGCTCCTTTCCAGAATCCATAGTCATCAATGATCAGGACACCACCCTGTACCAGCCTCGGAAAAAGGTGAACTAATTCATGTTTCGTTGATTCATACCAATCGGTATCAAGCCTGAGCAAAGCAATTTTTTCGGGAATGGAATGCGGAATGGTGTCTTCAACCTTTCCTTTAATGTATTGAATTTTTTCAGCAGGGTATTTGCAGAGCGACATTGTTTTTTTAACGGTCTCCAGTGTTGAATAAGCCCAAATCAGGCTGGCTTCCTTATCCTGGTCCTGTTCCAGCAGGCTTTCAGCTTTCTGATCGGTATAACTTACATCTTCCGTTCCTGGAGGGGGCATGCCTTCGAAAGTATCATAAAGAAAAAGCTCCCTGCTTGTATTCCCCAAACTGGCAAGACCCTCGGCTATAGCCAGCATACTGCCACCTTTCCATACCCCGCACTCAACCACATCTCCGGCCACCTGATTATTTTCTATATATTTTATGGCTTCCAATAAACCATACATACGCTCACGGCTTGTCATGGTATAATGTTCAGCTTTCGTGATGATACCTTTGTGCCAGTCTTCAAAATCCACCGGCCATTTTTTAGGCTTGTTGATCCTGCTGATTTCGAAACCTGCTTTCTGTAATTGCTTTTGTAAAAAACCCGTGAACATAGTATTATTTGTGAGCATGCAAATAAAGGAATTAATTTGAAGAAGTTTTCAAGAAGCGTCATTGAGCCATGCTTTCCATCATCATCGTCAATTACAAGTCCACTTCTTTGATACTGGATGCCCTGCATTCGGTACAACTGTTCAATCCCGGGCTTCCTGTTGAGGTGATTGTTGTGGACAATGCTTCCGGTGAAGATGAGCGCCAGGTACTAAAGTTTACCTTTCCCCAACTCCACTGGATCCAGATGGAATATAATGCCGGCTTCGCCCGCGCCAATAATGCGGCGATGAAGGAAGCGAACGGTGATGCTTTTTTATTGCTGAATCCAGATACACTCGCCATTGACGACAGTATCACCCAATGTTATCAAAGGCTGATGTCATCAGGCCATGTTGCTGCCGGTGTGCAGATCCTCGACCGGCAAAAATCACCGCAAATCTCCGGCAGTTATTTTATGAAGGGCGGACTGAATCATTTGTTACCCCTTCCTTACTGGGGTGATTTTCTAAGGTGGCTGGGTTACCGCTTTAATACAAAAGTTCCCAATGTGCCTGTTGCGGCGGCCGAGCAGGAAGTGGACTGGATCAGCGGTGCTTTTTTAATGGTAAAAAAAGAAGCCGTGGAAATGGCAGGTTTGATGGATGAGGATTTTTTTCTTTATGCGGAAGAAGTGGAGTGGTGCAGCAGACTGAAACAGGTCGGTAGCCTGTGCATCTACGGCGACCTGCATATCATCCACCTGGAAGGGGCTACGATTGACAAGGAAACAGGAACCAAAGAATCCGGCTATTATAATCTCTATGATAAGAAAGGGCTGCAACTGATGGTATCCAATCACCTCAGGGTTAGGAAACAGTATGGTGTTTCATGGTATTTATTCCTGTTATTGAATTACAGTTTCACGATCCCGATCTTTTTTATTGCTGGTTTTTTAGACCATTTAATTCGTGGCCGCCATCCGTTTAAAACCTGGCCCAAAGCTGCTGCTTTTGCGAAAAACGTGGGGAGGCTGTGGTTACTGGTTCCAAAGATCATAAGCGGGAAACCACATTTTTATAAGATGATGTAATTAAGATGATTTTATTCTTTGCGTCTTCCTTTGCGTTCTCCGCGTCCTTAGCGGTTAATTAAACACTAAGAACCATCCTACGCTAAAGCTTGCGCCTCCGCTATAGCTTGCGCCTCCGCTAAAGCTTC
>CAYWSQ010000289.1:0-4201 GCA_964460925.1 uncultured Flavisolibacter sp. | reverse complement strand
GATGCGGCTGTAACCTTATTTTATTTCAATGACCTCAATGCCCAGCCACTGGCTGAACAGGTCATGCTTCATCATATGGTTTACCACATCATTGGCCAGCCCATCATTTTTCATTTCCGTTCATTTAAATTTTAATTACTCTCCCCTGAATTCAGGTTTGCGTTTCTGAAGAAAGGCTTCAACACCTTCTTTATAATCGGCTGTTTTACCGGCGCGCTGCTGGTAGATCTCTTCATCGTGCAACTGCTCTTCGTAGTTGTTGATCATGGATGTGTTGAGCAGTTGTTTGGTCAGTGCCAGTCCTTTTGTAGGCATGGCAGCAAGTGTTGCCGCGATCTTAACTGATTCGGCCTGGAACTGCGCTTCTTCAAATACCCGGAATACCATTCCCATTCTTTCTGCTTCTTCGGCCCATACTTTTTCTCCCAGCATCATGAGAGCGCTGGCTTTCTGCCAGCCGATCAGCCTGGGTAGTATATAGGTGCCGCCACTATCGGGCACCAGTCCAATCTTTGAAAATGCCTGGATGAAGGAGGCGGTATTGCTGGCTACCACCACATCGCATGCAAAAGCGATATTGGCTCCCGCGCCTGCGGCCACGCCATTCACAGCGGCAACAACAGGTTTTTCCAGTTTGCGGATCAGCCTGATGATGGGATTGTAATGTTCACCCAATATGGTTTCAATTTTAGGCCCGTTAGGATCAACCACTTCTTCCAGGTCCTGCCCGGAGCTGAATGCCTTGCCTGCTCCTGTGATATAAACACAGCGAACTTCCTTACCGGCGCAGGCCTGCAGATGTTCCTGCATCTGCAGGGCCATGGCGCGGTTGAAAGCATTGTATTTGTCAGGACGGTTTAGTGTTATGAAACCAATACCGTCTTTGATTTCGAATAAAACAGGATTCATGTGATGGGAAAATTTGGTAAATGAAAAACCTGGAGCGCCTGGTTCACATGCCGCTGCCCGTGTACGGCGATGATCTGCATGGCGTCGTCTAGTGTGTATGTGATAAGACCCGAGACCGGCGATGCGATCACCTTGTTGCTGCTATCCGCCAGGCTTAATCTTTGAAAATATTCCTTGAGCGCGTTTTGCGCTTCAACAAATACTGAAACAATATCCGGTCTTACTTCACTGGATGAAGGTTCAAATATTTTAGGTGCCGTGAATTTTTTTGGTGATCCTGGTCCGAGTGATTTGATCATCATGGCACCAAAAGATCTTTTGAAAGGGTTGAATTTTTGAAGGAAGGATAACTGGTATGTACCATCCAAAACCCTGTCGAACGTGGGATAATAAGTTTTATTGGAAACCACAATATGATCAAGGCACTGGCCAATGCTCCAATTACCTGGTTCGGGTTTCCAGTTAAGCTGTTCGGCTGTTAATGAACCAAAACTGTCCTGCACCTGTTTTGACAATGCATCCAGTTTTTTGATCAAATCCATAAACAAATATAAAATGATGCACCTTAATGGCATTTGAAATAATCGAAGGCTTCCCTGCAGTCTTCGCAGCGGTACATGGCTTTACAGGCGGTAGACCCGAACTGGCTGATCAGCGTGGTATGATAAGAGCCGCAACGCGGACACGCCACTGCTTCTTCCCTGAACATTTCATCGGTGCAGAACTGTTGTTTGGGATTGGGAGGAGCAATGCCGTAGGCTTTTAATTTTTCTTTGCCGGATTCGCTCATCCAGTCCGTTGTCCATGCCGGGGAAAGTTGTTGCCTGATATTGATCTGGCGGTATCCTTTTTCAATCAGCTTGAGCCGGATATCCATAGAGATCACATCCATGGCCGGGCATCCTGAATATGTTGGAGTAATGGTGATGTTGATGAAGGGCACATCCTGCTGGCTGTTTACCTCCACCTCGCGAACAATACCCAAATCGAGAATAGAAAGAACGGGCACTTCAGGATCCTTTACTTCCTCCAGGATCTGAAAGATCTTTTTTCTTTCACTTTCCTTCCATTCACTGATATCGTTCAAACTTGGGTTCAACATTTTGAATTACCAGGTAGCATTGGGATAAGCCCTTTGCAAGGTTTGCATTTCTGAAAGAAGGTAGCCCATATACTCGGTATGTTTGCCTTCCTTGCCTCCTGACTGCATCCACCTGGAAGAAGGAATGTCCAAACAGGCTTCACTGAATGCGGCTTCAATTTTTTGATTCCATGATTCATGAATTGAAGACAGGTTTTTATCAAGACCATTCATCACCGCTAATTCAAAAGGGGCGGCATTGAACATTTCCCCTGTAAACATCCACTGGTCGGAAAGCGCCTGCAATAGGCGTTGCCTGCTCTCTTCTGTACCATCTCCAAGCCGGATCACCCATTCACCGCTCCAGCGCAGGTGATAGGTGGTTTCCTTCAGTGATTTTTCAGCAATGGCAGACAGTGAACTATCGGTACTTTGTTGCAATGTATCGTAAAGAAAAAACTGGTAAGCGCTGAAGAAAAATTGCCTGAGTATGGATTGAGCCCAGTCACCTCTTGGTAATTCGCAGATGAGCAGGTTGAGGAACTGGTGTTCATCGCGGAGGTAGGCCAGGTCATCTTCCTGCAGTTCACGGTTGAAAGTTTTCCATAAACGCGGGATGAAAGTATCTACTTTATTTTTATCAGCATCACTGAAACCGTTGTACAGTTGCGCGGCCTGCTGGTAGAAATTGCGCGCCTGGCCAATCAGGTCCAGGGAAATATTGGTGATGGCAATGTCCTGTTCCAGTACAGGTCCGTGGCCGGTCCATTCGGCATTACGCTGGCCAAGAACAAGGGCGTTATCGGCAAGATGTAGATGATATAAAAAAAGATCGGTGTTCATGGTCTAGATGGGGTTCTAACTCTGCTCACATATGTTTGATCTCGTCGGGCAGATCGTAAAAAGTAGGGTGGCGGTACACCTTATCCTGCGCAGGTTCATAAAAACTTTCCGCTTCATCAGGATTGGAAGCATGGATGAATTTGCTTTCCACTACCCAGATGCTCACCCCTTCGAGGCGGCGGGTATAAACGTCGCGTGCATTTTCGATGGCCATCTGCGCGTCAGCAGCATGAAGGGATCCCACATGTTTATGATCGAGGCCCTGTTTACTGCGGATGAAAACCTCCCAGAGCGGCCATTCGTTGGCGGCAGATTTGCCGGAGGATGAGGCGGAGCCGGAAACATTTTCCTTGTCACCGTAATCGCCATAAAAATTTCTTGAAAAATAAAAGGACATAGCAGGCAAATTTATCAACTGCAAATTAAGGAAGAGTTGGGGGAATCAAAGGGGGTGGGTTGAGAGTTAACAAATGAGTCGGTAGTTGGTAGTCGTGAATCGTGAGTCGTGAATCGTGAGACGTGAAAGCTGCCTACCGTAGGGACTTGCCAACGGCATGTCCCTACGTCTGAAATCAAAAATTCATTTGATCAGGCAACACGTTTCCGCGTTATTCTTTTTTCCGCATGTGCTTTCGCCGCATCACGTACCCAGGCGCCATCTTCCCAGGCTTTGCGGCGGGCGTCCAGTCTTTGCTTATTGCAGGGACCATTGCCACTTACCACGTTCCAGAATTCTTCCCAGTTGATCTTCCCGAAATCATAATGACCTCTTTCTTCGTTCCATTTTAATTCAGGATCAGGAAGAGTCATGCCCAACAGTTTTACCTGTTCAGCGCACATGTCCACAAAACGCTGGCGCAGTTCATCATTGCTGAATCTTTTGATCTTCCATTTCATGCTGGATTCCGTGTTAGTGCTTTCAGCGTCATGCGGACCAAACATCATCAGGCTGGGCCACCACCAGCGGTCGATGGCATCCTGCACCATGGCTTTTTGTTCTGCTGTTCCTTTGCTCAGAACAAGGAGCGCTTCAAAACCCTGGCGCTGGTGAAAACTTTCTTCCTTGCAAACCCGGATCATCGCACGGCTGTATGGTCCATAGGAAGTGCGGCACAATGGCACCTGGTTCATGATGGCGGCGCCATCCACCAGCCAGCCGATCGTTCCCATGTCAGCCCAGGTAATGGTTGGATAATTAAAAATGGAAGAGTATTTGGCCTTACCGCTGTGCAGTTGTTCGATCATTTCATCACGACTGATGCCCAGCGTTTCCGCTGCGCTGTATAAATACAATCCATGACCTGCTTCGTCCTGCACTTTGGCAATGAGGATCTGCTTTCGTTTGAGTGAAGGAGCCCTGCTGATCCA
>CAYWSQ010000288.1:0-4266 GCA_964460925.1 uncultured Flavisolibacter sp. | reverse complement strand
AACTAAAGTAGGTAAAAACATTATAGCCTGAGCAAAGATGATAGGCATTACACCGGAACTGTTCACTTTGATGGGAAGGAACTGGCGTGCACCACCAAACTGGCGGTTGCCTACAATCTGCTTGGCATAATTGACCGGGATCTTTCTCACACCCTGTACCAGCAATACGCAACCCATGATGATGGCAATGAGAACCACGATCTCCAGGATGAAGATCAGGATCTGTCCTGCTGGATTCGACTTCACCACCAATTCCTGTACAAAGGATTGTGGAAGGCGGGCAAGGATACCGATCATGATGATGAGAGAAGTACCATTACCTAAACCTTTATCTGTGATCTTCTCACCCAGCCACATTACGAACATGGTGCCGGCAGTGAGGAGTAAAACAGTAGAGAGCCAGAAATAGGAACTGTAAGATTCCGCGATACCGCCGCTGTCCCTGGTGATTTGCTCAAGGTAAGTAACGTAAGCGGAAGCCTGCACAATGGTAACCGCGATGGTAAGATAACGGGTCCACTGGTTGATCTTTTTGCGGCCGCTCTCTCCTTCCTTCTGCATTTTCTGGAACTGTGGCACCAGTACGGTGGCCAGTTGCATGAAGATAGAAGCGGAGATATAAGGCATGATACCCAGGGCGAAAATGGAAGCCTGTGAAAAGGCACCACCCGCGAAAGTATCGATCAGTCCGAGGATACCATTGTTGGAGTTGGCCATGGATTCGGAAATACCTTCCGGATCAATACCAGGCAACACGATATGCGTACCAACCCTGTAAATGAAAATCAGGAGCAAAGTGAAAAGGATCTTGCTGCGCAATTCCTCGATGCTCCAGATATTTTTTAATGTTTGAATGAATTTTTTCACGGAAAAATGAAATGTTTTCGGTCCTTAAAGAAAAAAAGAATCTCGCCTCGGCGAGACCTTGCAATTTACTGAAAATTACTTCACTATTTCAACTGTACCACCGGCCGTTTCGATCGCCTGCTTAGCTTTCTCGCTGATGGCGTTTACTTTGAAGGTGAGTTTGGCTTTCAATTCTCCGTTTCCTAAGATCTTGATCCTGTCAGTCTGGTTGATCAACCCATTGGTGTAAAGATTTTCCAGGTTGAAATCACTGATACCATATTTCTCAACCAACTGGTCAATCTGGCCAAGGTTAAATACTTTATACTCTATCCTGTTTGGATTTTTAAAACCACGCTTTGGAACGCGGCGCTGGATCGGCATCTGGCCACCTTCGTGTGCTCTTTTCCTTTTGTAACCGGCACGGCTCTGGCCACCTTTGTTACCTTTTGTGGAAGTGCCACCTTTACCGGAAGCTTCACCACGACCTAATCTTTTTTCTTTGTGAACGGCGCCTTTTGCAGGACGTAAATTGTGTAGTTGCATTGTATTGATTTTTACTTACGGGGTTTTTCTCCCCTCGCATTATTAATAATTCAAAAATCAAAATTCAAAATGTGAGACTTGCTGACTTTGAACTTTTGACTTTTAACTTTTGACTTTTGACTTGTTTACGCTACTTCCTCAACACTAACCATATGCTCCACCTTGCGGACCATACCCAGGATCTGGGGAGTGGCTTCCACTTCCCTGGAAGCATTCATTTTGTTCAGACCCAGTGCCTGCAGGGTGAGTTTCTGACGCTCAGGCCTGTCGATCGGGCTCTTAACTAAAGTGATCTTTATCTTTTTCATTGTATAATTCGTTTATGGTTTGATTTCCTTTGCTGGCATATCTGCCTGCACGGTCTTCAAAAATTATCCATTAAATACTTTCTTCAAAGCGATCCTTCTTGTTTTGGAAACAGAGATCGGTTCACGCAGGAGGGCCAGGGCCTCGAAGGTGGCTTTAACCACGTTGTGAGGATTGGCTGATCCGAGTGATTTGGCGAGAACGTCAGTAACACCGGCGCTTTCCAGAACAGCACGCATGGAACCTCCGGCGATCACACCAGTACCGTGAGCGGCAGGTTTGATCAGAACTTTGGCTGCTCCAACTTTCGCAAGCTGGTCGTGCGGAATGGTGCCGTGCATTACAGGAACCTTGATCAGGTTTTTCTTGGCATCTTCGATGCCCTTGGTGATGGCTTCCTGAACTTCCTTAGCCTTACCAAGACCGTGACCAACAACACCCTGTTCGTTACCAACAACCACCAATGCAGAGAAGCTGAACGTACGACCACCTTTAGTAGTTTTTACCACACGATTGATAGCAACTACTTTCTCTTTTAACTCGAGATCGCCTGCTTTAACTCTGTTTAAAATTGCTTTTGCCATTTTTATATACTTAAAAATTAAGTTTGATATTGAGCTGACATCTTCCTGCCAAACACAAGACTTTATGAACAAAGGTCTTGAAGCTTGCAGCTTGAAGCTTGTAGCTGTTTAGAAAATCAGTCCGCCCTCTCTCGCTCCCTCAGCCACCTGCTTGATACGGCCATGGTAAAGATTACCACCCCTGTCAAACACCACACCTTCAAGACCCAGCTCTTTTGCCTTACGGGCAATGGCCTGTCCTACCAGTTTGCTTTTTTCAGTTTTGGGTCCGGCTTGTGCAGCGATGTCCTTGTCTCTTGAAGATGCTGCAGCAAGTGTTACTGCATTATCATCATCGATCAGTTGCACATAGATGTCCTTATTGCTGCGGAATACAGAAAGACGGGGTTTCTGCGCCGTACCCTTTATTTTAGTGCGGATACGGTAGCGGATGTTCTGTCTCCTTGTTAATTTTTGAGCTGTTCTCATTTTATTTTATTTAGTCCCACGATGCTGCCGTGGAGAATTTGAAAATTGATTCTGTGAAAGGACTGGTCCTTTTCACTGTTTATTTACCGGCTGCTTTACCAGCTTTCTTACGAACTACTTCACCGGAATAGCGCACACCTTTTCCTTTGTATGGCTCAGGCTTGCGCATGCTGCGGATCTTGGCTGCTACCTGTCCCAGCAACTGGCGGTCAGTTCCTTCCAGGGTAATAGTAGGATTTTGTCCTTTTAACTGCTCGGTAGCCACTTTCAGTTCTTTTGGAACTTCGAAAATGATGTTGTGAGAATAACCAAGGGCCAGGTCAAGGATATTTCCTGTGTTGGCAGCCTTAAAACCCACACCAATCAGTTCCATTTTTTTGGTATAGCCTTCGGTAACACCTTTTACCAGGTTAGCTACAAGAGCCCTCGACAAACCATGCAGTGCACGGTGACGGATCTGGTCAGTGGGACGGGTAATATTAATAGTGCCATCTTTCACTTCCACGGTGATATCGCGGTCGATGGGTTGTTTCAGTTCACCTTTTGGGCCTTTTACAGTTACCACGTTGTCCTTACCCACTGATACGGTAACACCTGAAGGAACTGTGATGGGCGCTTTACCTATACGAGACATAATTTTTTTCTTTTAAAGTTTATCGATTCAAATTTTCCGACCGGTCAGCCTGCTATAGGTCCGGCTTAATGTATCGGATCTCGAAGCTCGCAGCTAGTAGCTCGCAGCTTCTTAATAGATGTAACAAAGTACTTCACCGCCAACATTCTGGGCTTTTGCTTCCTTATCGGTAAGCACTCCTCTTGAAGTGGAGATGATGGCTACACCGAGACCATTTTTCACACGGCGGAATTCACCGGGCTTGGCGTAGTGACGCAGACCCGGGCGGCTTACCCTTTCCAGTGAATGGATGGCAGGCTGCTTGGTTTGTGCATCATATTTCAGGGCGATCTTGATCAGACCTTGTTTGTTGTCGTCCTCGAATTTGTATTTGAGGATATAACCCTGGTTGTACAGGATTTCTGTCATACGCTTTTTCAGGTTGGACGCAGGGATCTCAACAATCCTGTGACCTGCCATTTGCGCATTACGAATTCTTGTCAAAAAATCTGCAATAGGATCTGTTACCATATTTTGTTCCTCCTACATCCCGACACGTCGGGACAATTGGATGTTTGATTATTTAATGTTTGATTGCCTAAGCTATTGGCCATTGGCCATTGGCTATTGGCTTACCAGCTTGCTTTTTTCAAGCCTGGAATTTTCCCATTCAAAGCCATGTCGCGAAGCGCCACGCGGGATACTCCGAAATAACGGGTATAACCTCTTGGGCGTCCGGTCATCTGGCAACGGTTCTTCAAACGAACCTTTGAAGAGTTCCTGGGTAATGCATCCAATGCAGCCCAGTCACCGGCAGCTTTCAGTGCTTCTCTTTTCTCAGCATACTGAGCTACCATTTTCTCCCTTTTGCGTTGCCTGGCCTTTACTGATTCTTTAGCCATA
>CAYWSQ010000287.1:0-4294 GCA_964460925.1 uncultured Flavisolibacter sp. | reverse complement strand
TTTTGCAACACCCGCATTTTTCCGGAGAAGAATCAGATATTCCTTCTGTAGGTCATATTGCTGTTGACAGTATCTGCCTAGTTTTATATAAACAGTAATAGACTCATGTACCATGATCAATTCGGGTCCAAATTTCCCGTGGTGGGCCAGTTTACCTGCCGGGCCGTTTTTGTGCTTGGACTAATCTATGCTATCGTTACTGTACTTGGATTTTTAGCTCTTGACAGCCCGGTTGAAATGATTCCGGATCCTTATTTCACGATCATGGAATTATTGATAATCCTGATTGCTCCACTCATGGCAGTGAGCATGGTAGCTGTTCATTATTATGCTTCCCCGGTTTACAGGATATACAGTCTTTCTGCTCTTATGATGATGTGCATGGCAGCAGCACTCACTACCACTGTACATTTTGTTGTGCTGAGCGAAAACTTAAGTGGGGGAAAAGAAAACATCAGCGGCTTCACTCACTTTTTTTCCTTTCAATGGTTTTCTGTAGCCTATGCGCTTGATATCCTGGCCTGGGACTGGTTCTTTGCCCTATCCTTCCTGCTGGCCTCAAGGGTATTCAGGGGTGGATCAATTGAAAATATCACCAGGAGATTTATGGTCATCAGCGGGGCTTTAAGTCTTGCGGGACTGGCAGGTGTGTTTACCGGCAATATGCAGTGGAGAAATATCGGGATCATAGGTTATGCTGTGATTGCTCCTGTTGTTTTTTTAATGATTGGCAGGATCCTGGGAAGATTGAGGTGATAAACAACTGTTGTTCGAAAGTAAATCCTTGGTATTCGTTGCGATTCTGTTGTTATTTTTTGAGTAGATGATGGAGTAATTTTGGATCAGGCGCATCTTCATCAACCTGCAAATATTTGCATTGAGAAAAATTTCACGGACCATCTGGGTATTATCAATTGTTAGTTTGCTAACCGATATGGCAAGCGAGATGCTGTACCCGGTTATGCCCCTGTTCCTGGGCTCCATTGGATTTTCCATTGTTTTGATTGGCCTACTTGAGGGCCTTGCTGAGGCCACAGCAGGATTAAGCAAGGGTTATTTTGGAAAACTCTCCGATGTCTCCGGAAAGCGTCTTCCTTTTGTGCAGTTGGGATATACATTGAGCGCTATTTCAAAACCCATGATGGCAGCATTCATCCATCCAGTTTGGATCTTCCTGGCGCGAACTACAGACCGTTTCGGGAAAGGCATTCGAACAGGAGCAAGGGATGCCCTGCTTTCAGATGAAGCCTCTCCCAAAACAAAGGGAAGGATATTTGGTTTTCACCGTTCAATGGATACCCTGGGCGCCGTGGCGGGTCCCGCGATTGCACTGTTGTATCTGCAATTTTTCCCGGGACAATATAGCACGCTGTTTCTCCTTGCTTTTATTCCGGGACTGCTAGCAGTGGCAGCAACATTCCTGGTAAAAGAAAAGAAAAAGGTCAGTCGCAGTTCAAATGTCCCGGTCCGTTTATTTTCTTTCCTGCGGTACTGGAAGGAAAGCCCTGTACCTTACCGCAGGCTGGTGATTGGACTGCTGGCTTTTGCACTTATCAATAGTTCTGACGTTTTTTTATTATTGAAAGCAAAACAATCCGGGCTGGATGATGTGTCCATAATCAGTATATATATTTTCTACAACCTGGTTTTTGCCTTGTTCGCCCTGCCGCTTGGAGTGCTGGCGGACAGGATCGGACTAAAAAAAATGTTCATTGCAGGGCTGTTGGTTTTTGTGCTGGTCTATTCAGGAATGGCATTCAGCGATAACCTGTATTCATTCCTTGTTTTGTTTTTTCTCTATGGTATTTATGCGGCGGCTACCGAGGGGATCTCGAAAGCCTGGATCAGCAATATAACTGATCAAAAGGATACGGCAACAGCTATTGGAACCTATGCCGGCTTCCAGAGTATCTGCGCCATGATAGCCAGTTCTGGTGCAGGACTGATATGGTTTTATTTTGGTGCTGATGTTACTTTCCTCGTCTCCGCGGGCTTAGCTGTACTTGTCATCATCTACCTGGTCATCACGGTTCAATGATTAAAGAGCAAAGTTGCCTAAAGCCATGCTCCCCTGTACATACTCAAATCCAGCCAGGGAAATCAATTGACCAGGCCCGGCTGTTTTACCAACCCGGGCTTTTTGCCTGGCTAACGTCATTGGTTAGTTGTAAATAGTTGATTTTCAATAAACATCTTTTATGAAACCCTTTAGAAAAATGGTTGTTCGTCCTTTATAAATTCTCGAAAATCTAATACAACGCTTAGTTATTATATACCTGGATGAATTAAATTTAAGAACCAAACATCAACTGTCATGAGTGTTCGAATGAAGCTGTTGTGACGACCTGGGTGATTGATCGGTTCATTTTATTTATTTCATTCTTTTGACAGTAGCGTAAATAAAATTTTCTGGTTACTCTTTGTCCCTGCCCGGGTTATGAAAACTGTATAATTCCGGTCATTATTTATTCAACCATAAACTAATCACGATGATCCAACGGCTTATCATTTTATCAGTCATGCTTTTTCCATTTGTCAAAGTATCGGCCCAAAACGCAACCGCTAATAAAGGCAATTGCGGCTGTAATTATATGCCGCTCTGCAATTATGATCTGACAAGGTCTTATGGTGGTAAAGTGTATAAAGGCATCCGTAATGATGATGAATCCATCAATTATTACAATTGCGAAAATGGTATCCTTACCAGGAAATTTTCAGTTACGATATATCATACCTCCCATGATGAATATTATACTTATAATTTCACCAGGATCCTGTTGAAGGAAAATGAAAAGCCAGGTGTTGTTTGGATGGAAGACGCCAGGAATATTGACGGACGGGTGTACCGGAGATATATCTTATCCAAACATGCAGAATTGGTTATCCAGGGTAAGTTGCATAAAGATGTCATTATTGTAAGGCAGATAGCACAGCGCGGCAGTGATTTTGCTGATGGCGAGGAGGCTACGCTCAAAATCATCAACCAATATGGCACTGTTTATTCGGATAGATTCTATTATGGCGGGAAGCGGCTGGAAGTGTACGATAATTACTATGTGAGAAATGTGGGCAATGTGTATGGTGAGAATAAAACTGAATACTATATTGACAGCCTCAATAAAATTTATAATAAACCTGCACCGGTGAAGCAGGCAAAGGAAGTAACTCCTTCGGCCCCGGTTCCACTCTCACGCGGGCAGATCGTTCTCGAGGTGAAACGCCAGTACGATTCCATTCAAAACCGGCTGGTCTCACAGGGTGAACTTGATCCCTCTCTGGTAGGATTGTGGTTCTGCAAGATCCCTTTCCTTGACCGAAGCAACAATAAATCAACACACCATCTTAGTTTTTTACGCTTTCATCCGAATGGAATGTATGAATGGAATTACCATCTCCGGTATGGCAAAAACCCCGAAGTAACTGAAAAAGGTATATGGAAGGTTATTAATGGGAAGGTTTACCTCCTGAAGCCTTTTTCCAAACATGAATACAATAGCAATTTTATCAAGGCACCTGATGGTGGTGAACTGACTTCAGTAAAACAGATCAGGATTACTGCTGATGAAATGTTTCCTCTCGAAATTCGCGAGGAGAATGGAAAAAAAGTCAGCAATCTGAATCTTTCTGCAAGGGATGTGAGTTCAGGAATGAGCTTCCAAAAAATTACAGATGAAGAATATAAGAAGATCTGGTGATCTTGAGCTGAAAGCAGGCGGACGTTTACTCAGAATTGTGAACAGGAACGTAACTCTGCCCACTGTCAGCCTTAGCCCCTTACCATGCTAATATTTATCATCCCGAATTTTAGAAACTCTTCCTAGCTTGTGAGGGCGGCGGTTACCCGCCTTTATGATGAGATCCATGGATATGGCAGCAACTGCCAGGGTAACCAGCCAAATAACAAATTGCCTCCAGTCATGATGCGAACCAGCACTTGCAATTGTGATCATGTTGATTGATTTGAATTGTAAATTATCGGTTATTCCTGTCATAGTGGATGAGGGCTGTCAATCAGAACAGTGATGCCTGTCACCTCACCACAATTTTCCTGGCGAGTTCAGGCAGGGTTTGCGAATTCCACTTGGCCAGCCTTCCTCTTTGTACTACCAGTTTGTTGGATGCTGAATCGGGGAGTAAATAATAATGAAAGACAAATTTCTCATGCGGTTCCTGCCATCCTATGATCTTTCCGAAGCGGAGGTCATTCATCACCAGGGTATCACCCCAGTATTCCGCCGTGAAATATCCCTGCGAAAATCTTTCCAGTATTTCAACTTCATTTTCGTTCACTGCG
>CAYWSQ010000286.1:0-4311 GCA_964460925.1 uncultured Flavisolibacter sp. | reverse complement strand
AAGAATACATAGCATCCCGCGATCATAACGATGGCACACTTATCCTGAGCCAGTTTGCCGGCGCCTCGCAGGAATTACAGGGCGCCATGATCATCAATCCTTATGATATTGAAGGATCAGCAGATGCCATTAAACAGGCATTGGAAATGCCCCTGGACCTGCAGCAGCAGAAGATGAAACAGATGCGCAGGATGGTGATGAGAAACAACGTGTATTCATGGGCTTCGGGTATTTTAAGGACCATGGCCTCCATCCAGAATTAGGTGCTGGCAGAATTGTTGATGAGATAGCGCAAACTAATACGCTCTCACATGGCCGTCTCAAAATCTGATTACAGTTTTCCTCAGAAGGTCTGGATCGCCGGAGGCATCATTGCCTTCATAGCCATCATGATCTTTCTTCTCAGGGCTACCTTCAACGTGCTGCTGCTGATACTGGCCGGTGCTCTGATAGCAGTATATTTCCGTGGACTTGCAGACCTGATCTGCCGGAATTCCAAATTAAAGCAGGGCGCATGTATGGCCATATCAATAGCGGGAAGCATCCTGTTATTGTTGTTTATCTTTTGGATGATAGGAGCCAAACTGCAGGCGCAGATCAATTCATTAACTGAAACCCTGCCCACTACCATCGACAATGCCAGGACCCGGCTGAATGAAACCTCGCTGGGTAAAAAGCTTGTTGATAAACTTTCTTCGCCGCAGGCACAGAAGGATGCCGAGGTGATGGCAGGCAATCTTTTTAAATCAACTTTTGGTGTGCTGGGTGATATTTACGTGATCCTTTTCATCGGCATCTTCTTCACAGTTTCACCTAAACTATACACCAAAGGCATCGTAATGCTGGCACCGCCATCCAAACAGAAAAAAACTGATGATGTGCTGAACAAGATCGCAGCCAATCTAAAAAAATGGCTGAAGGGTCAACTGTTTGCCATGCTGGTAGTGATGATCCTGACGGCTGCAGGTCTCCTTGCCATTGGCATGCCTATGTGGCTGGCCCTTGCGGTGATCGCAGGTCTGCTCAATTTTATTCCCAATTTCGGACCCATCATTGCCATGATCCCTGCTGTGCTGATTGGTTTTATGGATGGCCCATCCACAGCCCTGCTGGTAGCCGGCCTATATATTCTCATCCAGGTAATTGAAAGCAATTTCATCACGCCGATGGTGCAACAAAAACTGGTAAGCATTCCACCCGCGCTCATCATCATCGCCCAATTGCTGATTGCGCCGCTCACCGGTGCCTGGGGACTGGTGCTGGCCACGCCATTAATGGTGATCTCGATTGTGCTGGTGAAAGAGCTTTATATTAACAACCGGTCACGGTAAACATTCTTCCGAGGGGAAAAATACCGGCATTTTACTGTTTTTTTCCCGGGGCTTTGGAGATCCTGTCTTTTAGCTTCGATCAGAATTGATTGAACCACTGAGACCATTTTCAAAGTTCTGACATGAAAAAAATACTCATTCTCTGCGCCTGGATCCTGATCATACTGCATGCACAGGGCCAGCCTGTATTTTCCAATAGCATTACCGGCACCAATCCCAATACCTTCAACCCATATACCGATGGCCAGGCCCATGATCCAAACCTCATTGTCTCCGGAATTGGCCGTGGCATCGGGGTGAATGGGTCCAATGCCAACAACCGTTACAACGCCAGTGGCTGGACCATTGGAGCCCAGCCTGATGATCAGGATTATTTTGAATTTACACTTCAGCCCCTGCCCGGCTACCAGTTGAACCTGCAATCCTTTTCTTATACAGCGCAGGCATCGGCTTCAGGCCCGGTGCAGTTCAGTTTCCGCTCAGGCCTTGATGGATTTTTGAATGATATCGGCACACCGCTGCAGGGCGGGGCAACCATTAGTTTATCCGCTGCTTCCTTTCAAAACATTACTGCTTCCATCAGCTTCCGACTTTACGGATATGGAGGCAGCAGTACCGCCGGCACATTCAGCATCAATGATTTTGAATTTACGGGTACGGTCACCCCAACAGGCAATGGTCCCATGGTCAGCATCAGCGGCTCACTGTCATCTTTCATTTCAGTGACGGGGCAACCATCTGCTGAACAGGTGTACCAGGTTAGTGCGGGCCAGCTCAGTTCCGATCTTGTTGTGCAGGCCCCCGCAGGTTACGAGGTTTCACTGGCAAGCAACAGCGGTTATGCTTCAACGTTAAACATTGCACAGGTCTCAGGCAATATTTCATCCACACCGGTTTATGTAAGACTTCGTTCCGATCTCGCGGGACCTGCAGGCGGGATGCTTACCCATAGCAGTATGGGGGCGCTGACACAGTCGATCAATCTTAATGGTCTTGTACTGGCACCGGAGCCGCTTACAGCACCTTCCGTTACTATCAGCAATGTAACGTCAAACAGTCTTACCCTTCAGTTCAGCGGGGGAAGTGGTAATGGTAGGTTAGTGGTGATGCGGGCCGGCAGCCCGGTGAGTGCCGTGCCGGCAGATGGTACGGGTTACTTATCCAATAGCCAGTTCGGTAGCGGCCAGGCTTTGGTTCCCGGTGAGTTTGCAGTGATGAAAGGAAGTGCCGCCTCTGTTGAAATAACCGGGCTCACAGGAAATACCCTGTATCATATAGCGGTGTTCGAATATAATGATGCAGGCGTGCCGGAAGCCGTGAATTATATGGGTACAGCCTCCGTAGTACAACAGCAAACCAATGCAGCTCCATTGGGATTGCAGGTGCTCCAGTCAAATACTTTGTTCCAGGTGAATTTTGACCATTCATCTGATCATGCAAGCGTGGACCAGTTCAATGGTACGGGTTTTTCAGCAACACCCCTGCCAGGTCAATTGCATTCAGGCGCCTGGTCCATGAGCGGCTGGTCCGACGGCAGCCTGGCCTTCAATGATACCCGCACCACAGGTGATTATGCACGGGGCTTCACCCTTTCCCATCCTTCTACCGGTGGCGTATATGCGTTTGAGCCCTCGGTTCCCGGTAACCGTGCTTTGGGCATTCAGCCCGGAACGGGCGACTGGGCGCCGGGACACCTGACACTGAGGATACAAAACCGGACCGGTGTTATGATCCATACTTTATCAGTAGCCTATTCCCTTTTTGTATTCAACAATGCTGACCGCAGCAGTGCCCTGGCTTTTTCATGGTCGGCTGACGATATCGTGTACCATGATGAAAGCAGTTTAATGTACCAGTCTGAGGCTGCGGCCAATCCATCTGCCACCTGGGAATTGAAGAAACAGTCCATACTTCTGGAGGGCCTGGCCATTGCCCCTGGAGCCTGGTTTTATGTAAGATGGAGCGGCTCGGATGTTTCGGGTACCGGCAGCCGCGACGAGTTTGCCCTTGACGATATTGGTTTTATTGCGAACCCGGTTTCCGGCAGTCCCCTGCCCGTAAGGTTCACTACCCTCAGGGCTACGGAGCAAAACGGTGGCATACTGGTAAATTTTGAAACCCGGTTAGAAGAAAATCTTGACCACCATATTCTTGAGCGTTCTGCGGATGGCAGCCGGTTTACTGCCATCAGGCAGTTCAAAGCAGAGAATAACGGGTCAGCTATCAGCCTTTACCAGCATCTCGATCTCCAACTGGCAGCAGGTCCCGTTTATTACCGGGTGCGGTCGGTGGAGAGCAGTGGCCAGGTTACCTATAGCAGGATACTCAGGATCACAAGTAAACCAGCCTTGAAAGACCTTGTCCTTTATCCTAACCCGGTTACTGATGAACTGGTGATGCAGATGGGAAAGCTGCCGGCCGGCCGGTACAGACTGATGGTCTATGATGCGGCAGGGCGGGTAGTGCTGGAAAAGAACCTGGAACTCAGGGGCGGCGCACACACTGAAACCATGACAGTAGGTTGGCTGCGGGCCGGATGGTACAGCCTGCAGCTCAGTGGACCCGCCGCCCTTAGCCGGGTGTTTGTGAAAGAAAGCCGGTAGTCGGTGCTTTAAGGCAAAAGGCAGAGTTCAAAGTTGAAAGTTGAAAATTCAAAGTCAGGAGTCTGAAGGTCGGAAAGACCTTTCGGTAGCCGACTTTGAACTTTCTGATTTGAAGTACAAACTCATGATTTTCAACTATTAATAAGTCAAAAAGTGAAGTTCAAAGTTCAAAGTCCAAAGTTGAAAGTTAAAAGTTCAAAGTCATGAACCTGAAGTTCAGAATGCACCACGGCCTCCGACTTTGAACTTTCAACTTTGAACTCACAACTACTGACTACCGACTTTGAACTTTCAACTTTGAATTCGCAACTACTGACCTATAGACTACCGACTACCAACTTTTAACACCCTGGCGCCTCAAATCTCCCCCCAGCGTA
>CAYWSQ010000285.1:0-4348 GCA_964460925.1 uncultured Flavisolibacter sp. | reverse complement strand
TCCGGGTAGCCTGCCACGCCAATGCAGAAATTAGTCTTCACCGCGTTCTTCAGGTCTTCTTCAATGTAGATACCATTATTCATGTTGATCACCTGGCGCATCAGTTCAATGGCATAACGGTGCCCGCCGGGCTCCGGTTCAAATGCGCTCTCATTCTTTGGCGCATCACCTCTAAGGATCAGCACATTGTCGATACCCAAAAAGTTCAGGTCAATAAGAGCATCTTCTGTTTCCTGCCTGGTGAAACCACCGCAGATCAGGTGGGCCACCGCATCTACCTTGTAACGGTTCATGATGGCAGCACAGATTCCAACTGTTCCCGGGCGTTTCCTCACTTCCACCTTGTCAAAAGTGCCATCAGGCTTTTTCTTGAACATGCTTTCGCTGCGGTGATAGGTAACATTGATGAAGGAAGGTTTGAATTCCATCAGCGGGTCCAGGTGTTCCCACAGGGCATTGATGCCTTTACCTTTCAGCGGGGGAAGGATCTCAAACGATACGGGAGTGGAGCCGTTGGCGCCATTTATATGATCAATTACTTTCATCCGGGGTTGGTGGCTTGTTTAATCCGGCTGCAAACATAATATGGAGTTAACGAAATACAAAAGCAAACACCAAAGTATTGCTGCGCGCTGTTTAGCTTTATTTTTACCAAAACGATTCATTTGAGCATAGTCATTCATACTAAGGACCTTGTTAAACGATACCGCGCCAGGACTGTTGTGAATCATGTGTCCATAGAAGTGAAACAGGGAGAAATCGTGGGCCTGCTGGGTCCCAATGGTGCCGGCAAGACCACCACATTTTATATGACGGTAGGCCTGATTCGTCCTGATGAGGGAGAAGTTTTCCTGAATGACCGCAATATTACCGGGCTTCCCATGTACAAAAGAGCGCAGATGGGAATTGGTTACCTGCCACAGGAAGCCTCTGTTTTCAGGAAACTGAGCGTGGAGGATAATATTTCTGCTGTACTGGAGATGACGAAGCTTTCAAAAAAAGAACAGAAACAAAGGCTGGAAAGCCTGCTGAAAGAATTCAGGCTGGAACATGTAAGAAAAAGCAACGGGGATGTGCTGAGTGGTGGAGAAAGAAGAAGAACGGAGATTGCGCGGGCACTGGCTGTGGATCCCAAATTCATCTTGCTCGATGAACCTTTTGCCGGTATCGACCCCATTGCGGTGGAAGATATCCAGGCGATAGTTGCCAAACTGAAATTCAAGAATATCGGTATCCTTATTACCGATCATAATGTAACGGAAACCCTGTCTATCTGCGACCGTGCCTACCTGCTTATCGAAGGAAAGATCTTTAAGCATGGGACGGCAGAAGAACTCGCCGCAGATGAACAGGTAAAAAAACTCTACCTCGGCCGCAACTTCGAATTAAAAAGAAAGGATTACCTGTACGATGACCTGCACATGGAGGAAAGCCAATAGCCAATAGCCAATGGCCAACAGCCTTTTCCAGCCTTGCCGGCTATTATCTAATTCGTAAACCAAGGCCGGGAAGACTGGAAGACGGTAAGTAGATAATCAGAGATCAATCCTCACTACTGATTCCTTCTTTGTAATGCGGACCAGTCTACCGACTACCGACTACCAACTACCGACTAAATTTGCGTCCTCGTTCTCTAATGACTTCAGACTTTGAACTTTCAACTCTGAACTTTGAACTGACATTCTTTTTATCTTGCCAGTTGTCTCATGAAACTCTTAAGCCCCGCCATATCAACCTTTGCCCGCATGCGCATCTGGTCCATTGAACAATGGATGAATGATCCCATCAGGGCTCAATTCATCGTATGGCAGGACCTAATAGCGGCAGGACAGCATACCGAATTTGGCCGTAAAAACCAGTTCTCCTCCATCCAGTCGCTGCAGGATTACAAAAAAAAGATCCCGGTACAGGATTATGATAGCCTCAAACCTTACATCGAAAGAATGATGCATGGAGAGGAACATGTGCTCTGGAATACTCCAGTGAGCTGGTTTGCCAAAAGCAGCGGTACTACCAGCGATAAGAGCAAGTTCATTCCCGTGAGTGATGAAAGTCTGAAAGAAAATCACTACCGGGCATCAAAGGATGTTTTGAGCTTTTATTATGCTTCACATCCCGAGAGCGAGTTGCTCACTGGTAAGGGACTGGTAATCGGCGGCAGCCACCAGATCAACAGTGTGAACGGTGAAGTGCAGTATGGCGACCTGAGTGCCGTGGTGTTGCAGAACTCTCCATTCTGGGCTCACTGGCTTCGTACACCTGATCTTTCCATCGCGCTGATGGATGAATGGGAGACGAAGCTTGAAGCGCTGGCCCAGGCTACCATACACGAAAATGTGACTTCTATGGCCGGTGTGCCTACCTGGCTGATTGTTGTGCTGAAGCGGGTGCTGGAGATCACCGGCAAAAAAAATATCAAGGAGGTTTGGCCTTCCCTCGAACTTTATATGCATGGGGGTGTAAGTTTTGTGCCCTATCGCCAGCAGTTTGAAAAACTGATAGGCGCGCCCATCAATTACCTTGAGATGTACAATGCCTCTGAAGGATTTTTCGCAGCACAGGATGATGTGAATGAAGATGGCATGCTGCTCATGTGTGACCATGGTGTGTTCTATGAATTTATGCCGGTAACTGAATTTGATTCTCCAAAGCCGCGCACCATTCAACTGGATGAAGTTGAAACAGGGAAGAACTATGCGCTGGTGATCACAACCAAGGGTGGACTCTGGCGCTATCTTATTGGAGACACCATCCAGTTCACCTCCCTGAAGCCATTCCGCGTAAAAGTTTCGGGAAGGATGAAACATTATATCAATGCTTTTGGCGAGGAAGTGATCGTTGATAATACCGATAAGGCAATCGCGGATGCTTCCCGGCAAACGGGAGCGGTGGTGAATGATTATACCGCGGCGCCGGTTTATTTTTCCGACAATGGTAATGGAGCCCACGAATGGCTGATCGAGTTTGATAAGGAGCCCGGCGATTTTGATCAATTCGTAAAGCTCCTCGATGAATCGCTCAGGAATATCAACAGTGATTATGAAGCCAAAAGGTATAAGAATATTGCTCTGGGCATGCCGAGGGTTCAAAAGCTTCAAAGCGGAACCTTCAAATCCTGGTTGAGTAGCAAGGGCAAGCTGGGTGGCCAGCACAAAGTGCCCAGGCTGAGCAACGACCGTAGCATACTGGAAGAAGTGCTGGCTTTTGTGAACAGGCCTCCTGTTGCCTGATCTTCTTTTTAACGAAATACTTTATTTTCATCCTTCATGCAGGCCCCCTCGCACACGTGTAAGAACTGTAATAATGTTTTCACCGGTAAGTATTGTAACCAGTGCGGTGAAAAAGTTCATAAGGAAGAAGACAAGTACATACCCCACCTGTTTGAAGATGCTTTTCATTTTACCACGCATTTTGAAGGAACTTTTTTCAATACCCTCGGCGCTGTAATCAGGAGGCCCGGCAAACTGTCATTTGATTATTGCAACGGGCTGAGAAAAAAATATTTCAAGCCTATTTCATTTTTCCTGATGCTGGTGATCATCTACCTGCTGTTTCCATTGTTCGAAGGATTGAACATGCGGCTGCAGTATCATGTGCAGCATGACCTGTATGGTGAATGGGCCATGAAAAAAACGCTCGCGGTGATGCAGAAAAAGAATCTTAGCCAGGAAGCTATTGCCGATCTATTTCACCAGAAAGGAGAGAAGACTTCCAAGTTCCTTTTATTCCTGGTGATACCGGCCATGGGCCTGTTTTCCTGGCTGATGGGTTTCAGGAAACGGCGTTTATACTTCGATCATTTTGTTTTCAGCATCGAGATCAGCGCTTTCTTTATTCTCTGGGGTTTCCTTGTTTTGCCGCTGCTGGTGATCCTGGGCTCAAAGCTGGGAGCGGAATCTTTTTTCAATAATGAAAGCAGGATCGGCCTGATGATCCTGGGCGGCTGTTTTATTTACCTGCTGATAGCCACCCGAAAATTCTTCCGCTTCAAATGGTGGTACGCAGTTATTTATTCTTTGCTCTATTGCATTGTATTGGCGTTTTTTATTCAATGGGTGTATAAGTTTATACTTTTTGTGGTGGCGATTAACCTGATATAAGTCAAAAGTCAAAAGTCAAAAGTCGAAAGTTCAAACCGCAAAGGCCAGCAGTCAGTTGCAAGTAGCCTCTCACCTCTGCGGTAAAAAATCACATTGTTCTTTGAGACACTAAAGCCAATGGCCAATAGCCAATGGCCAACAGCCTTTTCCAGCCACGGCTATTATCTAATTCGTAAACCAAGGCCGGGAAGAATGGAAGACGGTAAGTAGATAATCAAAGATCAATCCTCACTACTGAATCCTTTCTT
>CAYWSQ010000284.1:0-4417 GCA_964460925.1 uncultured Flavisolibacter sp. | reverse complement strand
AGCGGCCTTTCCTGCCGTGAGCAATGCAGTTGTTTTTGGTAATAACCGTTTCAGGAATAAATATGCATTCCTGCAAAAGGATTCCACCGTCCGTTTCTTCCTCAAAGGAAATGAAAAGGCAGGTCGTGTGATGCTGGCGGGCAGCTTCAATAACTGGTCGCCCGATGCGCTGGCCATGACCCGAACCGACAGTGGCTGGATCGCTGATGTGGTACTCAGGCCCGGCAAATACTGGTATAAATTCATTGCAGACGGCAACTGGATGACCGACCGTGATAACCAGATTATGGAAAATGACGGTAAGGGCAACCAGAATTCTGTTTACTTTTTTAACAATACGGTTTTCAGGCTGGAAGGATATACCGGGGCTAAGCAGGTTTATCTTGCCGGAAGCTTCAACAACTGGAAACCGAAGGACCTTGCCATGAAAAGAACAGATACAGGCTGGGAACTTCCTTTATACCTCGCCAACGGCACCCATGCTTATAAATTTGTTGTAGATGGCAGATGGTATGCTGATGAAAAAAACCTGGACCGTTTGCCTGATGGCAACGGCGCTTTCAATTCCATGATCAGTATCGGAGATCCTTATGTGTTCAGGCTGGACGGGTACAAAGATGCAGGCCAGGTTTACCTGGTAGGTTCATTCAATAGCTGGAGGGATTTTGAACTCCCCATGGTGAAAACACCAACCGGCTGGAAGCTTTCTTATGTGCTGGGTCCGGGAAATCATGAATATAAATTCAAGGTGGACAAAAACTGGATCAGCGATCCGGAAAACCCGGTTAAGGTGCGTGATGGTAATTCCTACCTCGTGATCTCACCCAATTATACATTCAGGCTCAAAGGTCATGAACAGGCGCAAAAAGTTTACCTCGCGGGTGATTTTAATGGCTGGAGTCCTGATGGACTGGCCATGATCAAAAAGGGCGATGAATGGGTCTTTAGCCTGCACCTGAATCCTGGTAAGGTGCGTTATAAATTTGTGGTGGATGGAAAATGGCTGCTCGATCCTTCCAATAAATTATGGGAGCAGAATGAATACGGTACAGGTAATTCGCTCATCTGGATCGAGAAATAATTAGAAGAGTTTTAACCCGTAATGACCGATCACGGTAAACAAGAGGCAACGGGTTATAACACCGATGCAGCACCAGGTAATGAGTTTGCGAAGCGAAGCATTGAATCCAACTCCAACAGCAATGCTGGCAGGCGCGCCAACCGTCATAGTGCCAAAAAATCCCAGCCCGATGATTCCATATTTTTCCCAGATCCGGTGACCCAGGCCTTTTTTCTCTTTTACTTCCTTTGGTTTTTGTTTTCTTGAAAAAAAGCTTTTGATCCTGTCACCAAGAAATGCGGCGACGAATACACCGGCAAGTCCGCCGGCAACAGTAGCCACGAAAATAGTATAGGGTGAAAGTCCGAATGCGAATCCGGCAGGAATGGCTGCGTAAATCTCAAAACTTGCCAGGCCGGCAACTGTCAATACTTTTCCGATCATAATCCGAGGTAAGGGGCAAAAATAAGAGTTGGCTGCCCGGCAGAATGTTATACTTTCCTCAATTCGCACCACGAGTGGTAAAGTTTTAAATTTGACCAATACACCAGGATGAACCGCATTGACCGCCTGTTTGGCATTCTAACACTTCTGCAGTCGAGAAAATTCGTGACCGCGGAAAAGATCGCAGAAAAATATAACATCTCCGTGCGCACGGTTTACCGTGATGTGAAGGCTTTGTGTGAACAGGGCATACCAGTGAGTTTTGAGGCCAACAGGGGTTATTTTATTGTACAGGGATATTTTCTTCCGCCAGTGGCTTTCAGTTCAGAAGAGGCCAATGCGCTTTTGCTGATGGAATCACTGGTAGCTGGATTCGCAGACAGGTCCATTGGTAAACACTATGCTTCTGCGCTCAATAAGATCAAATCTGTGCTGCGGTCTACCGAAAAAGAAAAACTGGAGACACTTGACAGCCGCATCAAATTCCAGATCCCTGAATGTTACCAGAAAAATTATGAATACCTGGCCGGGTTGCAACTGGCCATATCAGCACACCAGCAGCTTGAGCTGGAATACCAGAATAAAAAGAACGAGGTAAGTAAAAGGCTGGTGGAACCCATCGGGCTGATCTTCTATGCTTTCAACTGGCACATGATCGGCTGGTGCCTGGTGCGGAACGATTACCGTGATTTCAAGGTTACCAATATCCTGCGTATGCACAATACAGGAAGGGCTTTCAGCAAGACCGACCACATAGCTCTCAACGATTACATGGAACAGCTACCGGTAAATTATTGATATGAAGGACCCCTATATTCAATTGAAGGAACTGGTTCATGCGCTCCATCCGCTCAGTGCCGCGGAATGGCAGGCCTTTGAGGCTGTATGGAAACCAGTTGACCTGAAGCGCAGGGAAATGATCACGGTTGCAGGAGCGCGGGAGAAATATCTTTATTTTATTATTGAAGGCGTGCAGCGTATATATTTTTTGGATGAACAAGACCGCGAAGCGACGCTTGTTTTTACTTATGCGCCTTCATTTGGCGGTGTGCTTGATTCATTTCTTTTACAACAGCCTTCAAGATATTATTATGAAACACTGACGGCTTCTTCTTTCCTGAGGGCTTCATCTGACCAGGTGGAGGAACTGATGGATCAATGGCCTGCTGTTTCCACCATGATCAGGAAGGGACTTACCCATGCTTTTGCAGGGCTGCTTGAAAGGCAGGCGGAATTGCAGTGTTTTTCTTCTGAAGAAAAATTCAGGAAGCTGTTGAAGAGGAGCCCGCATATTTTGAATATTGTTCCGCAGAAATACCTGGCTGATTACTTGGGAATTGATGCCACTAATTTCAGTAAGCTGGTGAATAAAATCAGGATTTGATTTCACGCAAAGCCGCCAGGAAAAAAAGACGCAGTTTCTTATGCAGGGAAGTAGGTAAAGCCCTTTTACATAGTATTATTAGTGCTGTTGAACCAATTCCGAAAGTTTAATAATTCATTTTTTAGCCAGGGAGACGGGAAGGCGGTAAGTAAAGTCTTTGCAATATGAACAGTACTACTGGTGCCTTTAGAAAATCTATAAACTTAATACTCTACTTACCGCTTTCCCGTCTCCCCGGCTATCTTTCTTTGGATTTTTTTAGGTTCAGATTTAAGATAAACATCTTGGTAAAAACCAAGATTTCCCTCTTTTTCATGTTGCAGGTTTGCATTCAAATCATCAAACATGAAAAAAATACAAACATTCACTGCCGCCTCCAAAACCTTCATCTGGATCTCAGCCGGCAGCATCCTAACGGTAAGCCTCATGGCTTTTTTCTCACCACAGGCCGTCATGGACCTGGTCCAGGTGAAGCTGGAAAATAACGATGCCTTCAGTTCTATCAGGGGCGTATTTGGCGGGGTAGGACTCACCCTGTTCTGCACCCTGGTTTACCTGGTTATGAAAGATGTACAAAAAGGCCTCAGCCTGCTGGCTCTTTTATGGGGGTTCTATGCCTTGTCAAGGCTGGTAACCTGGATCTCTGAAGGACCACTCGGAAGTTTCGGCACTACCTGGCTCATGATCGAATCTGTATTCTTTATCACGGCCCTGGTCCTGGCAATCGCTTCAAGCCGGAGGGAAGAATTTTAAAAAAATCCGGGTGCGGCAAAATGCACTGCCATAGGGTTGTCAGCAGGCCATGGTTATTTTGTATCAAACCAAATAACCATGGATATTATCAGGATTTTATTGAATGAACTGGATTACGAGGCCAGCGTTACCCGTAAAATGCTACAAAGAGTTCCTGTTGACAAACTGAAATGGAAACCACATGAGAAAAGCATGGACCTGCACAACCTGGTGGTGCATATTGCCGAATTACCGGGATGGGTTGACATGGCGCTGACCACCACAGGTATTGATTTTGCAACAATGGATTATACACCATCTTCCATCAGCAGCAATGAAGACCTGCTCAGGCTTTTTGAAGATAGCTATGCAAAAGGAAAGGCCCGCCTTGAACAGGCGAAAGAAGCAGATCTCCTTCCAGAGTGGACCATGCGCACCGGCGACAAGGTTCATGGTGTGATGAATAAGTACGAAGTGATCCGGCACTCACTCAACCAGACCACCCATCACCGGGCCCAGTTAGGTGTTTACCTCCGCCTGCTCAACATACCTATCCCTGGGAGCTATGGACCAAGCGCGGATGAAGCGAGTTTTTAGCTGCAAGCTACAAGCCGCAAGCTGCAAGCAAGGCGCCTCAAAGAATGAGGCGTCTTGCTATTAACAACTAAAAGGATACGAACTTGTAATGAATATGTGAACTAAAATCTTGCAGCTTGAAGCTTGCAGCTTGCAGCTTGCAGCTTGTACCTTGTACCTTGCAGCTTGCACCTTGCAGCTACTCTATCACCATCCTGTAC
>CAYWSQ010000283.1:0-4449 GCA_964460925.1 uncultured Flavisolibacter sp. | reverse complement strand
CCTTTGGAAACAATGCGGCTCCTCGTGTTCTTCCCGAGATGGTGCATTTTGGTACCGGTATCGGCCTGCTGGTGGTTATTGGTAACTGCAACGCTATAAAATTCACCAACGGAATGATCACCTTTCAGGATTACGCTTGGATATTTCCAGGTGATGGAAGACCCGGTTTCCACCTGCGTCCAGGAGATCTTGGAATGATCACCCTTGCAGATACCACGCTTGGTCACGAAATTATAGATGCCACCCTTGCCATCCTTGTCGCCAGGATACCAGTTCTGCACCGTTGAATATTTGATCTCTGCATTGTCCATGGCCACCAGTTCCACTACGGCGGCATGCAACTGGTTCTCATCACGCATGGGTGCTGTACAACCTTCCAGGTAACTTACATAACTGCCTTCTTCAGCTACGATAAGCGTACGCTCAAACTGGCCGGTATTTTCAGCATTGATGCGGAAGTAAGTGGAAAGTTCCATGGGGCAACGAACACCCTTAGGAATGTAAACGAATGAACCATCACTGAAAACAGCCGAATTCAGGGCCGCGAAATAGTTATCGGTGACGGGCACCACAGAGCTCAGGTATTTCTGCACCAGTTCGGGATGCGTTTGTATGGCTTCGCTCATGGAACAGAAAATAACACCCTGCTCCGCGAGTTGTTCTTTGAAAGTAGTGGCAATGGATACACTGTCGATCACTGCATCCACGGCAACGCCAGTAAGTCTTTTTTGTTCATCCAGGGAGATGCCCAGTTTCTCGAAGGTCTTCCTGAGTTCCGGATCAATTTCATCGAGACTTCCGGGGGCCACCTTTTGTTTGGGGGCCGAATAATAAATGATATCCTGGTAATCAATTTGGGGATAATTGAGATTGGCCCAATGAGGCTCCTGCATTTTCTGCCATTGGCGGAAGGCTTTGAGGCGCCATTCCAGCATCCATTCCGGTTCATTTTTTTTAGCAGAAATAAAGCGGATCGTGTCTTCAGAAAGGCCTTTGGGGGCCTCGTCTGCCTCTATTTCTGTTACAAAACCATATTTATATTCACCTGAAACGGTTTGTTCAATGGTACTGCGGTCATCATCCATCACCAGCGGTTCCTTCAGTGCTTCTGATTTCATGCCGCAAAGGTAAATCTAATTTGTACTAAAAAGTATAAACGATTGTTTAAAGAATAGAAAAGCTATTTGCCTTTAGCTGTCGGCTAGCTTTCTTGATCCAGATCACGCTGATTTCTTATCCTGGAACAATGGATGGCGGCCGGGCGTAGGGGTAATTTTACAGATCACGATTTCATAAAATAAAATCAGCGATCATGAAAAATTATATAACAGGATTACATCATATTACAGCAATAGCCGGCAATGCCCGGCAGAACCTTGATTTTTACACAAGGGTACTCGGGCTTAGGCTGGTTAAGAAAACCGTCAATTTTGATGATCCGGGTACCTATCATTTTTATTATGGAGATGAAAAGGGCAGCCCTGGCAGCATCCTCACCTTCTTTCCCTGGGAGGGCATACAAAAAGGAAGGGCGGGAACGGGTATGGCGACTGAAATTGGATTTTCAGTTCCGGGAAACAGTCTTGATTTTTGGAAACAGAGGTTTGAAGAACATAAAATAAAGAGCCTTCCCGTAACTGAAAGGTTTGGTGAACTGGTTATGCCTTTCGAAGATCCCGATGGACTGGTACTGAACCTGGTTGTAGCGAAAGAAAAAGATGACAGGAAAGCGTGGACTACAGCATCCGTAAAAGAGGATGCTGCCATTAAAGGTTTTCACAGCACTGTACTTACCCTTCGTAAAATGGAGGCTACCGGCAGGGTGCTTACCAACCTGCTCGGATACCAATTTGAAAGCCGGGAAGATAACCGTTACCGTTTCAGGACGGATGCCGGGAATACGGCCAATATCATTGACATTTATGAAGATCCCGGTGGTCAACCGGGGGTAAATGCTGGCGGCACCAACCACCATATTGCTTTCAGGGTGAAGAATGACGAGGAATTGATGGAGGTCCGTGAAAAAATCCTGGAAGCGGGATTGCATATCACCGGTAAAATTGACCGGAATTATTTTTATTCGCTTTACTTCAGGGAGCCGGGAGGTGTTTTGTTTGAACTGGCATCAGATAATCCAGGGTTTACCATTGATGAAAAGCTAAGCGAACTCGGAACCCACCTGATGCTGCCGCCGCAATATGAAGGCAGCAGGAAAAGGATTGAGGAGGTGTTGCCGGAGTTGAGAACGTGAATCGTGAAGCGTGAAACGTGAGCGGTATTCTTCAAAGAATGAGTTGCAATTAATCATTTTGCCTTCTCATTTTTGCTAATGTTTTTGATATCTATATAAAGGCAACCGCTGAGGACGCAAAGGAGCGCAAAGAAAAAACGCAAAGTTTGAGAGCTTGAGGAAAAGATGTTTGCAATGACCATTTGAAGACTTCTCATGATCTCACGTCTCACGATTCACGTCTCACGATTTGATTTTTGACTTTTGACTTCTTCTTATGCATACAAAAAACATCATAACCGCCGGTAGTCCAATACAGCCTGGTAACAAGGCGCTCATTTTAGTACACGGAAGGGGTGGAAGCGCGGAAGATATTCTTTCTCTTGCAAGCCACCTGCAGGTAAATGATTTCAGTCTTATTGCGCCTCAGGCCACCAATCATACCTGGTATCCGCAGTCATTCATAGCACCCGTTGAGCTCAATGAGCCCTGGCTTACCTCTGCCCTGGATCTGCTGAAAGAGATCACGGATGATTTGAAGGAAAAAGGCCTGGCTTCAGAACAGATCTATTTCGCGGGTTTTTCCCAGGGAGCCTGTCTCACCCTGGAATTCATTACCCGGAATGCAGCGAGATATGGCGGTGCAGCCGCGTTTACCGGTGGACTTATAGGAGATAAGATCAACCTTCATCAATACAAAGGTGATTTCCAGGGCACGCCAATTTTTATTGGCACCAGTGACCCAGACCCTCATATTCCCGTTGAAAGATTTTATGCGACCAGTAATATTCTGAAAGACATGAACGCTGATGTAATGGATAAAGTTTATGCACACATGGGGCATACGATCAACCAGGATGAGATTAATCTGGCGAATAAGCATGTGTTTAACCGCCAATGATAATTGTGGTTTTCATTTTTGTTAGAAATGAAAAAGGTTCCTGCCATAAAGCTGGAACCTTTTTACTAATCTCCTCCCTGCGCCGGCATTACCCGGATCAGGTTCTATGGGTATGATCTCAGGTCTTACGAAATAGACCACCCCCTTGGAGATATAAGAACTTCTATTGTATAATTACCAACACCGTGCCATTATCCATTGATGATCTCGCCGCCATTTGGATGTATGATCTGGCCGGTAATATATGAAGCGTCTTCACTGGCAAGGAACAAATAGGCAGGCGCCACTTCTGCAGGTTCACCCGCCCTTTTCATAGGAACATCGCTACCGAAAGTGGACACTTTCTTTTTATCAAAACTGCCTACAATCAATGGTGTCCAGATTGGACCCGGGGCCACACCATTCACCCTGATGCCCTTGTCAATAAGGTTGTGTGCAAGACTCCTGGTAAATGTTACTATCGCTCCCTTGGTTGCTGAATAATCAATAAGAGAAGGACTACCGCGGTAGGCGGTCACAGAAGTTGTATTTATAATGCTGCTTCCTTTCTTCAGGTAAGGCAGGGCAAACTTCGTAATGCGGAACATCGAAAGAATATTAGTCTCGAAAGTTTCGTAGAGCTGTTCATCAGAAATTTCTGTCAGTGATTTTTTTTCAGTTTGCGTAGCCGCATTATTTACCAGGATATGTAATTTCCCGAATGCCCTTATGGTCTGGTCCACGATCTTCCTGCATTGACGCTCCTTGCGGATATCCCCGCCGATGAGCAGGCATTGCTGGCCAAACTCGTTTTCAATGATCCTTTTGACTTCAATAGCATCTCTTTCCTCACTCAGGTAGGAGATGGCAACGTCTGCGCCTTCCGAAGCAAATAACAGGGCAACCGCTCTACCAATCCCACTGTCGCCGCCTGTAACCAGGGCTACTTTACCTTTCAGCTTTTTGATAGGCCTGGGTTTGACAGACTGTGGTCTTGGATCCATTTTCTGTTCAATTCCCGGCATTCGCTGGCTTTGTGGCTTCCTGATCTTTTTTGCATTACCACCTTTCTGCATATGAATATTTTCTGCATTTACAGAAATTATTATACCATTGAATGGACTAAGCCCTTATTTTTGCAGCCGTTCTTTTGAATGAGGAATTAGCTGAGCTGGCTAGAGCGCTTGCATGCCCCGAATGCTTTCGGGGAAGAGGTCACGCTTCTATCCAGTTGAAATGAAAAAGATCGATATAAAAGTTCTTATAGTTTAGGGGAATTAGCTCAGCTGGCTAGAGCGCTTGCATGCCCCGAATGCTTTCGGGGAAGAGGTCACGCTTC
>CAYWSQ010000282.1:0-4458 GCA_964460925.1 uncultured Flavisolibacter sp. | reverse complement strand
CACTTAATGCCTTAAAATTGAAACAGGCTTTCCAGGAAAGCAGCAGGGAGATCAAAGTGGAAGAAGCATCACAAAATGCCATGGCGGCCCAGGCAGAAAAAGTAGTTTGCAGCAAGTGATCATTTAAGATAGGCAGAATACATCCACACCAGTTTCTCCTGCTCACGGATATAATCACTCATCAGCGCATTGGTGCCCTCGTCACCCGCTTGTCCGGATAATTCAAGAATCTTCCGTTCCAGGGCAATCAGGTTTGCAAAACTATCCAGCACATGCTGCATCCCTTTGTTGCCCTCAGAAATATTTTTCGCTTCTTTGATCGTTGCCGTTTCCAGGTAATCAGAAAAACTATGTAATGGTGTGTAACCAAGCGTAAGAATGCGTTCAGCCACTTCATCCACTTTAACAAGTAGATCATTATACAATTCTTCGAACTTGGCATGCAGTTCAAAAAATTTCTCACCAGTGATATTCCAGTGCAATCCTCTTGCATTTATATAAAACACCTGGTAGTTGGCAAGAAGAATGTTCAACTGGCTTGCCAGTTCTTTTGACATGCTGGCATCAAGACCAATGCGGGTTTGTTTTGCCATAAGTGGAGTATAAATGATTATTATTTCTATCTCTAATAATTAGCTGCTTTCGCCATCACCGGTTCCTCTTTTGTTTTCCAGTGATGTGCACCTTTGAGCATGTGATCCTTGCTTTGTTCAATAGCATCCATGATCTGCACCAGGATCTCTTCAGCAGGTGCTTCATAGTTTATTTCAAGGGGTGCTTTGAAGGTTACAGAAAGCCGTGTGCCTTTCTTTTTGAATGTAAGACCTTTCTTGTTGAAAGCTCTCCAGAAACCCTGGATCACCACAGGCACTACTATTGGTTTACAATGTTTGATGATATAGGCTGTACCCTTTCTGCCCGGGGCAAAAGGTTTGGTTGTACCCTGTGGAAAGGTAATTACCCAGGCCCTGTTCAATGATCTTTCGATCTTTCTGGTATCACTTGGATCCAATCCCCTTCTCACTTCGCCGCCATCTTTTTTCCAGGTGCGTTTAACGGTGAGCGCACCTGCCAGTGTGAACATCCTGCTGATCAGCGAACTTTTCATGGTTTCTTCCGCAGCTACATAATAAACACGCGTGAATGGATTCAACAGGTAATAGGGAACACCCAGCCGGTTGCGCTTGCGCCATTTTACCGCGCAGAAAATATGCAGGAAGGTGATCACATCCGCGAAATAGGTCTGGTGGTTACTTACAAAAAGAACATTCTGCTTGGGTAGCTTTTCGATATGCTCCGTTCCCCTGATCCTGATCTTATTAACCATAGCAAGGCCAGGATAACTAACGATCCCGACAATGGCATAAACAATCTTTCGTACAAGTTTGTACTCAGCAAGCTTTTTCCAAATATTCATTGGCAGGCAAAATTGATTATTAAAGTTAAGTGTTTATGAGATGTTAACTCCCACCCCCGGCCTCGGGGGATTTATGTAATCACTCCAACCTGCTCATCTTCTTAAAAATTTAATGCCATGAAATCAATGTACCTATTATTACTGAGTGCCTTTTTTGCTACAGGAATGAGCGCTCAAACGGTCCAGCAGCCTTTTCCCCGTACGATCACTGTGAACGGAAGTTCAGAAATGGAGATCACTCCCGATGAGATCTATGTGCAGGTAGATCTGAAAGAGTATGAGAAAAAAGGCCAGGGCAAGATCACCATCGACAAAATCAGGCAGGAATTCCTGGCAGCGGTGCGATCAATGGGACTGCCCGACAGTTCTGTTACGATTGCCTCTTATGACGGGCTGAATGGGAATCCATGGTGGCGCAAAAAAAATAAGCTGAAAGACGAGCTTTATGCCTCCATTGCCTACCAGGTGAAACTGAAAAGCAGCGCGCAGGTTGACCAGTTGGTTGACAAACTGAATGATGAGGCCACGCAGAATTTCTTTGTGCAGCGTACCTCCCACAGCCAGTTGGAAGCTATCAGGAAACAATTGAAGATCGAAGCAGTGAAAGCCGCGAAAGAAAAAGCCATTTACCTGGCTGAAGCAATCGGCGAAAATATTTCCGTTGCGGTTACCATCAGTGAACCCAATGAATTTTACCAGCCTTATTTCAATACGGTTTCCAATTTGAAAATGAGAGCCAACGAAAGTGATATGAATGATGCTCCCCAGGCTGATTTTAAAAAGATCAAACTGAAGTACGATGTGAACGTGGTGTTTGCCCTGAAATAAAAAACCCTTGAAACTAAAAAAAAGGCTGATCAGATGATCAGCCTTTTTACTAAAGCATATTAAAGGATTATCCTTCTGTTTCCGGTGTGTCAGACTTGGCTGCTCCACCCTTCTCTTCTTTCTGCAGTCTTTCCTTGATCTGTGCCAGTGCACCAAGGTCGCCAAGTGTTGGTTTCTCCACTTTGCTCTGCAGGTTTTTCACTGCTTTCTTGGTTACATCAGCTTCAGCTCTTGCTTCTTTACGCTGCGCGTCTTTTTCCTCGATCTTCACCTGCTCCCAGATCCTGGCATGAGAAACCACGATACGTTTTTCGTTGCGGTCAAACTCAATTACCATGAACTGTGCAGTTTCATCAGCGCCTACGCTCTTACCATCTTCTTTGGCAAGGTGACGGTTAGGTGCAAATCCTTCCAGGCCGTAAGGCAACTGAACGATCGCGCCTTTATCGTCTTTGCGTAAAACAGTACCCTCGTGTACAGAACCTACAGCGAATGTATCCTGCAGGCTGTTCCAGGGATCTTCTTCCAGTTGTTTATGTCCGAGTTGGAGTTTGCGGTTGTCCTTATCAATGCCCAGGATCACTACCTCGATGTTCTCACCAACCTTGGTGTATTCACTTGGGTGGTTGAAACGTTTGAGCCAGCTCAGGTCAGAGATGTGGATCATACCACCGATTCCTGTAGTGAGTTCAACAAACACACCGTAAGGAGTGATGTTTTTCACCGCGCCGGAGTGGCGGCTGCCTTCTGGGAATTTGGTTTCGATATCACTCCATGGATCATCGGAAAGCTGCTTGATGGACAAGCTCATTTTCCTGTTATCCTTGTCGAGTGTTACCACTTTTGCTTCATGCTCGTCGCCGAGTTTGAAGAATTCCTTGGCATTGATCGGGGTATTCGCCCATGTGATCTCAGACACGTGTACAAGACCTTCAACACCCGGGAGGATCTCGAGGAATGCACCATAGTCTTCAATGTTCACTACGCGGCCTTTAACGATAGAGCCTTCTGAAATGGTTTCAGGCAGCACATCCCAGGGATGCGGGGTGAGTTGTTTCAAACCAAGGGAGATACGTTTTTTCTCGTCGTCGAAATCGAGAACGACCACGTTCACTTTCTGGTCCAGCTTCAACACCTCGCTTGGGTGGTTGATGCGGCCCCATGAAATATCGGTGATGTACAGCAAACCATCCAGTCCGCCGAGATCCATGAATGCACCGAAGTCAGTAATGTTCTTAACAGTTCCTTCAAGCACCTGGCCTTTCTCGAGTTTACCGATGATCTGTGCACGTTGTGCTTCGATATCAGATTCAATAAGCGCTTTGTGAGATACAACCGCGTTCTTAATGGCTTCGTTGATCTTCACCACTTTGAACTCCATTGTTTTTCCAACAAACTGGTCGTAATCCGTTACAGGCTTCACGTCGATCTGGGAACCTGGCAGGAAGGTTTCCATACCAAATACATCCACGATCAAACCGCCTTTCGTTTTGCTGGTAACAGTACCGGTAACGATCTCACCTGTTTTGTGGATCTCAACGATACGCTCCCATGCACGTGTGATACGCGCCTGCTTGCGGCTGAGATTCAGGTTGCCGTCCCTGTCTTCTTTTTCCACTACCATCACTTCCACTTCATCACCTACTTTCAGTCCCTGGATGTCGCGGAATTCGTTGAGGGAAACAAGACCATCGGATTTGAAACCGATGTTCAGCACTACGTCGGTCTTTGTAATACCCACTACAGTGCCTTTGATCATTTCACCATCGTTGAGCTGTACAAAAGTGTTTTCATACACTTTGTCATACTTCTCTTTTTCTTCGTTGGTGTAGCTGGCCACATTACGTTTGTCGATAGACCAGTCAAAATCATCATGCGCTGTTGCCACGCGTTCTTCAACAGGCGCCTGGACAGGTACATTTGTTGTCGCTGTAGCGGTTTCTGCCTCTGCAGATACCGGCTCCTGGCCTTCAGCGTTTGGGTTAACAATTTGATTTTCTTCCATAAAAATTCCCGTTGTTTTTGTACGGGGCTGCAAAAATAGGTTAAATAGCCCGTGAAAAAGGATTTTCAGCCTTGTTTTTTGTTAGGATTGAGTTAGATAAAGGAAGCTGAATATCAGCTGTTTAAAGAGTCGTGCTGGCAAAGAAACGAGCAAGGTTCAAAGAAGAAGTTTAAAGGAGGAGCTATTTGATCAGGTTCACCGTCGATAG
>CAYWSQ010000281.1:0-4490 GCA_964460925.1 uncultured Flavisolibacter sp. | reverse complement strand
ACACTGGATGGCGGGACGGATGGTATCAGGATAATTTTTTGAAAGCCCGGAAATCATGGCATCGGCATCACCGGTTTCCACCATCATGCTTCCGAAATAGTTCCGGTCCTTCATCACTTTTTTGGATTCATAAAAATTGAATCCTTTGCGATTGCGTTTTTTGAAGAAAATCTCACCGTACTGGTTGCGCCGCGCATCCTCACTGTCGTTGCGGGGGTCAAAAATGGGAAGTCCTTCGAGGTCTATGCCATTACCCTGCGCAATGGCTTTGATCTTGGTCTCATCACCTAACAGGATGGGATAGCCGATACCTTCATCAAACACTACCTGCGCTGCTTTGAGGATCTTGAGATTGTCGGCTTCCGCAAATACAATTCTTCGTGGATCTCGGCGTGCCTTGTTGCCAAGGATCCTCATCACCTGGTTATCGAGTCCCAGGCGTTTGTTGAGATCATTCGCATAAGCTTCCCAGTCATGAATGGGTTTGGAAGCCACACCGCTTTCAATAGCGGCTCTGGCCACAGCAGGTGCCACGGTGGCGAGCAGCCTCGGGTCAAGTGGTTTGGGAATGATATATTCGGGACCGAAGTTGATGCTCTTGGTATTGTAGGCCAGGTTCACAATATCAGGTACAGGAGTCTGCGCCATTTCAGCAAGAGCTTTTACTGCCGCCAGTTTCATGGCTTCATTGATCTGCGTGGCACGTACATCCAGTGCGCCGCGGAAGATATACGGGAAGCCAAGTACATTGTTTACCTGGTTGGGAAAATCACTTCGGCCTGTGGCCATGATCACATCATTACGTGCTGAAGTTGCATCCTGCCAGGAGATCTCCGGGTCAGGATTGGCCATGGCGAAAACGATCGGGTTCTTCGCCATGCTTTTCACCATGTCCTGCGTTACAACATTGCCCACACTCAGTCCTACAAAAACATCCGCTCCCTTGAAAGCCTTGTCCAGCGTAGTTTCTGATGCTGCATTGGCAAAGCGCAATTTGAAACCTTCGAGGTCTGTTCTTTCCTTATGCAATGCACCCTTGCGGTCGAAGATGCAGAAGTTTTCAGGCTTTGCACCCAGGCTTACATATAACTGTACACAGGCCATGGCTGCGGCGCCGGCGCCATTGACCACAAATTTTACCTTGTCAATTTTTTTCTTCTGGATCTGCAGGGCATTGAGCAGGGCAGCCGCACTGATGATGGCAGTTCCGTGCTGGTCATCGTGCATCACCGGTATCGTGAGCTGCTCACGCAATTCTTTTTCTATGTAAAAACATTCAGGAGCCTTGATATCTTCCAGGTTGATGCCACCGAAAGTGGGTTCCAGGGCTTTTACGATCTGTACAAATTTCTCAGGATCCTTTTCATTGATCTCGATATCAAATACATCAATGTCGGCAAAGATCTTGAACAGAACTCCCTTGCCTTCCATAACGGGCTTGCTGGCTTCGGGACCAATATCTCCCAGGCCCAGCACGGCGGTACCATTGCTGATCACTGCCACAAGGTTTCCCTTGGCTGTATAACGGTAAACATTTTCTCTATTGGCAGCGATCTCTTTACAGGGTTCAGCCACTCCTGGAGAATAAGCCAGTGAAAGATCCCTTTGTGTTTTGGCTTCTTTCGTAGGTATTACTTCAATTTTTCCCGGCCTTCCTTTCTCGTGGTATTCCAACGCGTCTTTCTTGCGCAAACTGTTCGCCATATGCTGTTTATTATTCCACAACGGTTGCAAGTGCTGCGTGCCGCAGCAGAGCTTCCGTTGAATAAAGCTGCAAAATACAAATTAAATAGGGGGCACAAGAGGGGCGGCATATGTTTTGCGCTACTTCAGGAAATTGTTTACTATGGCAGATAATCCAAACAAAAAAGGCCTTGACGCCAAAAGAGTAAGCCAGCAGCCACATGAGCAGGCTTACCAGAGAAGAAATAAAAAAGAAGAGCAGGAAGGCAGCCATTCAACTTCGGGTGAGCGAGGAGCAGGTCGCGGTGATTCTTCCAAAGGAAGTTCAGGCAGAAGCTCAACAGGCAGATAACTGAGCGTGTTTCAAAAAAGCCTGCAGGTCATGCCTGCAGGCTTTTTTTATTGGGTGAGCTCTACATCAGCAGTTACCTCTCCACCGCCAGTGCCGGGGTAAGGAAATATATTAACCAGCCTGACTTTATAGCCAAGCGCCACCACTTCATTCTGATAATGTGGTGAGAGGGTAAGTGTTGCCAGTTCAAATGTTGCGGATGAATTGTTGACCGTAAGTTTAAATCTTCCTTTGGCCGCACCTTCCCAAACACAATTGGCATTGGCTGGACAACGCGAGTCTTCTGTGAGTTCTTCAAAACAGATCTTCACATCCTGGCTGGCAATATTTAAAATTTTACAACTGTTCTCACGAAGGGCCAGTCCTTCGTGCTGTAAATTTTTCTTACAGGAAACAGCCATCAGGAGTAAGGCTGAAAAAGTGAAAAGCAGACGCATGTTTTTTTTAAGTTGACACCAGGTTTTATCAAACCGTTGCATTGCCGCTGGCTCCCATCCAGGCCATGATACCAATCCCGGTTTCAATGGCATCCTCATCGATATTGAAGTTGGGTGTATGCACCCCGGAAGTAATTCCTTTTTCCTGGTTGGCCGTACCCAGCCTGAAAAAACAACCAGGAATTAGCTGGGAATAATAACCAAAATCCTCAGCCCCCATCCTGATCTCGGTTTCTTCCACATTGGAGGCACCCATATAATCGATGGCCAGGGATCGTGCCCGGTCATTCAGATTTTCATTATTATAAACTGTTGGATAGCCAACATCAATATGTAATTCGAGTTCCGCTCCCATTGAACTTACAAGTTCATGTGAAAGGCGGGTGATGATCTCATGCGCTTTGAACCTCCATTCCTCGTCCATGGCACGGAAGGTGCCCATCAGTTTTACTTCGGAGGGAATCACATTGGTGGTAAATCCTCCCTGGAAAGATGTGATGGAAAGAACAGAGGGTTTCAACGGGTTATTGTTGCGGCTGATCACCTGCTGTAATGCCACCACCAGGTGTGATGCTACAAGAATGGTATCGGTTGTAAGATGAGGAGCAGCCGCATGCCCTCCTTTGCTTTTGATGGTCATGTAGATCTCATCGGCGCTGGCCATAACCTTGCCGCCGCGGAAACTGAGTTTCCCTTTTTCAAGCTGTGGATTCACATGCAGGGCAAAGATGGCGGATGGAGCAGGATTATGTAAAACCCCTTCTTTAATCAGCAGGCTGGCGCCACCGGGATTCTTTTCTTCCCCCGGTTGAAAGATGAGTTTCACAGTGCCTTCCCATTCATCTTTGGTTTCCGAAAGAATGCGGGCCGCACCGAGCAGGCAGGTGGTATGCACATCATGACCGCAGGCGTGCATGATGCCCGGCCTGGTGGATTTATAAGCAACCTCATTTTTTTCTTCAATGGGAAGCGCATCCATATCGGCGCGAAGGGCAATGATTCTTGATTCGGGGTTTCTTCCTTTGATCAGCCCGATCACCCCGGTTGTTGCTTTGATTTCGTAAGGAATGTTATAAGAAGCCAGTTTCTTTTGGATGAATTTGGAGGTTTCAAATTCCTGATAGCTCAGTTCCGGATGCGCATGCAGGTAGTGCCTGACCTCAATGAATTCAGGTGCATATTGTTTAGCAAGCGCTTTTATTTTTTGCTGGAGCATAGGGAGCAAAAGTACAGCGAGAAGCTTCAAGTGGCAAGCGGCAAGGTTCAAGCGGCAAGGTTCAAGCTGCAAGGTTCAAGCTGCAAGCTGCAAGATCTTATGACTACTTGCATGTGATATTTCCGAATTTATTCTTGGAGGTATTTCTGAATTGAAACGACCAATCTCGCAGCTAGAAGCTAGCAGCTTGCAGCTTTACATACATTCCGTTCTTTCAGTGATGCTCATACATTCTCTTCCACCTTTTGTCTTGAAACAAAAGGTGGAGCCCAAAGTTCAAGGCAAAAGCAAATGCTCCGCTGCTTTTGCCGGGCCAACGCACAACAGCGTATCATCAACGGTTCCGCAACGTACGGGGCCGCCATCATTCTTGATATTCATTCCTCACAATAGATTCTTAGAGTTTGAGTTTCCTGCTGCCTCATGCATACCTGCTGAAGGCGCTGTTTTGCGCCCCTTTGAGTTGGATGCTTATATGGGTCTGAAAGGCGCAAAAGGCGCTGATACTTTCATTAAATCCCGTTTCAATTCGCATATCTGAACTTAAGAACAAATAGATAAGGTGATGGGCTTACACGTCCAGCGCCTTATTCCCGCTTTTAGTGTAAGTACACTTCATTCTTTATGAGCGGGAATACAGCGCTCTTCGGGTACAAGCATAATGCGACGGATGACTACCAGAACTAAAGCGGCCAGCGCCAGACGATGTTGGGACGCCAATTCGTCCGCAGCGTGCCGGAGCCGCAGCCTCATCCCTTTCGAATTGGCTTGTCCCGCAGTATTGCGGGATTGCTACTTTTTT
>CAYWSQ010000280.1:0-4495 GCA_964460925.1 uncultured Flavisolibacter sp. | reverse complement strand
TTGACAGTCAACGGTTTTCAAGACCGCCGCATTCGACCGCTCTGCCATCTCTCCGGCGCAAAAATAGGGGGAGAGGGCTAATCAGCAAAATTGATTTTGGGCTTAACGGTTTATCGTTCAATTGATAAGAGGTTGGGGAAGTTGGAAACTGGTTGGGATTGTAATTCTGGAAGGGTTTGGGGTGTGAGTTTGATGTTATGGTTTCAGGTAAACCTGAATCAGGGGGGTGTGGTGGCTTAGAAAAACTAAGACTCTATTTGGACAGTATTGAAATTGATCAAAAAGCTTCCGGTGTCTCGAAAGGTATTTATGCATACACCAGATCCCCGCGGGATGACAGGTCCGGTGGGATTGTGAATGGCCCAGAGAGGCTTTATGCCAAATGGAAAGAAATGAATTTCAAAGTGCTAATAATAGTTGCAGGTCAGCTTGAGAATGGCTTTCGGAATCGCACCGTTTTGGAAACCGTGTAGCCGCCGTAGGTTTACAGCTTTAGTTAAATTTTAGACCACGGCGGACACAGCGAGCACGGCGAAGGATCGTGGTGCAAAAAAACATTTAGTCCTCTCCCAACTTCTATTTTGCCAATCCATACTTCGTATAAATCCCCGATCCGGGAGCATTGGCATCAAGCAAATTCAAAATCCTTGCTCCCTTGATGCAGGACCAGAAGGCATGAAAGGTCTTAGGACCTGATTCAATCTTTGAAAAATATACCTGCCAGTTATTGGGCACGCTGAACTGGCCGGCAGATTTTACTTCTGTAAACCTTGCATTTCCTACCATTCCATTTACTACCAATAACTTCCAGTGATAGGTATTGTCACCATTAAAAATAAATTCTTCGTTCGACTGGTTGATGTTCATGCCTGCATAGCTGCCGGTATAAACATTATACAATTGCTGGATCCCGGTAAAATCACTGGTCCATTTACCTTTCAGGTCGGCAGCGCCAATGGCAAATTTGTTGTAACCGGCCAGGTTTTGAAGGGGAATCATGAGATCGGAATTACTATCCCACTGTATGGATTCAGGATCAAATTTGAATTGCTGTATAAAACTGTTCTTATCAGGTGATACAATTTCAATCCAGCCGCTCTGCCCCTGCCGGAATAAAACAATAAAAACATCTTTACCGGTCGCTTTTTCAACTGCATGTCCCATTCCTAAATTGGGACGTTCATAGGTTGCTATATATGACGCCTTATAATTTTTGAGATTGCTGTACCGGGGAGCCACCAGGATATCCCAGGCGGCACCAGTCAGCACTTCCGGGTCGGCAGGAAATATGGTTCCTTCCTTGGGATAATGCAACAGCACTTTGATCCCATCCTTCGTCACCTCCACCCAGTCTTCTTGCACGGTACTGGTCCATCCATCATCGAAACGGGTGGTGGTGAATTCAAACTGGCTATTGCCACTATTAACAATAACCGGTTGCTCAGCGGGAATTTCCTGCATGGGGTTGATCATTTCCACTGATTCCAGGATCCGGGTAATATCCTCAGTGTAAATATCACTGTTGGTGATGGCTACAATACTTGCGCAACGTTCATAGCCACTTGCAGTCGTCATCATAACCATGGCATGCTGGTTATTGAAAACAAATTTACCTGCCCCGGCTTTGATCTTCCAGCCTCCTGATTCCTGCACTTCAGTTGTCTGGGACATTTCAGCGGGATTATAATTTTTGACCACCAGTTCCTGCCATTCACTTTCAAAATCAGCATCAATATTTCCTTTACTTATTGTGCTCTTTAAAATGAAAACCTGGCACCAGGTACTTGTTTTTTTATCTGTCTTTGTGTAGGAAGTTTGGTTACCCTTTACTTCTTTTATCCACCCCGAAGGCTGGGTATAACTAACCAGGTCAAATACTTGTTTTTGAGCCATCACATTGATTGCTCCCAGGCAAAAACAGAACAGGAATAAATTTTTCATGGCAGTCATTTTATTTTTCTTCACAAATGGTCCATTTAATACCAGTGCAATTGGAGTAGGACCAGTTGCCCGTAATAAAATAGGCAAAGGTGTTGGCTGACGCCCTTATGATAGATTTTGCAACATCTGGCTTTTCAACCAGGTATTCCTCAGTGCATGTTTTTTGGGAAAGCTTGCTGGATGCAAAGATCACTGGCGCCATGGCCATCAAATATTCACTGCGGCTGTAAGTCGTTACTCTTGTTTCAGAGAAACCAAAACCCAGGATCGCAAATGCCACCGCTTCCTGTTTGAGTTCAAAACTTTTCTTTACCCGTAATTTCCTGCTATCAGCCGGCAGGGTACCGGGAATGGAAATGCTGTTCTCCAGGCTTGCGTACAGATTATTACCACCTGCAACCACTCCCCATGAATGAGCGGTTAAAAAACAATTACCGTAACTGCCCCCGCCGCCGGCAATGAGTCCGCTGTTTCCCGTGATCTCGCCTGCAGCGATCGTGCAAACATCAATACACTTGTTTTCTGGTTCAGGAGCAGGGGCTGGCGGCTGTTCTGTGCTGTTAGTTGTTGAACTGCTGTAAGAAAAATTAAGATAGGGCTGAAAAATAATCCGCTCTCCTATTTCGACCGGGAATACTGAACGGATCTTTGCCTGGTAGGCTTTCTCATCCACCTTCATGGCGGCCCAAATCTCTTTGAAAAAGGACGCATATTTATTAAGAATCTGCGCAGTGGCTTTGCTCTTTTCTGCATGGTTCTTCATCTTGTTCAATGCTGCCACATCACGCTGGAATGATTTGAATGTGCCGGTTGCATCAGATTTATACAGGTTGTCAGCCTGCTCTTTCAGTGGCTTTACAATCTCAGCTACCTGGTTGATCATTTCCTGGGTTACACCCAATCCCTTTTGCGCATAGACTGTTATAAATTGAAATAAAGCCAATACGGCCAGTATCAAAATCCTGGTTTGGAAACGAACTTTCTTTCTCATGTTTTTGGTTTGAATTGAATGAACGGTTTGAATATGTAATAAAGATGCCCTTCATTCCAATCAGATTCAATCCTGTAAAAAAGGGATTTTATTGAAAGATTTGACCTGGTATGACAATGAAGAGAATTGATGACGGTGTGTTGGAAAAGTCAAAATTCAAAAGGCAAAAGTCAAAAAGGGTGTCACGCAAAAACTAAGCGCCTTACCGGAATCACATAAATAAAAAGTCCGGCGGTGTACGCCGGAACTTTTCCTGAATAAGAATAATAAAAACCAACCACAGGTACGGATCAAAACATCCCTAATTTATTTCCTGGCCAGTTTGAAGGAACCATTGCTTTTCAATCCGGTTCCCCATGACCCATTCATTTCATTTCCATCAACGGTTGCGGAGATGCTGAATGTTTCCTTGTTTCTTTCGTACTGGTAACTGCCTGAAATTTTATTGTCCTTTACAGTATAGCTGCCGCTGGCAATCGAATTCCCGTTTTCATCCAATACCTGGAGCGTTTTATCGCTCATAATGCGGATCGCATAAAATGAACTGCTTTTTTCTTTTCCGGAAGTATAAGTTCCGGTCCAGGTACCAACCGGCGAATTCACTCCCTTTTTTGTAATAGCCGATGTATTGAGACGGGCAATGGAAACTGTTGGTTTCTTTACACTGTCCGCCGGCGCCAATACAGCGGTTGGTATAATTACTGGCAAAGGAGTTATTTGTACAGGATCAGGTAAAAATTCAAACCGGATGAGTATGGAGTATATTCCATTGTGTGTAGTATTGCCTAGCGCAGGATCACTGAACAGAATGGGTACCACGCCACGGCCATAACCATAATCATGTTGAGCCAGGCGCATACAAATACCAGGGGTCAGCACCATCACCTTTCCTTTGAACTCCTGTGCTGCATTCATGCCTATGGGTTTTGACTGCAATTGACCATTGACATGTTTGAAGGTATTCACCCATTGTGCATCCAGGCCAAAACGCCCTGCATCCATTATATAGCTGCGGCTATTGATGGTATTGGCATCGAGACCTAAGGCTTCATTTCTTACCTGCGCATTAAAAGTTGCTAATGAGGCAGCCGTGGTAATGATTTGCCTGAAGGTGGGCCTTGGATCCGGCACCACATTACGCTTATCATCTTCCCATATTGAAGGAAGAATGAACAGTACAGTTTCTTTATCTATCAAAACATTCTGAAAAATACTGACCTGGTGTGAACTGGTAAAATGGTCACCTGATTTTAGTCCGCCATTGGCCGAAACCGAACCTGCTTTTTCCCTGGAATAATATTCGGAAACACTCATCCCCAACGAGCTGCGCTCACCCATGGTTTTAGTGTACATGGTCCCTGATTTGGCAGCGGTGTTAGGCTTTGGTGTATAGCCATAGGTAAACGCGCAAAAAACTTCGTCACCAATTCCATCAAGGCCCAGGAGGTCGTCGTTGGTCTGCTGGTGACAAATGACGCCATAAAATTTCACGTTGAGTTTTCCTGACTGCGCGAGGCAGGGTCCGAATGTGAAGGCCACTGCCAGGAAGGTGATCAAATGTTT
>CAYWSQ010000279.1:0-4502 GCA_964460925.1 uncultured Flavisolibacter sp. | reverse complement strand
CTGCATTCCCATTCAGAATGTCCTCAACATCAAAGCTTCTTTCAACTACGGCGGCAACAGTGGTATTACCCATAGAAGCCATGCTGCTGTTCACGGTCACGGTCATTTCCAGTTTTTTACCTTTTTCAAAACTGAGTCCATTTCCATTTTGAGCGATTGTATGAAGAGAGGCCATGATCAGCATGGCGGTGAAAAACATTTTCATGATAAAAATTTAGTATTCAAAAATGATGGATTTTTTTTGTTTTGGAGCTTTTGATTTTTGATATGGCTAGGTCTTTAAGACTAACTTTAAAGGATGGACGTGGCAGGTACAATTGTTAAAAATGATACCGGTGCTTTTTTGAAGCTGGTACATCATCCATTAAAGTTCAGGCTCTTTCTCTTGAAGAATCTGCCTGCAGCTTATTTTTCGGGTGTAAAAGTTCGATCGGCCAGTGAAACAGAAGCAAGAGTAAGTATACCCTTCAAATGGTTCACCCGGAATCCTTTCCGGTCCACTTATTTCGCCTGCCTTTCCATGGCAGCAGAAATGAGTACCGGCTTGCTGGCCATGGCGCATTTGCATAAACGAAATCCACCCGTTTCCTTGCTGGTAACCGCTGTGCAGGGAAGTTTCTATAAAAAAGCAACAGGCCTGGTCATTTTTGTTTGTGATGAAGGGGACCGCATCAGGGAGGTGATCGAAAAGGCAGTTGAAACAGGTGAGCCACAAACTATCGAAGTGAGGTCAAATGGTTATACTGAAAAGGATGAACTGGCGGCGGCATTTACCATCACCTGGTCATTCAAGGTTAAACAGAAAAAGTAAAAGAGGAATAAATTAATAAATTATGAAGATTGCATTTCATGGCGCCGCCCGCACGGTAACCGGATCAAAACACCTGGTAACACTGAAGAATGGAAAAAAATTATTGCTCGATTGCGGGATGTTCCAGGGCATGGGAAAAGATACGGATTCGCTCAACCGCGATTTTGGATTCGAACCCACAGAAATTGATGCCATGATCCTTTCTCATGCGCATATTGATCATTCAGGACTCATTCCCCGCCTCACCAGCCAGGGATACCAGGGAAAGATCTTCTGTACCGACGCTACAAAAGAATTATGCGGTCTGCTGCTGGAAGACTCAGCCGAAATCCAGGAAAATGATGTGAAATATCATAACAAGGGCAGCAAGGCCAGCGGTGCCCCTTTGCTCAAACCGCTTTATACCATTGAAGATGCCAAAAATTGTATGCGGCAGTTTCATTCCCGGAATTATGGAGAATGGTTCCCGGTAATGGATGGGGTAGAGGCTATGTTCACCGACGCGGGGCATATTGTGGGTAGTGCCTGCGTACATGTAAGGATCACGGAGAATGGCAATACGCAGCAGATCAGTTTCAGTGGTGATGTGGGAAGATACCGCGATGTGATCCTGAAATCACCGCAGGTGTTTTCACAGGCTGACTATATTTTACTTGAGTCAACCTATGGTAATTCACTGCATGAAGATGTGCATACATCGGTGGATCATTTGCTGGAGTGGGTGGAAAGGATCTGCATCAAACAAAAAGGAAAGCTGATCGTGCCGGCCTTCAGCCTGGGACGCACGCAGGAAATTCTATATGCTTTCAACCAGTTGGAGTTGGAAAACAGGCTGCCGAAGATTGATATCTTTTTGGATAGTCCATTGAGTACGGCCATTACCGATGTGATCAAAAAATACCCGGGTTATTTCAATAAAACCATTCAGAAGGTGATGGAGTCTGACAATGACCCCTTCATGTTTCCCCAGCTGAAGTATATCAAATCAGTGGATGAGTCAAAGATGCTCAACTTCCGCAATGAGCCCTGTGTGATCATCTCGGCCAGTGGCATGGCGGAGGCGGGAAGGGTGAAGCACCATATCAGTAATAATATTGAGAACAGCCGCAATGGTATCCTGATGACAGGTTATTGCGAGCCCAATTCCCTCGGAGGCCGCCTGCTCACGGGAAACAAGGAGGTGGGCATTTTTGGCGTCCAGCACGAGGTGCATGCGGAAGTAGGCGCCATCAGGAGCATGAGTGCCCATGGGGATTATGAAGATCTTTCACAGTGGCTCTCCTGCCAGGATCCCAAGCAGGTGAAAAAATTATTCCTGGTGCATGGCGAGTATGATGTGCAGGTCCCCTTCAAGAACCGGTTGATCAAAAAAGGATTTATGGATGTGGAGATCCCGGAGAGGCACTACGAAGTGGGACTGGGGTAGGGACAAAGCTGCGAGCTGCAAGCTGCAAGCTTCAAAAAGAACCCTGACTGCACAAAGATTTCGAAAGATTTCCGGTGATGGTAGGTCTTGCAGCTTGCAGCTTGTAGCTTGCAGCTCATTTCCTCCCAGTTTTTTTTGGATCAATAAACCTCCCTCCCTATCTTTGCCCTCCCAAAAACGAGCCGCGTTCGTCTAAGGGCTAGGACACCACCCTTTCACGGTGGTGATACGGGTTCGAATCCCGTACGCGGTACAGAGAGCCTCCTTCGGGAGGCTTTTCTCATGCGACGAGTCACCGCAGAATTAATCTATGATTCATGTAATCCCGGGCGGGACTCGTCGCAACCGGTAACCGCAGAATGAATCTATAATTCCAGTTACCTCGGGCGGGACTCGTCGCAATCGCTCACCGAATTATTCATAAAAGTTAGCTCCATCAGTACCAGGATCAGTTGCTGGTATGGCGGTTTAGAGAATGATGATGTTGATGGTAGAACACCAACAACGGCAGTAAAATTTTACGTAAGCCAACTAACTTATCGCGGGGTAGACTTTGCAAATAGTCATTAGAAATTAAGCTTTCAATTGTTATTTTCTTGAAATATTAATCATGGAAGGCAAATCAAGGATCCATGATAAAGCAGGGCCTATTATTAATGCCTGGCCTATAGAATTCAAAAGTTCAAAGACTACTCTGTATTCTGGATATTTTAATTGTAAAGAACTGCATCAAGTATTACAATTACACCTAAACATATGAATACAACAAGTTGAAGAGGTTTACTTAGAGTTTTAATAGTAAGTTTTTTCATTCATAAGCATTTTGGTTTTGGAAATATAGAACCAGGATAATACCAAAATACCGTATTACTACGGTATTTTGAGCAAAAGCCTTTTCTTAATATGTCCCATTGCATAGCCAGACCTTATCATTCTATCGTCCAAGTATAGTTTAGATGCTATTGTAGGCTCCCCCAATCTTCGGCCAGTTGAAGGTTAGAGTTAATACTTGTTGGATTATTAACTTTAAACTTTGAATTATGAAAAAACGATTTACAGAGAGTCAGATTGTGGCAGCCATCAAGAAGCATGAGGCGGGCGTTAGCGTTAAAGAGATCTGCCGTGAAGTTGGCATCAGCGATGTTACATTTTATAACTGGAAGGCCAAATATGGCGGTATGGAAGCCAGTGACGTTGCCCGTATGAAGGAGCTGGAGAAAGAGAATGCTGAGTTGAAGAAGATGTTTGCTGAAGCCAGCATTGAGATCCGGGCCATGAAGAACTTCATTGAAAAAAAGTTGTAACGCCCCAGGAGAAACGGGAAGCTGTTGAGTTTTTTGTTTGTGATGAGCAGCTTAGTAACCGCAAGGCGTGTAAACTGGTAGGACTATCCCGAACCACCTATCAGTATACGAGTAGTCCCAAAAATGATAATGAGCTCCAGTAGGAATGACCAGGCTTACAACCAAACATGCTGCCATTGGCTTTTGGTCATGTTGTTACCGGCTTTGGAACAGAGGCCACCATTGGAATCATAAGAGAATTTACCGCGTTTATACAGAGATGAAGCTGAATATCAGAAGAAGGGCAAAGAAACGTTTGCCTGAAAGAGTAAAGCAGCCCCTGACCGTACCAGCTGCACCCAACCAGGTATGGAGCATTGATTTTATGAGCGATAGTCTTGTGGATGGCAGAAAGTTCCGGCTGCTGAATATCATTGATGATTATAACCGGGAATCCCTGGCTATTGAGGTAGATACCTCACTTCCTTCTTTGAGAGTAATCAGGGTGCTTGAGAGGCTCGTAGCGGAAAGAGGTTGTCCTGCCAGCATCCGGTGTGATAATGGTCCGGAGTTCATCAGCCATAAGCTCGAAGAATGGTGCAGCCATGAAAGACGCAAAATCAGCCTTCAGTTCATCCAACCAGGAAGACCCATGCAAAATGCCTTTATTGAAAGAAAAAATGGAAGCATAAGAAGAGAACTTTTGAATGCTTACCTGTTTTCCAGTCTTGCAGAAGTGCGGGTAATGAGTGAAGAATGGAGAGAGGACTACAATAATGAAAGACCTCACAAATCTCTGGGCTATCTATCTCCATTGAAGTACGCTGAGCTAAGGCAAAGCCTTGCAGCTTTATCCACACCGGCAAGCGAAACATCAAATCAGATTGAAGCGCAGCCGGTAGTGGATAAAGCGGATGACCAAAAGAAAATTATATTTGAAAACCCTAACTAACAACTGGCACTAAAAAAGGGGGAGCCTACA
>CAYWSQ010000278.1:0-4531 GCA_964460925.1 uncultured Flavisolibacter sp. | reverse complement strand
GCTGAAGCTTGCGCCTCCGCTAAAGCTTCAGCAGCACGCGGACGGCTGACACAGCGGCAAGACGGTAAGTAGTGTTTGTTTGAACCAGTCTTTATCACTGACCCTTATAGATCTCTCCTTTGCGCAGCGCCTGCCGAAGCTTTAGCGAAGGTTGGTTTCTTTGCGTATACTCTGCGAACTTTGCGGTTAAACTATATTCAAAAAACATAGCCGATTAGGCATTAAATAGCATACAAAACTCTTAATCTCAATTACCTTTCCTGGCGCCCTTCTTTCTTGGCGGTTAAAAAATGTCTCACGCCTCACGCTTTTCAAACATCATCTTCTCAACCACGGAGTAGGATTCACGTTTCTGCTTTCGATCATCAGAATGAGATCTAATTGCCCTCCGGTACCATCATCCGCACCGCCGGTACGGCCGATCACCTGGCCCGTAGTTACATTATCACCCTTCCTTACACTTGCGGAAGAAAGATTGCTGTACACCGTGAAATACTTACCGTGACGGATCATCACCATCATACCATCACCAAGATTTGAAACAGCACTCACCTCGCCATTGAAAATGGATTTGACAGCACCACCGGCGGAAGGCGTTGAAATGGTGATACCAGGATTGTCAAACTGCAGGTCACCTACCCTGCTGGTTCCAAATGGAATGGTGACAACACCATTATCCACCGGCCAGGGAAGAGAGGCTTTATTCTTTTCAAAGCTGGCGTTGAGTTTTACGTCAGTAGCGTTGAGGTCAAGATAACTTTTGGGTTTTGCTTCTGTTTTTTTAGGTTCTGCAGGCGTGTTGGGATTGGCTGCCGCATTGGCCTTTCTTTCCGCCTCAGCTCTTGCAGCCGCTTCTTTTTTCGCTGCTTCAATCTCACGGCGAACAATAGCCGCGATCTGGTTCTTTAACTGGTTATCTCTTTTTCTTTTAGCTGCGATTTCCTTGGAGAGGGTCTTTTCCTGTGATTTCAGTTTCTGCACCACGGCATCCTTTTCCTTCCTTTGTTCGGAAAGCGCCGTCATCTGCTGCTGCTGGTTCTGGAGCGCTGATTTTTTCTGAAGCTGCTTGCCCTGCAGTTCCTGCTTTCTTTCTTCAATCAGTTTTTTCTTCTCCAGGATATTGGCCACCTGCTGCTGCCGGTAACTGCGGTAGGATTTGAGGTAAGCAGCTCTTTTGATGCCATCATTAAAATCATTGGCAGAGAAAATAAAGTTCAGGTAACTATAGCTGCTCTTGTTCTTGTAAGCATACACCACGCTGCGCATGTACTGGGCCTTTAGTGTATCCAGTTCACCCTGCAGTTTACGGATCTCGAGCGCATTGAGATAGATCTCATCACTCAGCCCGCGGATCTCTTTGTTGATATTGCCGATATACTTGTTCTGGAGGTCCAGCTTTTTCTGAACCATGGCCAGTTGTCCCAGGCTCACCTTGGTCTTACCCTTGAGGCGGTTGTATTCCGACTGAATCTCCTTCAGTTCCTTCTGCAATTGCTGGCGTTCCCTTTCAAGTTTATCCTTGTCCTGGGCCAGTAAAGTGGTTGCAGTAATGAAACAAATAAAGAAGATCAGTAGTTTTTTCATGCCTGGATGGTTTAGATGGATGGTTCTTAACGTATATATTTTCAATAAATTTTAAAGATGGTCATAATTTTTGGGTACCGTGAAGGGAAAACTCACCTCGCCATTAAAATCATACTGTTTAAAATCCAGTTTGATCTCCAGCTTTTTCTTTTCAGCCACCGTTATTTTTCTTTTGGTTGAAAAAGGAAAACCTTTTTTGTTCTCGTAATTCTCATAAAGCAGTTCAGCGGTTCTGTTGCGGCTGATATCTGCATCATCAAGTTTGCTGTGCAATACGTAGGTTTCCGGCGCTTTCAGCGTCAGCAGGTTTTTGAAATAGCGGCCCAAGCTCAGCAGGGTCACTCTTTCATTGCTCAGTGAATAGGATACAATATTGGAATCAATATAAAGCGCATTTCCCAGCAGCAGGTCCTGCACCGTGCGCAGGTCAAGCGGCAAAGCGGTTACTTCCTGCAGGTAATCAACGCTCCTCGCCGTATAGGTCTTATTGAGCTTGTCCATCAGCTTCACTGAATCCTTTGTGATCATCACTCGCATCACATCAATACCCAGCACGGCATTGATATTGATCCAGATGACAGAATCTTTATGCATGCGCACATTCGCGTTCACATCATTACTCTTACCATCACCGCCCATATAATCCACTTTTACTTTGGCGCTGAAAGTGTTAAAGCTGATCCTGCTGGAATCCAGCCTGGTTAAAGTATTGCGGATCTGCTGCAGTGTGTCATTTGTTTTGGAAAGATCAGCGGGCACCGTCACCACTGTATCTTTTTTATTGATGGCCGTCTGTATCTTCCTGGTCGACCGGCAGGAGGCCAGTAACCCTATTGAGAACAATAATATGATCAGTCTTGTCATGTAATTAATTTTTTCCCGTTGATCCGAATCCTCCTTCACTGCGAAGGGTTTCCGAAAGAATATTCACTTCCTTCCATTCAACCGATTCCACTTTCTGTATCACCAGTTGGGCGATGCGGTCGCCGGGATGAATGACCTGCTCTTCACCCGAAAGGTTTACCAAAGCAATCTTAATTTCTCCCCGGTAATCACTGTCAATAGTGCCCGGCGCATTCAGTATGGTAATGCCCTGCCTGATGGCCAGCCCGCTGCGCGGACGAACCTGGGCTTCATATCCTGCTGGCAGTTCCATGTACAAACCGGTAGGAATGAGTTTTCTTTCCAGCGGTTTCATGTGTTCTGCTATACTGAGTGCTGCTCTTACATCCATACCCGACGCACCTTCCGTGGCATAGGCCGGGAGCGGATTGGCGGAGGTATTCTTTATTTTCACTTCAATGGCCATCCTTTCAAAGATAGGTTCAGGAGTTTATGGCTGTGAGTTTGTTTGCAATAAAACCACGGCATGCGCCACCAGTCCTTCCTTTCTTCCTACAAAACCCATCTGCTCGGTGGTGGTGGCCTTGATGGAAATATCATTCACCCCAATGCCCAGGATGGCTGACATGGTTTCTTTCATATCCTGTACAAATGGTTTGATCTTCGGCTCTTCCAGGCAGAGGGTGCTGTCGATATTAACGATGCCGTATCCCTGTTTTTCCACAAGCTCCCGGCTCTTCTTTAACAGGATCTTGCTGTCAATATCCTTGTACTGCTGGTCTGTATCAGGAAAATGAACCCCGATATCTCCCAGGCTCAAAGCACCGAGCATGGCATCGCAAATGGCATGGATCAGCACATCGGCGTCGCTATGACCTTTGCCGCCTTTATGAAAGGGAATATGCACCCCGCCGATCATCAGCTTCCTTCCTTCTTCTAGCTGGTGGTAATCCACACCCAGTCCGATTCTCATTGCCATAAAAAAATTTGTGCAAATATCTTAAAATAAAAAACGATCCGCACCGGGGCGGATCGCTCAAAACATTTATCATCATTTTACAGTTCCTCGCTGTCGAAATCAAACACCAGTGAAAAACGCAGGGTGTTGGAAAGCGGGTTCTGTGTATTACCGGAACCGGAAGGAATGAGGTAAGAAAAATTCAAACCGAAAATATTGTACTTGATACCAACACCAGTGGTGAAGTAACGGCGGTTGCCTTTTGTTTTATCCTCGTAAAAATATCCGGCACGCAAAGCAAACTGGTTATTGTACCAGTATTCAGCTCCCACAGAAAACTGGAATTCACGCAGCTCTTCTTTGAATCCGCCTGGTGCGTCCCCAAAAGAACCGAACCAGCTACCGATTACACTCTGGCCCCTGTATTTTGCCAATTCAATTGAATCCTGGGAAGCATTTCCTGTTGACATTGGCGGAGTAGGAACCAGCAGTTTATTGATATCCAAACCAAACATGATCTTGTTGCTTTCATCCATTACTGCGGTATAGGTGGTTCCCAATCCGAAGTTGGCAGGGATATAATCTTTCTGGTCTGCATTATCAGTATAAGCAATGCGTGATCCGAGGTTGGTCAAAGCAAGACCAAAAGCCCATCCCTGGCCATTGCCATCATGTCCATTGTGATAAAGGCCGATATCACCTGCTACCGCTGTACCGGGTTTGTAGGTATTGCCATTGCTGGAATAACCACCTGCCAGATTGCTGTGCACATATTTTAATCCCACACCCAGGCCAAGACGGTCGGATAGCTTGCGGGAATAACCAATGTCAACACCAAATTCGCGGGGGTTGGCCGTATTCAAATTGTTACCAAAATTATCAGTGAACTGGATGCTGCCCAGGCTGAAATAACGGAGGGAAGCCGAAAGACCCTGGGTTTCATCAAATTTATAATAACCGGAAAGTGAGGCCAGGTACACATCATTCACCAGCTTTTTGAGCCAGGGTGTATAAGTCAGGTTCACGCCCGCCCTTGAAACATTGAATGGAACTTTTCCCAAATTATAATAAGAGCTGCTGGCATCAGGAGTAGTGGCCAGGGCCAGGTCACCCATGCCGCCTGCGCGGGCATCAGGAGAAATTCTC
>CAYWSQ010000277.1:0-4542 GCA_964460925.1 uncultured Flavisolibacter sp. | reverse complement strand
TACCTACCTGGATAAAGGGAAGCAACCCTGGAGTAAACTGGGTATTGATATTTTATTAGGATCGAGGCTTGACAGGAAAGTAACAAATAAAGAGTCCATGTTCCTGCCCGATTACCTGTTGAAGGGTTTTGACAGTGCCCGTATCAACGGGAAGCCTCTGGTGACCGCACCTGTTACCATTTTAGAATCTGCCATTACTATTAAAAAGAATTCATGGTTCACACCAGCCATCGTTTTTTCTTTTGTTTTATTACTGGTAGTGGCGCTTTCATTTATCAGGAAACCGGGTATTGAACGTGGTTTAATGGTCTTTGATTTCATTTTATTCCTGTTACTGGGCATGGCCGGACTGCTCTTATTATTTATGTGGTTTGGCACTGATCATACTGTCTGCCGCGACAATCTTAACCTGCTGTGGGCCTTACCCACACATATTATTGCAGCCGTTTTTGTACGCAGTCAAAGAAATTGGGTGAAAGGATATTTCAGGATCGTGATGTGGCTGAGCATCATGCTGGCTCTTACCTGGTTTATTTTACCCCAGCAAATGAACAATGCTCTTTTACCAATTGTGCTCCTGGTGATTTTCAGGAGCTGGAAAATTTCAAACAGAAAATATGCGAAAGACCGTCAACCTCGATAACCGGAATATTTCATACCAGGTTCTTGGTGAAGGACCACTTGTAGTGCTGCTGCATGGATTCGGGGAAGATGCTGCCATCTGGAACCGGCAGGTAAAAGCGCTCAGGGATTACCGTTTGCTGATCCCCGACCTGCCCGGAACGGGAGATTCGGACATGACAGGGGATATGAGTATGGAAGGCATGGCACAAACGATCCGGAACCTTGTTGCCTTTGAACAGGATCTCAATGGTGATAACCGGGGTACAAATTTCACCCTCATCGGACATTCCATGGGCGGCTATATCACCCTGGCCTTCGCGGACTTGTATCCTCACCTGCTCAATGGATTCGGACTGGTTCATTCCACGGCCTATGCCGACTCCCCTGAAAAGGTGGAAACCCGCCGTAAAGGGATTGAATTCATTGAAAACCATGGGGCTTACGAGTTCCTCAAGACCTCCATTCCCAATCTTTATGCCCTCCAAAGCAGGGAACAGCACCCGGAATGGATCAGCGAACACCTGGAAAGGGTACACAACTTTTCCGGTGCAGCGCTCGTTAATTATTATGACTCTATGATAAAACGGCCGGACAGGACCGGCATTTTAAAAACCACCGAAGTACCAGTGCTTTTTATATTAGGAAAATATGACAATGCCGTGCCAATGAAGGATGGCCTGGAGCAATGTTATCTGCCTTCTTTATCGTATATTGATGTGCTCTACCAGTCAGGCCATATGGGCATGATTGAAGAGGAAGCCAAAACAAACGAATCGTTGACTAAATTCCTGATGAATATTCATCACCAAACCCGATGAAGAAACTAATTTTTTCACTGCTTTTTATTGTTAGCGGCATCTCGAGCTGGGCCAACCATATTACCGGTGGCACCATTTTCTATACACTGGCGTCTCAATCCGGTAATAATTTCACTTATAATGTGACCTTATTATTGTACCGCGATCATAATTCTTCCGGTGCACAATTAGACCCCACTGCATCTATTGCCATATTCAACCAGAGAACCGGCGCAATGATCTGGAATAATACCAATATTCCTCTTGCTGATACCACGCACCAGAATCTTTCTGCTCCGGATCCTTGTATCAATAATCCGCCATCGATTTGGTATGATGTAGGCCGCTATACTTTCAGTGTTACTCTACCTGGAAGTGGAGATGGGTACGTAATCGCTTACCAGCGCTGCTGCCGTATAGCAGGCATCAACAATCTCTTAAATTCAAGTGCACTGGGCGCTACCTATACGGCTCAAATACCCTCAACTTCTGTAAATGCCAATTATCCAAATAATAATAGTGCAAGATTTACCGGTAAGGATACAGTAGTTGTTTGTGCCGACAACAGTTTCTGTTATGATTTTGGTGCCACGGATCCCGATGGCGATTCATTAGCTTATTTTTTCAGCTCAGCATTTGCAGGTGGTACCACAACCAACCCTGCACCTTCCCCTCCCAGTGGGCCAATCCCAGGCAATGGTAGTTTTCCTGCGGTAGATTATGCGGCTCCTTTTTCAGCCATCTCACCTCTTGGTCCAAATGTTACTTTAAATAATATTACAGGATTGATGTGTGGCGTTGCTCCTGCCCCAGGTATCTATGTTGTTACCGTGAGTGTGGCTGAATTCCGAAACGGCGCCCTGATTGCTACGCAAAGAAAAGATTTGCAAATTAAGGTGGGTGATTGCGACCTGGTTGGTGTTACACTTCCTGCTTCATATCCCATGTGTGATGATTTCACACGCAGCTTTGAAAACCTTTCACCGCCCAATAATCTCATTCATACCTGGGAGTGGACCTTTGGAGATGGAAACATATCTAACCTGCAAAGACCTACACACACTTACGGCGATACTGGAACTTACAATATCAAACTGGTTGTGAACCGAGGTGAAGCCTGCGTTGACAGTGCCATGGCGGTTGCGCATGTATATCCTGGTTTCTTCCCCGGGTTCACCATTGCCGGTATCTGTGCTACCAAACCTACCCAGTTCAATGATACCACGAGAACAGTTTATGGACTGGTCAATAGCTGGCGATGGGATTTCGGAGACGTTGCCACCAATGCGGATACATCAAGACTGCAAAATCCGGCTTACGCCTATCCCACCACCGGAACCAGGAATGTGCGCTTTATTGTTACCAGCAATAAGGGTTGTATCGATACGGTTTTTAAAGACATCACCATCCTCGATAAACCACCATTGCAGGCTATTCCTACTGATACATTGATCTGCAATGGCGATAATGTACAGTTGAATGCAGTTGGTGTGGGACAATTCAGTTGGACAGGTCCCAACATCGTTAATGGCAATACGGCTACGCCAACAGTGAGTCCTACCACTACAACTGATTATACCGTACAACTCAGTGATAATGGTTGTATCAATACGGCAACAGTCAGGGTGAATGTGATAGATTTTGTAACGCTCCAGGCCATGCCGGATACTACAATCTGCGCAACCGATTCTGTAAAATTAAGAGCCGTTACCGATGGTTTACGCTTCAACTGGACACCGGCCGCCACGCTTAATGATCCAACCATTTTAAGTCCATCGGCACTGCCGCTCAACACTACCACTTACGAGATCACATCCACTGTGGGAAGTTGCAGTACCACTGACCAGGTTACCGTTACCCTGGTGCCTTATCCCGTTGCTGATGCAGGCAGCGATGCCAGCATCTGTTTTGATGCAAGCACCCAACTGAATGCAAACATCACAGGTAATGCATTTACCTGGACACCTTCTTCTTCATTAAGCAATCCGAATATTCTTAACCCGGTCGCCAGTCCTTTGACTACCACTAATTATGTACTCACAGTTACTGATGTATTGGGATGTCCGAAACCTATGAGAGATACGGTGACGGTAGTTGTACTGCCCAAGGTGAATGCCTTTGCAGGTAATGATACGCTTGTGGTTGTAGGACAACCGCTTCAGTTCAATGCTTCAGGCGGTGTGAGTTATTTCTGGTCGCCTGCTACCAACCTGAGTAATGTAAACATCAATAATCCAACAGCAACTTATGATGGCAGTTTCGACAGCATCCGTTATAAAGTTGTAATTGCGAACGAACTGGGTTGTGCTGATTCCGCTTTTATGCTGGTAAGGATCTTTAATACCAAACCCCAGGTTTTTGTACCTACCGCTTTCACTCCTAATGGTGATGGAAAGAATGATGTATTCAGGCCCATTCCTGTCGGCATTGAGAAATTCGATTACTTCCGGGTGTACAACCGCTGGGGTCAATTGGTTTATAGTTCAACCAACACCGAATCCGGGTGGGATGGACGGATTAAAGGAAAAGACCAGGCTTCTAATACATTCGTGTGGATCGTGAAGGGAACAGACTTCACTGGTAAATCTTTCTTTGCGAAAGGCACAGTAATCTTAATACGTTAATCAATTATTTCTAAATAAAGCAGCCCCGTGGATTTTTCCATGGGGCTGCTTTATTAAATGCACTTACCTTAGAAGGCATGAATAAAATTGTCTTCATTACAGGAGCTACATCCGGATTTGGAGAAGCATCAGCTAAAAAATTTGCAGAAAACGGATACAACCTTTTATTGAATGGTCGCAGGAAGGACAGGCTTCAAAAATTAAAGAATGAATTAGAAAACCAATTCAAAATCAAATGTTTTTTGATGCCATTTGATGTCAGGGAGAAAAATGAGGTTTTAAATTCCATTAACAATCTTCCGGCAGAATGGAAAAACATTGACGTGCTGGTCAACAATGCAGGGCTTGCGCTTGGACGTGATCTCTTCAATGAAGCCAGCCTGGATGACTGGGATACCATGATCGATACCAACCTGAAAGGTTTACTGTATGTTTCAAAGGCCGTGGTGCCTCTCATGATTGAAAGGAAAAAAGGACATATCATCAATATTGGCTCC
>CAYWSQ010000276.1:0-4550 GCA_964460925.1 uncultured Flavisolibacter sp. | reverse complement strand
AAAATTACACCTGGCATATACCGGAGGATAAGCTCCCACAAGTACAGGTAGGATGCAGGGTTGAAGTCAACCTCGGGCGTCATAAAAAATACGCTGGCCTTGTCAAACGTATCCATAATGATCCTCCTTCCTTTGAAGTGAAGGATATCATCAACGTGATCGATTCTGAACCGGTAATACAGCCCTACCAGCTTAAGCTGTGGGAGTGGATGGCTTCTTACTACATGTGTACGGAGGGTGAAGTGATGGCGGCAGCCCTGCCTTCACATTTCAAATTATCGAGCGAAACCATTCTTGTATTCAACGAAGAACACGGTGATGATTTTTCCGACCTGGAAAATGATGAATACCTGGTGGCTGAAGCCCTGCTCATGAAACAGCAGCTTGGCCTCGACGAAGTGCAGAAGATCCTTGACACGCCTCATGTCTATCCCGTCGTTAACAGGCTGATCTCCAAAAAACTTTGTTTTGTATGGGAATCACTCAAACAAACCTTCCTTCCTAAAAAAGAAAATTTTGTTTTGATCTCGCCCGTGTATGATGACGAGGACAAACTTTCAGACCTGCTGAACAACTGGAGCCGCGCTCCCAAACAAATGGAAGTGCTGTTAAGCTACCTCCACCTTTCCCGCACGCAGGGACAGGTTACCAGGGCAGAATTGCTGAAGAAATCAGGTGCCAGTGATGCGCAACTAAAAGGGCTGGTGGACAAGGATATCCTGCGCATAGAAAAAAGAAGTGTTGACCGGGTGATGTACGGAGCCCGCGATATCCAGGTTGATTTTGAACTGACAGGCGCCCAGCTAACAGCCCTTGAAACGCTTAAGGAAAAATTTGAACAGAAGCAGGTTTGCCTCCTGCACGGTATCACTTCCAGCGGCAAGACCCACATCTATATTAAACTGATCGAACAATACATCCGCAAGGGACAGCAGGTACTATACATGCTGCCTGAGATCGCACTCACCTCCCAGATCATCCGCCGGCTGCAAAAACATTTTGGCGGCTATATCGGCATCTATCATTCCAAGTTCAGCCAGAATGAAAGAGTGGAGATCTGGAACAAAGTGAAAACAGGGGAACTAAAGATCGTACTTGGCGCCCGCTCCGCACTGTTTCTTCCTTTCATGCAACTGGGATTGATCATTTGTGATGAGGAGCATGATGGATCCTACAAACAACAGGACCCGGCTCCGCGGTACCATGCACGTGATACAGCCATTTACATGGCTTCTCTTACCAATTCCAAAGTGTTGCTGGGAAGCGCCACACCTTCACTTGAAACTTATTACAACGCGCAACAGGAAAAGTTCGGACTGGCCGAACTGCATGAAAGGTTTGGTGAGGTTAACCTGCCTTCCATTGAAATGATTGACAACAGGCTCCAGGTACACAGGCCGGGAGAGAAGGTGATGCTTTCCTCAACACTGCTGGAAGAGATCCGGCAAACCATCGCACGCAAAAAACAGGTGATCCTGTTCCAGAACAGGAGAGGATACGCTCCTTACCAGGTCTGCATGGTCTGCGGCTGGATCGCCCAATGTAAAAACTGCGATGTCTCACTCACTTTTCATAAATATTCCAACAAACTCAAATGCCATTATTGCGGGAATATTTATCCGCCTTCACCTGTCTGTGGCGCCTGCGGAAGTGACCGGCTGGTTCAGAAAAATTTCGGCACCGAAAAGATCGAAGAGCTGCTGGTAACGGAACTTCCGGATGCAAGAGTGAGCCGCATGGATTTTGATACGGTAAAGAACAAACATGCGCATGATGTACTCATCCAGCAGTTTGAACAGCAGCGCATAGATGTACTGGTGGGAACGCAAATGGTAGTAAAGGGACTTGATTTTGACCACGTAGACCTCGTAGGAATTCTTGATGCCGATGGGCTTTTGAATTTTGCCGACTTCAGGGTCAATGAACGAGCGTTTCAACTCATGGAGCAGGTAAGCGGCAGGGCAGGGCGCAAAGATGGCAAGGGTAAAGTGATGATACAGACACTTAACCCGGCACACCCCGTACTGCAACTGGTGGCGCAGCATGATTATGCAGGCATGTACCGGCAGGAGATTGAAAAAAGGCGGCAGTTTTTTTATCCTCCTTTTTCCCGTATCATCATGATAGAGTTCAGGCATAAGGAACGCGACGTGGTGAATAATGCCGCTTCCACCTTTGCAAGGAGCCTGGAGATCCCCTATGGAAAATACATGGTGGGACCCGCTGAACCTGTGGTCAACAAAGTAAGAAATCTCTTCCTGATGGAGCTGATGCTTAAGCTTCCGCGCGACAGCCAGTTAATTGGTAAATGCAAGGAGGATATATTAAAGCAAAGCGCCAGCCTGCATGCAGAACGGCGCTTTGCCCGTGTGATTATTGTGCCTGATGTGGATGCGCTTTAGATCTTATCCAGCACCAGTACGATCTTATTGAAATCAGCAGCGGCATTGATCACTTTCTTAAAAGCCTCATACTGGTCTTTCGGGTAAGTAACGTTATTATAAGTTTCAACAATGGTAATCTTGAGGTTATTATTTTCCAGCACATAATTGCTCACAAATCCCATCGTTACTTTATCATTCTCTTTTACCACCTCGTTGATCTTAAGGTCTTCCAGGTTTTTCACCTTGTAACCCTGGGGTATTGCAAGGGTGATGGTTCTTTCCAGCAGGTGCGGAAAGCTTACATCAATGATGGTGGATCTTGGTTTGGTCTCATACATCTCCGCCTGCTGGCCGATCACCTCACCCACTTTGATGATCAGTTTATCGCCAGCCCTCTCCACGAGATTAGGAGATTTTACGGTTGCATTGATCACAAAAGGTTTGTAAGGATCCGCTTGTTCCATTTCCCTGTTCTCTAAGGAATGTGAAAGGATGTTTTCCGAATTGGTGCCAAACTTCACCATCTCCTTTAATAATTTGTTCTGCTCATCCGCCGGCAGGTACACAAAGGGAAACCGGTAATTGGATGCCGTATAACCTCCATAGGATTGTTTCACATTTACGATGAGTGCATCTTCATTCTCCAGCTTCAGCGCCATATCCATATTGGAAAAACTGTGCTTTACATCTTCCATGGCAATGGTCCTGATATCTGCAACCGCGGTAGTAAAATTGCCAATGGTGGTAGTTACACAGAACAGTCCGTTGGTCGCGCCCCAGGAAGGAGGAAACCATGGATAACGATACTCCATTTCCGTTGGTGCCAGGAATTTTTTTGTGGATGGAAAATAGATGAGAAAATGCTGTGTGTTGTTCCAGTTCTCGAAATTCTTTTCTACCGTGTAATCCGAACGGTCGCCCGACAAAACGATCTGGAATTTTACATCAGCAGCGGTCAGCAAAGCTACATAGAGTTTGCTCGTGGCTTTATGGCTGGCCACTTTGTCCTTGATCACTTTTACCAGGTCATCTGCATCATCATCAGGGATGTCATCCCTTGTGATGATATTTTTTTTCAGGTAATTCTCAATAGCCATGATCTTTTCCACTTCTGATCCTTTGACGCCGATATCATTGAGGAGGGATTTGATCCTCTTGGTTTCCTTATCATTGATCTCGGTGTAGATGCTGAAAATCTTTTTAGCAAGTTCATTCCAGGTGAATAAACGTTCGTTCTCACTTTTGGCTTTATTGTAGCTCAGTTTAAATTCCACTCTTTTGAGGCTGGCCTGGTACATGGAATATTTCTCTTCTTCAGCAGCGCTGTTTTTTTCATCTGTTATCACCAGGTGCCTTTTTTCATTGGCCACCTTTTCCACGGCTGCAGGAAGACCGTTGTAGGAACGGGTTTCAAAAACCAGGTGTTCGGGCATGATCAGTTCAAAAGCTGAATTCATGGCAGCGATTCTCGACGACATGATCTCCCTGCCGAAATAGGAAGGATATTGTTTGAAAGTGTAATAGTATTCCACCTCGCAGCCCTTTGTCAGTCCTTCAAGCGCGAAGATTTTGAACTCCCCGTCCTCGTCTTTAAGGTCCTTGATATTCTTGCGGTCCATTTCCATGATCTTGCCATTGGGAAGAATGGTCCTTGCTCTCACATCCATCAATTCGCTGCCTTCATTGAAGGGCAGGTAGATCTTGTTGAAACTTTCAATACCCTTATCATTGTTGATATGTACGATCCTGTGGATGGTGCGGTATAAAAAGAAGCCATCCTTTTCAATCACATATTCATTGATCCTTTTATCGGTTACGTAAACGGCTCCTTCCGATTCAAATTCACTGTCAACCTTGTGCAGCACGGGTTTGGGTTCCCAGTTGAATTTGATATAACCGGGTTGCGCGGCTGATAGCAGGCAGGAGGCCAGGGCTATCAAGAAAAATACTGATCGCATATTTTATTTTTTACTGAGGGAAATGGTTTGTTTGTAGTTAGGGAACAAATGCTCCAGCACCTTGTTCCATCTTTCAAATGATTCGGGATACAGCATCAGGTGATCCGTATCAAATTGCTGGGTCAGGAAAACATCTTTGCCTGCGGTGGAATAATCCATTACAAAACCCCACACATCATTTTTATAACTGTCTGATTTGGGCAGGTAG
>CAYWSQ010000275.1:0-4563 GCA_964460925.1 uncultured Flavisolibacter sp. | reverse complement strand
CTGGGAAAATCCTTATGAGTATGATGATCTCACCGGCAATGCCACCAAACCATTCTTTTTACTGCAGCACAACTGGTATAAGATGATGGATTATTTCCAGAGTGACATGGAAAATTATTTCGTGGATAACAGCAGTTATCCTATCCACAAAGTATCCTTCCAGTATATTCCCAAGAAAGAAGAAAATAAGGCAGCGCTCAGTTTTCATCTTTCCCAAAGAGAAAAAAATGATATCAGGGCTTCACTTGATTCCAAACACAACCAGGAAAACTTCGACAAGCTTCTTGAACTGCTCACGCCAAAAAATCCTCTCGCGGAAAATAAATAAGCTTCACGCAGATATATTTCACGCAAAGCCGCAAAGAAAAAAAGACGCAAGTGATTTTCCGTTTTTCTAAATAATTACATGAAATTTCTTGTTCGCGTACTTGCAGTCTTTTCGTGATTTTTTTCACCGCAGAGAACCAGCCTTCGCTAAAGCTACTGCTGGCGAAGAAGGAGAAAAAAGAGTTAACGCAGAGTGTATGCTTTAGATACGCTACTTACCGCCTTCCCGTCTTACCGGCTGAAAAACTATAAAAAAGGGAACAACAGATAAAATGTGCTTCTTGTTATGTGCTCCTTTGGGTGAAATTTTCTCACCAATCCGCAAATCTCATAAATCAAGGTTCAGACAATTAACCTGAAACACTCCGGAAGTAATTTGATATTGAGTTCATTCATGCTTTCAGCCGGATCGCCATCTATATGAAGGGGAGCGCCACCCGGGTTGGAAATTTTTATGGAGCTGGTCTGGAAATACAACACACTGGCTTTTTCATCCAGCACATCTGCCTCCAGCAGTTTATTATAGCCACCTACCTGCAGGCAAGCCTGTAGTAATACACTTAATTTATTTTGCCGGGTCATCACTACTATATCCAGCAGTCCATCATGAAGACTTGCCTTGGGAGCAATGGTGAAATGATTACCGAACTGGTTGGAATTGGCTATTGAAATAAAATACGCGTCAGTTTTGATTTGCCTGCCATTGATCTCAAGCGTAAATGGATAAGGGGCCGCCACGAAAAAATGCGCCACTGTTTTTTTTACATAGGTCAGCAAACCACGTTTGGGATCATTGGCGAAATCATGCGCTACCTGTGCGTCGAAACCAAGTCCGCATAACATGCAGGCGAATTGATCATTCACCATAAAAGCATCGGTAGGCTGCGATTTGCCTTTGAAAATGATTTCCAGGGCCCGCAAAGGATCCTTAGGTATGCCCGCACTAAAAGCCAGTCCATTGCCCGATCCGCAGGGTATGATACCAAACGGCAGATCCATTTTCCGAAGGCCATTGATCACCTGGTTAATGGTGCCATCACCCCCCGCGATAATGATATCAGTATGTCCCCCCTCGGTGATAATTGTTTTTAAATACTCGTAATCTCCCCCTGCAACCGAAGGATAAATTTCATAAGGCAATCCTGCTGTTTGCGTAGCAGATTCAATAAGTGTCCGCAAGGAAGATTTATTCCTTGTACCTGAAATGGGATTGACGATGTAGAGGAGCTTGCGGGACATAATACAAATATCGTGAATCGTGAGGCGTCCTTTCCTCACCACTTCATCAGCGCACTCGCCCAGGTAAACCCGCTGCCAAAGGCTGCAAGACAAACAAGATCTCCTTTCTGTATGCGTCCTTCCTGCCAGGCTTCGCAAAGCGCAATGGGAATGGAAGCGGCTGTTGTATTTCCATACCGCTGGATATTATTATACACCTGGTCATCGCGGAGTTTCATGGTGTGCTGGATGAACTGGCTGATGCGGAGGTTAGCCTGGTGAGGTACCAGCAACTTCAGGTCAGCAGGTTTATATCCATTCTTATTGAGCGCTTCCATGATCACTTCAGGAAATTTTACCACGGCTTTTTTGAAAACTGCCTGGCCGTCCATATTTGGAAATACCTGTGCATTGTCAATGATGGCATGACTCAGGAACATCTGTCCCATTTCCGCGTTATCAAAACTGGCGAGTCCTTCTTTCCAGTAGTTGGCATGCGAACCTGGATTGTACATGGCCAGCACTTCCGCCTCGCTTCCGTCGCTATGCAGGTGCGTGCTGAGAATACCGCTATCTTCTTCGTCTGTTGCCTGTAACACTACAGCGCCGGCGCCATCACCAAAGATCACGGTTACATTGCGCCCTCTTGTGCTGAAGTCAAGGCCAAAGGAATGTTTCTCACTCCCGATCACCAGGATATTTTTATACATACCACTCCTGATGAACTGGTCGGCCACACTTAAACCATAAATAAAACCACTGCACTGGTTGCGTACATCCAGCGCGCCGATCTCTTTCATCTTCATCGCACGCTGAACCAGCACCCCGCACCCGGGAAAATAATAGTCGGGAGATAAAGTGGCAAACACAATAAAGTCGATATCCAACTCGGTGAGACCCGCCCTCTCAATGGCCATCCTGGCGGCTTCCACACCCATGGTAGCAGTGGTTTCACCGGTACGGTCCGCATATCTTCTTTCCTTTATACCCGTGCGCTCCTGTATCCAGGCATCACTCGTATCCATATACTGTGTAAGGCCCTCATTGGTCATCACCTGCTCAGGCACGTACATACCAATTCCTGCTATTCTTGATCTTGGCATAACAATCGTTTGATTAAAAATAGTGATAGTTTTAAATCAGCTTTGCTAAAATGGATCAACAGGCTGGAAAATATATCATTGGATTTGGGGTACTCGTTATCATTACCGGAATCATCATTTATTTTTTTCATGATAAACTGAACTGGATCGGCAGGCTGCCGGGAGATATCCGCATTGAAAAAGAAAACGGCAGGTTTTATTTTCCTATCACCACCATGATCCTGTTCAGTCTTTTACTCACTATCATTGTCAATATCATCAGGCGGTTTTTTTAGCGCAGTTCAATATATTTATAGGACTAACTGCATAACATGACCTCACGCCGGGATTTTGTAAAACAGTCTGCCCTGCTTGCTGCAGGCAGCCTGGTAAGCCTTGACAGCTTCAAGACCTTTATTGCCAAACCATCTTCAGTAATTGTAATTGGTGCCGGGTTTGCCGGGCTGGCTGCGGCAACTTATCTCAAAAAGAAAAAAATAAAAGTTACCGTGCTCGAAGCACGTAACCGTATTGGTGGCAGGGTATATTCGATGCCGGTGCCCGGTACAGATTGTGTGATTGAGCTGGGCGCTGAATGGGTAGGTAAGTCTCATGAAAGGATTTTGGAGATGTGCGAAGCATACAAACTGGAATTATTCAACAACCAGTTTGAGACCCATCTTTTATACAAGGGACAGTATCATGGTAAGGGACAATGGAAATATTCTGATGAGTGGGACCTGAAATGGCAGCAACTGCTGAAAAAATATGAGACCATGACTATTCAGCAGAAAAAAGAACTGGACAAATACGACTGGTGGCGTTACCTGGTCAACAATGGTTGTGAAGGCAGGGACCTTGACATCCGTGAACTGCTTGACAGCACTGATTTTGGTGAAAGCATCCGACATGTATCAGCCTTCGCCGCGTTGGCGGAATACGCGGAAAGCAGTGAAAAAAATGAAATGGATTTCAAGATCCGTGGTGGAAACAGCGAACTCGCAAAAAAAATGGCAGAACAGGTGGGGCAGGAAAATATTTTAACGGATCATGCAGTCACCAGGGTTGAACAGGGTTCAACGAAGGTGAAGGTCCACTGCAGCAATGGTAAAACCTTCATGGCAGATAAGATCATCTGCTGCCTGCCTACTTTCTCACTAAAAAAGATCAAATGGCTGCCGGGATTGCCACCAGAAAAAACCAATGCGCTTAATGCGCTGCAATACGCCCGCATCAATAAGCACCCGGTATTGTTCAGTGAAAGATTCTGGCCGGAAGATTTTGACATGGCCACTGATCTGCCGGCACATTATTTCTATCATGCCACTAAAAACCAGCCTGGAGAAAAAGGTGTTTTGATTTCCTATACCATTGGTGATAAAGCCGCCGTGATCGCCAACCAGGAAGAAGCTTTTCACCGTTCCATCATCACCGATGCACTGAGGCCGGCTTTTGGTGATGTCAGCAGTAAAATGATGCAGCACTGGAATTATTACTGGGGTAATGATGCCTATTCCATGGGAGCTTATGCATTGTACGGAGTGGGCCAATGGTTCAATATCATGCCCGTATTGAAAAAACCTTTCATGAATACTTATTTCGCGGGCGAACACTTGGCCGAGTGGCAGGGATTTATGGAGGGGGCCATTAATTCAGGGGAAGAAGCGGCGGAAAAAATAGCTAGTTAGACCTCGCGCCCGGAACTCACTTTAGTAAATGATAATAGAAATATAAAGATTGCCCCTTTCTATTTTCCCCGGCTGATTTGAATTACCTTTGCGCTCCCTAAAAACAGCTACGGGCTGTGAGCTATGAGCTGAGAGGCCTCTGCATTTTATGCTTCCCACTCCAACTCCAGGCTTCATTAAGTATATGGAAATCAGAAACATAGCAATTATTGCCCACGTTGACCATGGTAAAACCACCCTGGTAGATA
>CAYWSQ010000274.1:0-4567 GCA_964460925.1 uncultured Flavisolibacter sp. | reverse complement strand
GTAAAAACAAGAATAAGGAGTGCACTTACTCAGTTAAGGGCATTATTATCATAAAAGTGAATGTAAAAGAATACATAGCGAGTGGCATGGTAGAAAGCTACGTAATGGGATTACTCTCCGAGGCCGAGCGCCAGGAGTTTGAATCTCTTTGCCAGCAATACCCTGAAATTGCAGAAGCCAGGAATGCCTTTGAGCTGGAGCTTGAAGAGCGACTGCTGTCTGACGCGCGTCCTGCTCCTGCCCACCTCCATCAACTGGTAAAGGAAAAGCTGAGTACCGCTTCTTCCGTAGCCTACGAAACGGAATTGGAAGAAGAAAGAACACCGGTGCGTTCCATGGGTGCATGGAAATGGATCGCTGCGGCAGCCCTTATACTGATGGCGGGTGCCGGGTACTGGGCATTCACGGAGAATAAAAAATTCAAAGAGGCCAGAACAACCATAGCGCTTTTGCAGGACAGCCTGCAAAAAATTCAACAGCCTGTAGCGGATGATCCATCCGGCAACCAGCCAAAATCTGATTTCAAGATGGCAGCTATCAAGGAAGACAATGCTTCCGCTACCATTTACTGGGATACCATCAGCAAGGATGTTTACCTGATGATCAACAATATGCCCGCCCCGGCTTCCGACAAACAATACCAGCTCTGGGCCCTGCTGCCGGATGAGAATGCAGCACCGATTGACCTTGGCACCATTCAGCTCAGGCAGGAAAGAATTCTTTACCGCATGAAGAATGTGCAGCATGCAAAAGCTTTTGCCATTACTCTTGAACCTAAGGGAGGCAGTCCTTCACCTACTTCTGCTCCTATGGTATCGGAGCAGCCGGTGAATCTCTGACCTGCATATTCTGAATCCCCTCTTACATTGCAGTATGTTACAATGGAAAGTTTTTCGCCACAGGTATACCGCTATCGGCTGGTTCCTGCTGATGACGATCTTGTTTTTTATTCCCGGTTCATCCATTCCAAAGCAAAACTGGCTCACCTTTATCCAGTTCGATAAGATCGTGCATATTGGTTTGTTTGCCGTATTGCTTTTTTTATGGAGATCCGCTTTTCCGTTAACAGGCAGGTATTATAATGCCTGGCTGATCATTATTGCCGGAATTTATGGTTTGCTGATAGAGGTGCTGCAGGGAAGCCTGGTACCCAACAGGGATTTTGATCTATATGATCTTGTTGCTGATATTGCAGGAAGCTTTTTGGGTTTGCTGGTGTACATGAGGGTCTATAAAAAAAATAAACCCCTGTAGAAACAGGGGTCGCAACCAAAACTAACTGCTTATGAGAAAATTGACTGCTTTATGTGAGAAGAACTATATTCAATAAACGCAAATATGCTGCCAATTGTTTCCCGTGATTTGTTAAGGGTTTCCAAACTTCTTAAGAACTCACTGGGTATGATAGAAGTAGAAAATATGATGCCATCTCTTTTAATCCATTTTTCAAGGACATTCTTTCATTCTATGACTTTTCATTGACAGAACAACAGATGAATTACGCGGATGGTTCATAGTTAGTAAAACCAGGTACGGGAAAATAAATCCTCAATTTTGCTTTGCCAGTTTCTCAGCATTCTCTGCAAACTGAAGGGCGTCGATCAGTTCTTCGATATTTCCATCCAACACCTGCTGCAGGTTGTATAAAGTAAGGCCGATCCTGTGGTCGGTTACCCGGCCCTGGGGGTAATTATATGTCCGGATCTTAGCGCTTCTGTCACCCGTACTTACCAGGCTTTTACGGTGACGGGAAATTTCCTCTTCCTGCTTGCGTACCTGTTCTTCGTAAAGTTTCGTACGCATCATCTGCATGGCTTTTTCCCTGTTGGCAAGCTGTGTCCTTTCCGTTTGACAAATCACTACAGTGCCGGTTGGTATATGCGTCAGCAATACTTTCGTTTCCACTTTGTTTACATTCTGGCCTCCCGCGCCGCCACTCCTGGCTGTTTCCATTTTCACATCACTTTCCTTCAGTTCGAAATCAACCTCTTCAGCTTCCGGCATCACGGCTACAGTTGCAGCACTGGTATGCACGCGGCCGCTGGCTTCCGTATCAGGTACGCGTTGCACACGGTGAACCCCGCTTTCGAATTTGAGGGTGCCGTACACATCATCACCCACCACTTCTATCTGAACTTCCTTGTAACCTCCAACAGTTCCTTCATTTTCGCTGAGCAGCGCGGTTTTCCATCCGCGGCGCTCACAGTATTTCAGGTACATGCGTACAAGATCACCCGCGAAAAGACTTGCTTCGTCTCCGCCGGTACCTGCCCTGATTTCGAGAATGGCATTCTTCTCGTCCTGCGGATCCTTGGGTATCAGCATCTGGCGGATAGTACTTTCAAGCTTTGACTTTTTTTCCTCGGTTTCGGGAAGCTCAGATTTGGCAAGCTCTCGCATCTCTTCATCAGATCCATTGAGTGCTTCCCTGTAAAAATCAACATCGTCAAGGAGTTTTTTATACTCAGCGTAGGCATTCACGATCTTCTCCAGGCTTCTGTATTCCTTGGAAAGCTGACCGAACTTCCGGTTATCGCCAATCACCTCGGGATTGGTAAGAGAAACACCAAGGTCTTCGAATCTAGCTTTTATGGCATCCAGTTTATCGAGCATGTTTGAAATTGGCTGGCAAAATTACAGATTGACAAACGAATAAGAACGTTAAGAAGAGTGTATTTTGGCAGTATATGGCATACAGGAAGCTCAGGGCTGATAAATTATTTGACGGCAGGCGGATGCTGGAAGACCAGGTGCTCGTACTTAACGAGGAAGGCAGGGTCGTGGACCTGCTGCCCAGCGATGAAGCCGGTGATTCTGTTGAGCAATACAGGGGCATTTTATCTCCCGGACTGGTTAACTGTCACTGCCACCTGGAACTGAGCCACCTAGAGGGTTTTATTCCTGAACATACAGGCCTTGTTGATTTTGTATCGCAGGTGGTAACCAAGCGCAGGGCGGCGGAAGATCAGGTAATGGCCGCAATAGAAAAAGCGGAAAGCAGCATGCTTGCAAATGGTATTGTAGCAGTGGGAGATATCTGTAATACTGCTGATACAGTTCATCAAAAATCCAAAGGGAGACTTCATTATCACAATTTCATTGAGCTGAGCGGGTGGTCGCCTTCCATTGCCGCCACCAGATTGCAGTCAGGCCATGAGTTAATGGAGAAATTTCGTTTGTCCGGCAGCGTTAGAAACTCTATCGTGCCGCATGCGCCTTATTCTGTGTCCAAAAACCTCTGGCAACTCATGAGTGCCGGGTTTAGTGGACAGGTGGTTAGTATGCATAACCAGGAAACCACTTTCGAGGATGAATTTTTCAGGAATGGTTCCGGAGATATTAACCGCATGTTTGAACTGCTGAACATCAGAAATGATCATTTTCAGCCCAGTGGTTCATCAAGCCTGCAATCGGTATTTTCCAACCTGGCAGGAGCAGAACGGATCATCCTGGTACATAACAGTTTTACTTCAAAGGAAGATATCAGCTATGTGAATGCTCATAGCGCTGCGGGACAGGTTTTTTACTGTCTTTGTATCAATGCCAACCAGTATATCGAAAACACGGTTCCCCCGCTGCATTTATTAAGGGAATATCATTGCCAGCTTGTGTTGGGCACCGATAGTCTTGCAAGCAATCACCAGCTCAACCTGATGAAGGAGATCAAAACCCTCCGGAGGTTTTTTCCATCGGTGTCACTGGAAGAATGCCTGCAGTGGGCCACCCTCAATGGTGCCAGGGCGCTGCAGATGGATGAAGAGCTTGGAAGTTTTGAGAAGGGCAAAACTCCCGGTGTTATTCTCATTGATGCAGAAAATTATTCTGTAAAAAGGCTGGTATGATCAGCTCAGGATCTCCCTGAGAACAGGCAGGGTTTTAAGGCTTCCGAATTCAGGCACGTGAAAAGCATAATATAGTTCGATTGCATGTATCATTCTCCTGCGTGTTTCCTGGTTCAGGTTAAGGTCATTCAGTTCAGAAGGATGCATGATCTTGAGGATATGTGCAACGGCAGCGGCTTCCTTATCCATTAAGTAATGATGATGCTCCGGTTGAATGGCTGTAAAGCAGCCTTCCTGCAGGTCGAGGTAGGCAAGTGACTTTTCATCTTCATAATTTTCACTGATTCGGAAGCCAAAAAACACCGCCAGGTGAAGTGCGAAGAACAGTGGAAAATTAGCCGTCATTTTCTCATTGGCATCATCCAGGTGATGCAGTGCGTCTTCCGTAAAATAAAAAAGGTTAGGATGCGGTTCGGGTTGTTTCAGGCATTTGCCAAGCAGCTCGATCATGAAAAGTGCAACCGCGTTCTTCATCACATCAGAAAGAATATGCCGGTATAAAAAAGCCCATTTATATTCTTTCAGCCTTTGCAGGTTCTTGAATTCATTATGGTAGGCCACAAGGTCCAGTATAGCTGATGGCTGGAACAGTGCGGCCTTTGCTGTTCCCTTATTGGAAATGGTTCTTACACCATTCACAAGGTAACTCTGGATACCGGCCAGTTCCGTGAACATCGTCACCACCAGGCTTGTTTCCCCGTATTTTACAGTGCGAAGTACAAGGG
>CAYWSQ010000273.1:0-4568 GCA_964460925.1 uncultured Flavisolibacter sp. | reverse complement strand
TGTTTCCATCCGCATCCATCCATTGCAAACCAGGAAAAACATTCGTGCCACCCAGTGTGTTATAATTCAGGGTGCTGGAAAGAAGCAGGTTGTTATGAACCCGGAGGTCCTGGATAAAGCAACTCCTGGTTCCGTCCAGGGCACGGTAAATTTTGGAAAGCAGCACCTCGCCGTTAATTGGATTGATCTTTACAAAGAAGCTGCCAAATGCGCCTACCAGGTTGGGGTCATTGGACGGAAGCTGCACACTACCCGTTACATATAAATTCATGTTCCATTCAAAGACCGCTGTGGTCTGGGTATAGTCAGTCACATCCGGCTGGTATTGGAGGAAGCGGCTCCAAAGCAGGTTGCCCTGCGGATCCAGTTTCATCATTATAAAACCACTGTTGAAAGCACTGTTGGTGCCAATGATGCTTCCATCCTGCATTTCGTGAAGTTGTGCAAAGCCGACGGGTAACCCGGGAGCATCATATTTTTTCTTCCATAAGGGCTCCCCGTTTTTATTGATGCGCAGCAGGTAGCTGCCATGGTTATCGTACCCGCTTACCAGGTACCCGCTGTCTTTCAGCGTGATCACTTGTTTGATGTCGATGGTGAGCATCAGCAGTTTGGTCCACGCGATGCAACCCGGTTTGTTCTGTTTCACCAGCATGCCATTGTGAATCTGGTCACCATACAATCCCATATGATCAGTAGTGCCGGCCATGAGTGTTGTTTCACCCGGACCCACGGCCATGGTCATTGATTTATCCATGTTTTTAAGAAAACCAATGGAACCGTTGTAGAAACGTTCATCGCTGGTGGGTGTGCCTGTACGCATGATGGTAACACTCATGGTGTCGCGGCAATTGCCATTGATAGCTACCAGTTTGATATCATAAGCGCCAATATCATTGAAATAAAAGGGCAGGTCCTGGGCAGATCCATGATTCAGGTTGTTCACGAACCAGATCGTTTGGGTAGCATTGGAACTGGTATTGGTAAAATTGATGAAAGTGTTATTTGCAAAAATGGAATCAACCCCCGGCAGGAAGGAAGCTGTTACTCCACAATCATTCAGGAGTTTGGAAGAAGGCTGGGAAATAATTTTAAGCATTTTCTTCCCGGTATCGCTGCCCTGCATGATGGGGTCGAATACAGGTATCCCGTTAACCCGAACCGGGTTTTGGGCCATTGCGGAAAGAGAAACAAGGAGGCAAAGCAGGGTAAGGATCCTATGATGCAATAACAGGAGTTTTGGTTGAGGGTAAATATAATCAGGATTGAGCAGGATGGAGCAGGATTTTCTGGATTTTCAGGATGATCAGGATGGATGGTTGATAGTACTGTGTAGCTTTATTTTAGTCTGGATAAATGATTGTCTCGTCAGTAGGAGTTTAGTACAAACAAAAATTGCGTCTTTTTTCCTTAGCACCTTTGCGTGAAATTTCTCCGCAACCGCCTTCTTCGCCAGCCCGAAGTAGGTAGTCAGTAGTCAGTAGTCAGAAGTCAGTAGTCAGTTGAAAGTTGAAAGTTCAAAGTCGGGTGGTTGAGAGGATGGGGTGGATGATAGTAGAATGAAGTCGGAAGTCGGTAGTCAGTTCAAAGTTTAAAGTTTAAAGTTCAAAGTCGGTGGTTGAGAGAATGAAAATATTACATTTTAATGTTGGCTGAATTGAATTTAACCGCAAAGGAGCAGAGGGATGCGCAAAGAATGCGCAAAGTTTATGCGGACTTCTTTTGATTTTTAAAGCTACTCAATTACAAATTACTTGCCTGGGTAGATAGAAGCTGTTCAGTTCTATAGTTCACTGACTTTGAACTTTCAACTTTGAACTACCAACTATTTCAAACCTTCCTCTTACCCCACAACTTTATTTTGCGCAACCAAATGTTTGCATTAACTTGCAACCAAATGGTAGCACAATGGAGACCCGCAGAGACATATTCCAGGCAATAGCAGATCCCACCCGCAGGGCCATTATCCTCCTGCTTGCTACGGGGGCCTTTACACCCAATACACTTGCCGAACATTTCGATACCAGCCGCCAGGCAGTTTCCAAACATATCCAGGTGCTGGCGGAATGCGGACTGGTAAAACAGGAGCAAAGCGGCCGTGAGATATACTATCACCTCAACAGCAATAAAATGAAAGAAATTGAAAAATGGCTGGAGCAGTTCAGGCAAATGCTGGCCAGCCGTTTTGATCAATTGGATGACGTATTAATCAACCTCAAAAAACAAAAAAAATGAACAAGGCGGTTTTATTCAATTTCAATGTTGACAAAGAAGCCAAAAAAATTCATGTTGAAAGATCTTTTGATGCGCCTGTTGACCTGGTATGGCAGGCCTGGACCGATCCAAAGATCACCGACCAGTGGTGGGCACCCAAACCCTGGCGCGCAGAAACCAAATCTCAGGAGTTTAAACCGGGAGGCAAATGGTTTTATTCCATGGTGAGTCCTGAAGGAGAAAGACACTGGTGCGTTTTTGAATATAAAACCATCAATCCCAAAACAAGTTATTCCGGTTCAGATGCATTCTGTGATGAAAATGGTGTAATTAATAAGGAGTTTCCGAGCATGGACTGGGATAATCAATTTTCTGATAAGGGCGAGTCTACGGTGGTGAATATCGAGATCAGCTTCAACGAACTGGCTGACCTGGAAAAGATCATCGAGATGGGATTCAGGGAGGGTTTTACAATGGGATTGGAGAACCTGGATGCTTACCTGGAAGGGAAGAGATAAAAGAAAAGGAGAGATTAACCGCCAAGGCGCCAAGGAGGCAAAAGGAAACGCAAAGAAATTTCGTAAAATCTTTGCGTCACCTTGGCGCCCTTCTTCCCTTGGCGGTAAAAAAATTACCCATTCATTCGCCTGCTCCGAAAATCTAAAAACCCTACAACCAGGAATACAACTGCATAAATCAAAGAAAGTATGAGATAGGTGTTGTCTGCAGGTTTGAATTGTTCATTCACACCAAAGGCATGAAAACTATAAGGGAAATATTCAGCAAAACCAACTTCGGCTTCGAAAACCATTATGGTCCCTGCCAGCCATAAACCCATACCAATTCCAATGGGTGCGATGAAATTCCTGAATCTTAATCCCAGCCAGAATTGAATGGAAGTAAGCGCGAGCAGGGCAATGTAAGCTCTCAACCTTACCATCAGTACATCCATACCATTTACAGACTGGTTCAGCACATCCAGTGTTGGTTCAATAAAATGAAGAATGACCGCGGACAGCAGCATCATAATAAAATTCACAACCAAAAACGTGATGATCAGCAGGTGGACATTCACATACTTGGCGAGAAAAATATTGCTTTTGGTTTGCGGCGCTGCCAATACCTGCTTCCAGGTATGATTCTTATACTCGATTTGGGATAGCAGGGTGCAGATCAGCATAATAAAAATGGGTAAGAGCATCGCGCCAGTTACATCAAATTTATCTATCAGCATTTTACTGAAAATAACTTTGCGGCTTCCAGGGTCTACGCCATCCAGTGTCAGGTCGAGCATGGACGTGAAGGGCCCAAAGGCTGCCGCTCCGAGCGTGAGGTAAAACGATGCGGTTTTTTTTGTTTTCAGGATCTCAGAGCGGAGTGATATCATTAAATTCATGAGTGTGCAGATGTAAGGTCAATAAATAATTGTTCGAGGTCGTTTTCTGTTGGTTTCAGAAGGTAAACATCCAGGTTGTTCTGGATAATGGCCCTGTTGATTAATGCTGCCTGTTCCAGGTTGTGGAAAGGAATGGATAAATGTTCGCCTGCCATTTCAGGTGCATGTTCTTTTAATAAATGCAAAGCAGCTTCATTATCGGAAGTCTGCACCAGCAGCCTTGTGGTTTTTTGCTGGAACTGGTGCAGTTCCGGCAGCGATCCCTGGAAAAGCATCTTGCCTTTGTAAATGATGCCGACATGGCTTACCATTTTTTCCACTTCTGATAAGAGGTGACTGGAGATCACGATGGTCAATGCCAGTTCCCTGTTCAGCTTCTTGATCAGTTGCCTCAATTCAATGATCCCTGCCGGGTCGAGGCCATTGGATGGTTCATCCAGGATCATCAGTTCAGGGTTGGGCAGCAGGGCAAGTGCTATGGCCAGCCTTTGTTTCATACCCAGGGAAAATTTCCTGACCGATTTTTTGCCGGTATCTCCAAGGCCGGCAATTTCAAGAACTTCGTTCACTCTTTCTTTTGATACGCCGTAAATATTCCTGTAGATCTCCAGGTTATCTCTTGCATTAAGATGAACATAGAGGGAAGGTGTTTCTACCAATGACCCGATTTTATTCAGGATGGCAATCCTGTTTTGATCAAGGTGCTGCCCGAAGATTTGGATATCTCCCTGCTGTTTCGGCAGGAGCCCTAGCAGGAGACTGAGTGTTGTGGTTTTGCCTGATCCGTTGGGACCGAGGAAACCATAGATGCTTCCTTTGGGTATTTGCAGGTTGATGTCAAACAGGGTCTGGACATTTTTTGCATAGTGATAGGAGAGGCCGGTGGTTTTTATGATATGATCCATATTATTTATGTTGCTTGTGCTTTTTTTTACTCTTCCAACATTTATTTATTTCT
>CAYWSQ010000272.1:0-4616 GCA_964460925.1 uncultured Flavisolibacter sp. | reverse complement strand
AGGCGCGCCTGGCTGCCTGTTTCATAATTTGACTTGTCCAATTCAATATCAATATGGCCCTCGGTATTCACTTCAAATGAATTGTTATCTCCACCCCAGGAACCATAACTGTAAAAACTTTTACTGACATAGGCATTGGCACCGGGCCTGTACAGGCGTACTTCGTAGTTCCCAGGCGACCTGGGTATGAACTGGAATGCGGTGTTATTGCCTACATTCATTTCCTGGTCATGCAGCAGTTTGTCTTCAGTTTGGGATTCATACCTGAAATAGCTGCCGCTCCTTGTAAGCACCGTGCGGTATTCATGTTTGATCACCTGCACCTTTGCCCTCGCCTGCACAGGTTTTCCTTCCCTGTTTAGTGAAACCAGTTTAAAACGTACAGGCTGATTGAGGGAATAATAATAGTAACCATCATCGCTGATGCCATGAAAAACATCCTGGGTATAGATATCAGCGTTAGTGACACGGCTAACCGGGCGGCCGGTTTCATCAAATACAGTTGAATAAAAATTTGCCTGCAGCAAGCCACTGTTGGCATACATTGCCGGCACTTCATATTGCAGGCTGGCATTGCCGGAAGCGTCAGTAGTTCCTTCCCTCACTTCTTTATCATAAAAACTTCTCTGGTTGGCCAGTGCGAAATCAAAAGATTCAAATCCTTTTGCTGAAAAGTTTTTCTGCCTCACCTGGATCTCCGTTTCATATTTGCGGTTAGCGGCAGGCGGACCAAAAAAATTCATTGCATTCAATTGCAGGTTGGCCACGGTTCCGGGTTTCAGCCAGGGCTGGTCGAGTTTGGCCTGCACGCGGATGCGGTCGGGCACAAATTCTTCCACCATAAAATTTTTAGTTGTCAGCAATACATCATTTGAACTGTAAATCTCCAGGGTATAACTGCCGGTAATGGCAGAAGCAGAAATGTCAATCCCTCCTTCGGTTGCACCCTGTTCATTCAACCCCTTGCGAAAACTGCGCAGCTCTTTACCATTGGGCAGCAGCATTTTCATCTTCACAGGAATTTCCCCGGGGCTCTTCCAGTTCTTATCACGTAGAACAGCAGTGAAATTGATCCTTTCACCCGGACGGTAAATATCACGTTCCGCATAAACAAATGCATCGAGACCGGTGGGATTGGAAACTTTTCCACCTACATCAAACCTGGAAGTATTGACGCGGGTATTGCTGAAAGGCAGGTAAGTAAAATCATCCGCGGTCTTCGCGATCACCATCGCGGGCCTGTAACCTGCAAACTGTTTAGCAGCCACAGGCACTTCCGCTACGCCATCTTCATTTGTAGCCGCGGTTCCCAGCAACTGGTTGTTAGCGCCATACACGTTGATGGTAACACCATTGACCGGGTTAGCGGTTTTGATGGAATTGGTAAATACATAAATCTTATCCTGGCCCTGTTTGGCAACCAGGCCAAGATCCGAATAAGAAATGAAGCGGCTGTCGCTGATCCAGTAATCATCTTTGGAGCGGATCAGCACATGGTAAATTCCTTTCGCATCCGGAAGACGGTCTTCAAACTGTGAAAGATTGAGGATGCGTCCCGCTCCTGATTTGGGAAGAGAGCGTGTGTCAATCTCTTTGCTGTACACTACATCGCCAGCCATGTCGTTACTGTAACCCTCGTAACCTTCATCGTTATAGGAAGCGTAGGTTCCTTCTCCTTCATCACGATCGGAAGGTTCGTAACCATAACGCTGTGCCATCAGCAGGTTGTTCTCATAGATCTTTGAAATCACCAAACGGATTTTTGGTGTGTTAGTAATGCGCACTTCAATATTACCATTGCCTTTGCCTGACAGGTAAACCGCTTTGCTATTGGTGAACCTCACCTCCGATTCCATTTGCCCGAATGCCACGCTTCCATTGTAAGGTTCTTTCAGCACGCCGCCAACCTTACCCCTCAGGCCACTGTTGATGGTGAATGCATAACTGTTTTCCGTATCAAACTTTTCACTTTTGATCGTGAATCCGTATTCTTCGAGGTTGGTGGTGTAGCTGATGACAGGATCAAAGCTGATCAACTGCCGGAGATTATCCTGGTTTAATTGCTGGCTGGTGTAAACATGTACCATGCCCTGTATCCCATCATGCTCTGTTTCTACGTTATTGATACTGAGTACAAATGGTGAAGGAATGGAAAGAAGGGTTTTGATTGGTTCATCAAGGCTGTTGCTGCCTTTATCAGGACGAAGACCAGCATCTATCCGGACCATGGCTTCATAGGTCCTGTCTTCGGCTTTGAACTGGTTGAGCCGTATGGAAAACTGTTTACTCACGCCAATAGTCTGCAGGCTGTAGTCAGACTTTGAACCATCAACCTCGATCTTCAGTTTCTCTTTTAATTTTTCCGCGTCAACAGGGTAATTAAAAACCAGGTTGAGTTGCGGCACCGCAATGTTCCTTGCTTCATCCTGCAGTACCCAGATCACCTGTGCATCGGCAAGTGCCAGCGGCGAGGTGCTGAATTCAATCTTGTCTGCATCCTTGATATCATTGAAACTGCTGAAGCGCAGTACCTCGTTCCTGATTTTAGCGCGGTAAGTTGTGGCAGGTTGCAGCGGACCCGCAGGGGAAAATACCAGTTCATCTGGACCGTTCCAGCGGAAACGCCCGGGTATGGAAGGTTCGAAAGAAACATAGTTGCTGGAATCCCAGTTGTTGAGCAATGAATCAGGATAAATGGATTTATTGAAACGGAATACCAGGTTGCCCAGTTGCGGCACTTCCCCTTTGGCATTGGTATAATCGAGCGTTACATAATTACGTTTGCAGGCAGACAAAAAAATAGCCCCGCAAAAGATGAGCGGAACCAGGAAGTATTTATTGAACATACGATGGATTGAAGTGTTGGCGGTAAAAAGTTAGGAATAATTGTGCAAAGGCAAATGAATGCAGTCAACCGGACTTTTCTTTCTCCAAGACACAAACCTTCGTGCTTTCCATAAACTTAATCTGTGCCCGGATAAATTTGTTATAAAATGTTTATACTTACCAACGGAAAGAAATCCATTTGAACCTGTGATTACATTCGTACTGCCAGGTGTGAGCCGGGAAAAAAGCTAAGGAGGATGACCCGATGAGTCCATACAAATTGAATCAATGGCTTCAGAAAGTTACAAAGCTGAAATTATTCCGGCCTGTTAAAAGATTCATAATCTTCTTAGTGTGTTCCTTCCTGTTATTCCTTTTGCTCAACCGCCTGTTTCCTGTCCCGGATACCATTGAATATTCAACCACTATCTCCGATGTGAACGGGAATGTAATCAATGCATTTCTTACCCCTGATGAAAAATGGAGAATGAAAACCGAGCTTCAGGAGATCTCTCCCCTGCTGCGCAAAACCATCATCACCAAAGAAGACCAGTATTTCTATCGGCATCCCGGCGTTAATCCCTTTGCCCTTGCCCGCGCTGCCTTCATGAATACCATCCGTATGAAACGGACTTCCGGCGCTTCCACCATCACCATGCAGGTGGCAAGAGCGCTGGAGCCGAGGAAAAGAACTCTTTTGTCGAAATGCATTGAAATGTTTAGGGCCCTGCAGTTGGAATGGAAATACGATAAGGATGAAATCCTGCAACTCTATCTCAACCTGGTGCCGTATGGCGGTAATATCGAAGGAGTGAAATCTGCTTCCTGGCTTTATTTCAAAAAAAACCCGGATCATCTTTCACTGGCTGAGATCACAGCACTGTCCATTATCCCTAACCGCCCTTCCACCCTGGTGATTGGTAAACGGAATGATCTTGTACTGCAGGAAAGAAACCGCTGGTTGAAAAAATTTGCAGATGATGGTGTATTCACGGAAAAGGAGATCGAGGACGCACTGGCTGAACCCCTTGATGCGAAACGTTCGGAGGTGCCCCATCATATTCCCCACCTTAGCTATAAACTAAAAACCGGCAGCAGTGCGGAGAATATCAAAACTTTTATTGACCTGAACAACCAGCTCAAGATCGAAAAGCTGGTCTCTGATTATGTAAGAGGATTAAAACTAAAACAGATCAGGAACGCGGCCGTTGTTGTGATGGATAATAAAACAGGAAGGATCATCAGTTACACTGGGTCTTCTGATTTCAGGGATACTACCGATGGCGGACAGGTTAACGGTGCCTCGGCAGTGAGGCAGCCAGGCAGCACGCTTAAACCATTTTTATATGGACTGGCCATTGATGAAGGACTGCTCACACCCAAAAGGATCATCAATGATGTGCCGGTGAATTATGCAGGGTATGCGCCGGAAAATTATGACCGCCAGTTCAATGGTTATGTAACGATGGAATATGCGCTCGAACATTCCCTCAACATTCCCTCGGTAAGAAGCCTGCAGCTCCTTGGCAAAGATGTATTGATCAATGGGCTGGCAGAAGCAGGTTTCCGCCAGGTAGAAAAAGACCGGAATAAACTGGGACTGTCGATGGTGCTGGGTGGATGCGGTGCAACACTGGAAGAACTCACCGCGCTGTTTGCCGCTTTCGCGAATGAAGGTGTTTATACGCAACCTTCTTTCAGTGCAGCAGATACCAATGGGAAAAAGAAAAGGATCCTTTCAGCCGCCGCGAGTTATATGATCACCGAGATCCTTTCCAAAGTAAACCGTC
>CAYWSQ010000271.1:0-4624 GCA_964460925.1 uncultured Flavisolibacter sp. | reverse complement strand
GTGAGAAATAACTATGTAGGTGCAAGTGGCAGCACTTCACCGGGTAAAGTTTGGATTGTTGGTGCCTATCTCAGGAGAACTCCTGGTTTGAACTTTGTTTGCGGAAACAAAAATCTGAATGAAACCCCTGCACTATTGAAGATAGCAGCAGGAGCCGTTTATTCCAATGATTGTTCCGGTGGAAACGTTACCCCTCTTGCCAATGCAGGAGCCGACCAAACCATAACATTGCCTGTAAATAGTGTAACCGTTACCGGTTCCGGATCGGATGCTGATGGTACAATTGTTTCCTATTTGTGGACCCGCATCTCAGGGCCGGCAAATTTTACGATCGTAAACCCCGCTCAGGCGCAGACAGCCATTAATAACCTGGTGCAGGGTATTTATAAATTCGAATTGAAAGTAACAGATAACCTGGGTGCATTGGACAGGGATACAGTAACCATTACTGTAGTGGGATCTGCTCCCCCTCCAAACCAGCCCCCTGTTGCCAATGCAGGTCCTGACAGACTCATTACGCTTCCAGCCAATTCAGTAAACCTTAATGGAAGCGGAACTGATGCTAACGGAACCATTTCAGGCTATTTATGGACGAAAATCGCTGGTCCGGCAACCTTCACAATTGCTACTCCCACACAACCTCAAACCCTGGTGAATAACCTGGTTCAGGGAGTGTACCGGTTTGAATTAAGGGTAACAGACAACCAGGGTGCCATTGACCGTGATACCGTTATGGTAACAGTAAACGCCGCACCTCCGCCACCAAACCAGGTGCCGGTTGCGTACGCGGGTGCTGATATCAGTATCAATCTCCCGATCAATACCGTTAATCTCACTGGCTCAGGCACCGACCCTGATGGAAGCATCAGTGCCTATTCATGGACAAAGATTTCTGGTCCGGCCGGATTTACAATCGCAACCCCGGCCCAGGCACAGACAGCAGTGAATAATCTCCAGCAGGGTATCTATGGTTTTGAACTTCGTGTAACAGATAACCAGGGTGCAACAGACAGGGATACGGTATTTGTAACGGTAAATGCTGCCGGCACGCCGCCGCCACCGCCTAACCAGGCACCAACGGCCAATGCCGGTGCTAACCACAACATTACCCTGCCGGTAAACTCCGTAACTGTAAATGGCAGTGGTACGGATCCTGATGGAACTATAGCCTCTTACCTGTGGACCCGCATCAGCGGACCTGCTACCCATAATATTGTAAATGCTACGCAGGCACAAACTGTTATCAACAACCTGGTTCAGGGAGTATACAGTTTTGAACTCAGGGTTACAGATAACCAGGGTGCTATTGACAGGGATACGGTTATGGTTACTGTAAATGCAGCCATTCCATTGCCAAACCAGGCACCCCTGGCCTTTGCAGGAGCTGATCATAACATTACTCTTCCATCCAGTTCTGTAACACTGAATGGCAGCGGGTCAGACGCGGACGGAACCGTCGCATCCTATTTGTGGACACGCATTTCCGGACCTTCAAGCTATACCATTGTAAGCTCCACCCAGGCGCAGACAATCGTAAACAGTTTGGTACAGGGTGTCTACCGCTTTGAATTAAGGGTAACTGATAACCAGGGTGCGTTTGGAAGGGATACCGTTACAGTTACAGTAAATGCAGCCGTAACCCCGCCACCGCCGCCGCCACCACCTGTGAACCAGCCACCGGTAGCCAATGCAGGGGGTGATATTGAGATCACTTTGCCTGTAAATGATGTAACACTTTCCGGTAACGGAACAGATGCAGACGGCAGTGTGGTATCGTATCAGTGGAGACGTATTACAGGCCCGATAATTTATTCAATTTCTACTCCAAACCAGGCCCAGACCCATGTGACCAACCTGGTAGAAGGCGTCTATAAATTTGAGCTGACAGTTACGGATGATGATGGCGCGGCAGGGAAGGATACCATACTGGTAACAGTAAATCCTCTGCCTCCTTCAAAAGCTACATTGTATCCGAATCCGGCAACAGATATCATCAATATCAGGATCGAAGCCAATACCCACGTAAACAACTCAGAGCTCAGGATCTATGATGTGAGCGGAAGACTGGTGTATTATGAAAGTTTCATCAGGAATACGAATATCATGACCAAAACCGTGAACGTTTCAGCACTTCCTTTCGGATCCTATTACGTGGAAGTGGAGGTAGACATCAACAATAAAGTAGTGTGCAAGTTTGTGAAATGATTTTCAATAGCTTATTTATTACCAAGAGGCGGGTTTATCCCGCCTCTTTTTTTTGGACTGCAGGCACAAGCGATCCTGCCCGGTATAGCCCATCAAAAGATTTTTTTGCAAAATGCTCAAATCTGACCTTTTTGTTTAATTTTATCCGACTCCGTTCCTCTCTTCCACTATCCTTTTACAAGACTCCTCTGTCCATCAAGGTTCGCTGATGGAAATCATTAATGCTTATTATAAACTTATTGGATTACAATTTTTAAAGCTTTCGCTATGAAATCAAAATTTACACTATTGCTTATTGGCTTAACTATTTTCACAAGTAATGCATTGCTTGCTCAATCGGAGGGTGATTACCGCAGTATCGCTACCGGCACCTGGGCCACTCCCACCAATTGGCAAAGATTTACAGCAGGCAGTTGGGCAGTAGCCGGCACTGCACCAACAAGCACAGATGGTATCATCACCATACAAAGTCCTCATGTTATTACCGTTTCTGCCGCTACCAATGCAGATGACATTGTAATTGATGCAGGAGGAACTTTAACGGTTTCAGGTGGCGCCTTCACTCTCAATAACGGGGCAGCCGCATCTGACCTCACCATCAATGGCACATTCAACGTTTCTTCGGCAAGTACCTATAATGGCACCATCACAAATAACGGATCGTTCAACTGGAGTGGAGGTACACTTACTTTTACTTCCGTTACTTTCGATAATAATGGAAGCTTTACTGCTTCGAGTGATAACCTCATTGATGCCACAGGTTCCACATTCAACAACCTTGCTACAGGTACCATGAACAAAACCGCCGGTGCTGGGCAAACCAATATTGAAGCGGCTATCAACAATGCGGGAACGATTAATATCAACTCCGGAACTTTCAGGATTCCATCTCCCGGATCACTGACCAATTCAGGAGCTATTAATTTTTCCAACAACACCAATATGATCAGTGCCTTCACTGTAGCAACCTTTAATGCCGGGACCAGTTTTACCGGTAGCGGCACCTACCAGATTTTTGGAAATACAACATTCAATACTGCAGTAACCTTTCCCGCAGGTGTTAGATTTGAGGTAAACAGCCAGTTGCTGGCAGCCCCGGGCTCCATCACTATTGAAGGATCAATGCTTTGGACAGCCAATGCTATCAGGATACCGGTTACCATTGCAGCAGGTGGAACACTCGACATTACTTTAGCAGGGGCCAAAACCCTGAATGGCAATCTTACCAATAACGGAACGATCAACTGGGCGGATGGCCAGATTTTTTTCAACGCGGCTTCATTTACCAATAACAACATTTTCAACGTGAACCTGGCTGCAAGCAACGCTTTCACGCAATTTGCTGCCCCTACCCAGTTCACCAACAGTTCAACAGGCCATGTTAACAAGGCCAATGCTGCAACTACTTTTACTATCACTACAATCCCTGTTTCCAATTCAGGAATTATTGAAGGAGTTGGAACCATTACCAATACAGGAACTCTTACCAATACCGGGTATATTTATCCCGGGGTGAACGGAGGAGTAGGTGAACTAACCATGAATCCCGCTGCAGTGGCACCAGGCAGCACCAGTTGGTTCTATATCCAGGATGGTTCAGGTGCAGGTACGGGTCATGACAGGTTAACGCTGACTAATAATACTGACCTTACCGGTTCCAATCTCTACGTGGTAGCCAACACTTCAGTGCCTTTAGGAACTTATGAGGTAATGAGAACAACTGCCGGAACTTTCTCAGGCAACTTCGCGGTTGTAAACATTCCTTTGAACTATACACTTACCATCAATCCTACTTCCATCACTGTCACTAAAACAGCTGCTACCCTTCCTGTGGTTTGGGGTGCTTTCACTGTGAAAGAAAATAACAGGAAAGCCCAGCTCAACTGGTCAACGCTGGAAGAAAGCAATACTTCTCATTTTGTAGTGGAGTATTCAAGCAACGGGGTTGATTACAGGCCAATCGCTACACTCCAGGCACAGGGTAATGCATCGCATACCACCAATTACAGCTACACGCACGCAACACCAAACCTGAACGGAAAGAATTTCTACCGAATCAAACAATATGATCTTGATGGACGTCATGAAAATTCGCCTTACCGCATGATCAGCTTCAGCAGCGGCAGCATCATAAAATATTCCATTCTGCCCAACCCTGTTGTAAGCGATGTAACTATTAATGTTACAGAAGAAAATGTCAGGATCAATGTACTGGATGCTTCCGGCCGCATGGTAAGAAATCTGGTACTACAACCCGGCATGCACACAGTAAACATGTCAAACCTTGTAAAAGGTGTATACTATTTTGCCATCTATGAAAATGGAGAAAAGGTAGATACCAAAACCATCATCAAACAATAATACTTCAGCTAATTTATAAGAAGGACTGCCGGTGGCGGTCCTTTTTTTATTTACGGAA
>CAYWSQ010000270.1:0-4655 GCA_964460925.1 uncultured Flavisolibacter sp. | reverse complement strand
GAAGGTGTGGCTGCTGAAACCTCGGGCGCCATCACGCTGTTTGTAACAGAAGCCCTGAAGATCCCCGTTAGTACCACGCATACCATCACCGGTGCCATCATGGGTGTGGGCGCTACCAAAAGATTATCAGCAGTACGCTGGGGGGTAACCATCAATCTTCTTTGGGCATGGATCCTCACTATTCCCATCAGTGCACTGATGGCAGCGGGAATTTTCCTGATTGCCCGCATGTTTCTTTAAGTTTATTTACGAGTTTTGCCGCCTATAATTATTTAGTATGGCAAAGATCCTCGTAACTGGTGGCTGTGGTTATATTGGTTCGCACACGCTTGTTGACCTGATAGAGAACGGTTACGAAGTAGTAAGTGTGGATAATAACTCAAGGTCCAATGCTTCCGTATTAAAAGGCGTGGAAAAGATCACCGGCAAACCTGTAAAAAATTACAAGGTTGACCTCTGCAATTTCGATGACACCTTTGCCATTTTCCAGGAGAACACTGATATCGCAGGCATCATACATTTTGCCGCTTACAAAGCTGTGGGCGAATCAGTAGAGAAGCCTCTCATGTATTTCGAGAACAATCTTAACTCACTGATCAACCTCCTGAAATGCGTGCAGGAGTTTGGAACTCCCTGGTTTGTTTTTTCTTCTTCATGCACGGTTTACGGAGAACCTGAACAGCAGATGGTGACAGAAGAAACACCTTTGCAGCCTGCAGCTTCCCCTTATGGATATACCAAACAAATGGGTGAGCAGATCCTTGGAGAATTCCAGAAAGCGGTGGATTCAAAAATTATATTGCTTCGTTACTTCAATCCCGTTGGGGCCCACCCTTCCAACCTGATTGGTGAGATGCCCCTGGGCAAACCGCAGAACCTGGTGCCAGCCATAACTCAGACGGCCATTGGCAAGCTGCCGAAGATGACGGTTTACGGAAATGACTATCCTACAAGAGACGGAAGCTGTGTGAGGGATTATATCCATGTTTCTGATATTGCCCATGCACATACGCTTTCCATCAAGTACCTGGAAGAAGAAAGGAACAGTTCCGGAAACGAAGTTTTCAATCTGGGTACCGGCAATGGCGTGACCGTTTTTGAGGCCATTGCTTCTTTTGAAAAGGCAAGCGGTGTAAAACTCAATTATGAAGTTGGACCCAGGAGGCCGGGAGATGTGATGGCCATTTTTGCCAATAACGATAAAGCCCGCACCAAACTGGGCTGGGAACCGAAATATTCACTTGATGAGATGATGGAAACCGCCTGGCAATGGGAAAAAAGGCTGAAAGATGATGAAGCACTGTTTTCCATACCGTCGGAATTGAATTAAGGTTCAAGGGGTAAGGTTCGAGGTTCAAGGCCTTACTACCGGGGTTCACTCTTTTTCCCGGTGATTTTCTTTTACCGCAGAGAACCAGCCTTCGCTAAAGCTATAGCTGGCAAAGCCGACTCCGACTTTTGACTTTTGACTTTTGCCTTTCGCCTTTGAACTTTCGACTTTGAACTTTGAACTGATACATTACTTTTGCGGCATTATGCTGAAAGAGATCCAGTCAACAGGTAAAAAGGATACGCGCAGTGGTTTTGGTGATGGTATTGTAGAGGTGGCGCGCAAGAATAAAGATGTAGTGGCGCTGACCGCCGACCTCGCGGGTTCGCTGAAACTGCAGCAGTTCATGAAAGAATTCCCGGAAAGATTCATACAGGTAGGTATAGCAGAAGCTAATATGATGGGTATTGCTGCGGGACTGACCATTGGAGGTAAGATTCCCTATACCACCACTTTCGCTAACTTTTCTACCGGCCGGGTTTACGACCAGATCCGCCAGAGCATAGCCTACAGTGGCAAGAATGTAAAGATCTGTGCTTCGCATGCCGGGCTTACCCTGGGAGAAGATGGCGCTACGCACCAGATCCTGGAAGATATTGGCCTGATGAAGATGCTGCCGCACATGACAGTAATCGTTCCCTGCGATTACCAGCAGACCAAGGCCGCTACTATTGCAATAGCCGAACACCATGGCCCCGTTTACCTGAGATTTGGAAGACCGGCCTGGCCTATGTTCACCAATCCTGCCGAACCTTTTGTTATTGGAAAGGCCCAGCATTTTTCACAGGGAACCGACGTTACCATTTTTGCCTGCGGCCACCTGGTTTGGAATGCAATACAGGCTGGTGTTGCCCTGGAAGAAAAAGGGATCAGCGTGGAAGTGATCAACCTGCATACCATCAAACCCCTCGATGAGGAAGCCATACTCAATTCGATCCGTAAAACAAAATGCGCTGTTACCTGCGAGGAACATAATATTTATGGAGGCATGGGCGATGCAGTTGCGCAGGTAGCTGCAAAGAACTTCCCGATACCAATTGAATACGTAGGTACGAAAGATACATTCGGTGAAAGCGGCACACCTGCCGACCTCCTGAAAAAATATGGTCTCGACGTTCCGGATATCATTGCTGCTGCGGAAAAAGTGATGGGCAGGAAAAACGGTTAATTGATCTTTACTTAGACATTAAAAGCAGGCTTTCAGCCTGCTTTTTTTCATCCCAAAAAAATATTGATTATCCTCTGCGCAATCTCCTTATCTCCTTAGCCAGCCATAGCTTTAGCGAAGGCTGGTTTTCTCTGCGGTAAAATAAAATCTGAAATAGTTCAAATTGCTTCAAGTGAATCCCAAACTCTGTTGTATCATAAAAATTTATCTTTACCCCAAATCCTTTATCCGGGATTAAACGATACTTAATGGCGCTTACAGAAAGATCAGATGCAGAATTATTAATGCAGTTCCGGCAGCCCGCAACCAGGGAGCAGGCCTATACCACGCTCATCCGCAAATACCAGGAAAAACTCTACTGGCATATACGCCGTATGGTAGTGGATCATGATGATGCCAATGATGTATTGCAGAATGTATTCATCAGGGTATGGAACGGGCTCGACAACTTCAGGGAAGATTCCCAACTATATACCTGGCTCTACCGAATTGCCACTAACGAAAGTTTAACATTCATTGAAGGCCAGAAAAAAAGGGCGGCTGTAAGCTTTAGTGATGTGGAAACCGGGTTGAGCAATAAGGTAATGGCCGACAAACATTTTGATGCTAACAAACTGGAATGGAAACTCCAGTTGGCCATACAGCAATTGCCTGAAAAACAAAGAATTGTATTCAGTCTCCGGTATTACGACGAAATGCCATACGAAGAGATGAGCCGGGTACTGGAAACCAGTGAAGGCGCTCTCAAAGCAAGCTATCACCATGCGGTAAAAAAAATAGAGGACTATATTAAAAACCATTAAACTTTGATCTCCCTGCTGCGTCTTAACTCCGTAAAATGAACAACCGTATCACCATATCGGATGAATTAACAGCGCTACAGAGCGGGCTTTCTCCCGAAATCCATGGGCAGCCTTACCAGGTGCCTCCCGGATATTTCGACACCCTGCCCGAACTGATCCTGGCAAGGGTGAGGTCAAACGGGCTGAACGCCGTGGAGGAAATCTCTGAGCTCTCCCCCCTCCTGGCCGGTCTCTCCCGGAAAATGCCTTACGATGTCCCTGAGAATTATTTCGGAACAACAGCTGATCAGCTTGAAGCCATTACCTCTGATGAAGAATCGCTGGTATTGTCTTTCATAAGCAAGGAGATGCCTTACCAGGTGCCAGCGGGATATTTTGCAGGTTTCCCTGAACAGATGCTGGATAAGCTTCCCCGCCAGCAGGCGCGGGTCATCCCTATGATGAAGAGGAAATGGATGCGTATGGCTGTTGCCGCGAGTGTTACCGCTATCATGGCCATTTCAGGTTTTCTATATTTCAATAACAGGAATGAAATAGCACCTGCAGGGAATGAAACTGTTTCCACTGAACTGAAAGATGTAAGCACGGAAGAACTGGATGCATTCATTAAAAATGCCACGGGCGGTAAACAGCCTGCGGCCAGTGATGATATCACTGCATCCGAAGATGCCAGTGCCCTGCTGAACGATGTTTCGGATAAGGAACTGGAAGCATTTCTCTCCGGGGTTCCCGTTGATGAGATACCAGTGGCTGATGAAAGCCTGGACCTTTTGTATAATTAATCAGAAATGAAAAGAATATTCTACATATTATTTTTTGCCCTGGCCATCAGTCCTTTATCCTGGTCGCAGGACGTGGATGATGATCCCGGTGGCAAGCTCCGTGAAAAGATGGTTGAGTATATCCAGAAGAAACTTGTACTCACCAAATCAGAATCTGAAAAGTTCGAACCCGTGTTCCTCGATTACCTCAAACAAATGAGAAGCACCCGCCAGGAATACAGGGGCGACCAGATCATGCTCCGTAAAAAAGTGGCAGATCTGAGGGTTCGTACCCGTGACCAGTTGAAGCCGATCATTGGTGAACAGCGTAGTAATGAAGTGTTTACACATGAGCAGGAGTTCATCAGGCTGGCACTCCAGGAGCAGAGAGAACGTAATAAAAACCGTAAGGAAGGCCGTGCTAACAAAAAATCCGGAATGTTGCAATAAAGTCGTTTTTCGACTATATTTGGCACTGGTGTTTTTCATAGGTTAGCAACGGCCGGCTCTTTTTAGGGCGGGCCTTTACTTTAAACATTTATTTTTCCAAACTATCAATACCTTAGTGAGCAACGTCTCACGTCTCACGTCTC
>CAYWSQ010000269.1:0-4685 GCA_964460925.1 uncultured Flavisolibacter sp. | reverse complement strand
ATTATGTGGGTCACACAGAAAATATCGAATTGAGATTGATCCAACATAACAACGGTATTTCAACGTTTACCTCAAAAGCAAATGATTGGACTATTGTTTACTCAGAATCCTTTCCAACTCGTGAAGAGGCACACAAAAGAGAACTGGAAATCAAAAAGAAAAAAAGTAGAAAATATATTGAATGGCTGATCCAATCAGCTGGTTAGAGCCCCGAAAGCATTCGGGGAAGAGGTCACCGGTTCGACTCCGGTATTCTCCACCTTCGCCCTCCGAAGCTTTGGCTCAGGAGGGTTCTTTATTTTCGGGCTATGGCGGACAAGTCCACTTTACCCTCCCATGCCATGGCAAAGGAGGGTTTTTTTATGTTTTACCTCTATATCCTCTATAGTTCTAAACTTGACCGTTATTATGTGGGTCACACAGAAAATATCGAATTGAGATTGATCCAACATAACAACGGCATTTCAGCTTTCACCTTCAAATGATTGGAAATTGGTTTATAATAAACCATTTCCGACTCGTGAAGAGGCACACAAAAGAGAAATTGGGAATAAAAGAAAAAGGTTAGAAAATAAATGAAGGTGGACTAAATTAAATAGAATCAACTTTCCCAAATTGAATCTCATCATGCTTCCATGTCCATTCGAAATATTGATAGGGACAGCTAACCCATTTTTTACCCTGCCACATAAAGCCATAGTTATGATAGCCGGAAGACTTATCTCCCACCCCAATGGCTATCAATAGCCTGTCTTTATTTTTCGGGGAGAGATTGACATCAAATGCATCCGCTTCATTTAACCTTTGCAACAGCATCGCTTCATTAAGGGCAATCATTTCCGGATCTCCCCAGGCAACAGGTATCAGAACCTCTCCTATCATTACCTCGTCCTTATTCTTATCGTACCGGTAAAATACCCAATAGTGTTTCAACTCCGCAATTGAAGCTGCTCCACATGTACAGAGTTTGATTGTATTGGCAATCCGGCACATGAATGTAAATTACTTATTTGCATATTGACGGCTCTCATTGCTGTTAATTCCAGTTGAAAATGCCCTACTTCTTCAACCCTGCCCTCTTCCTCAACTCCTCCACCGGCATCAGGTTGAATCGTCCAACCTGTTGATTGCCTCTATAGGTTACGACTTTCAGCATCACGGCATCCTTCGGGGGAACCAAAGGGGCCGTATACCGGGGATAAAACCTGTCGGGAAAAGAATTATCGAAACTGTAATAGATGTCGAGACCTTCCACTTCGGTGCTTAACTCCACCTTCACCAGGCTGTCCTGCGCCCGGCTTACTTTGAAAATAGGATCATAAGCACTTCTTGCGTATTTTTTTTCTGCATGGTCAAACCGGGTGAAATGATTTTCCACCTTGTTGAAAAAATGGTTCCAGTTTTTCTTTTCCCTGGGTGACCATACCGATTCAGCTATGGCAAATGCCCTTGGCCATAACATATATTGAACTGTACGGTAATTATAGATCTGCTCTGTCCATAAATTGGCCTGCCCGCCCTTGATCAGGTTTGTTTTTACACTGTCGGGCTGGGGATCAAATTCATAGGATTTACTGAGTCGCAACGAAGCATAAATCCTTGTTTCGATAACCGGATCGGCCTGCATATAATCGAGGTAGGCATAGGTGGTTGGACTCATCACCACTTCATGACCCATCCTGGCTGCTTCAATACCATTCTTCATGCCCCTCCAGCTCATCACTGCTGCTGTGGGTGCCAGTCCGCCTTCCATGATCTCATCCCAACCCATGAATTTTTTACCCTTGGACAAAACAATTTTTTCCAGCCGTTTTTCAAAATAACCCTGCACTTCATGCATGTTCTTCAGGTTCTCTCTTTTCATGAGCGCTTTCACCTGGGCATTCTTTTCCCAGAAATTATGGGGGGCCTCATCACCACCCACATGTATGTATTCAAAGGGAAAGAGGGCTGCCACTTCCGTAAGCACCTTGTCCATGAATTCATAAACTTTTTCATTGGCAGGACAAAGTGTATTATCTACAAGTGCATTGGGTGGCGCTCCTCTTGACCAGTCCATGATCTGCTCTCCCGAACGCACCACATATTTGTCAGCTCCTTCTGTACAGGAAAGTTCAGGGTAAGAGGCAATGGCAGCAAGACTATGGCCCGGCACATCAATCTCAGGCAGGATATCTACAAACCTTTCCTTTGCATATTGTACGATCTCACGGATATCTTCATGCGTATAAAATCCGCCGTAATCCCTGGGTTCACCCGGGAGCGGTTTTGAAAATGTACCGAAATAACCTTCTTTCTTCACATTCCATGCGCCCACTTCCGTGAGCCTGGGCAGTGATTTGATCTGGATCCTCCAGCCTTCGTCATCGGTAAGATGCAGGTGCAGGATATTGTATTTGTAACGCACCATGTCATCCACAAACCTTTTCACTTCGTCTTTTGTAAAGAAATGCCTGGTCACGTCAAACATCAATCCCCTCCAGCCAAACCGGGGGTAATCACGGATCTCCACCATTGGTACTGTCCAGCCAGTTAACGCAACCGGTGCAGCAGCCTCAATTTCGGCAGGCAGCAACTGAACAAGTGTCTGGGCCCCGTAAAACAAACCAGCAGCATCGTTGGCCCGGATCACGATACCATGGTTGTTTACGCTAAGGTCATAACCTTCCTTACCTATTTCAGCAACAGGAATTTTATTAAGCTGCAGGCGAATCGACGGAGATGCGTTTTGTTTTACTACAGCAACACTGGCGCCGGTTGGGACAGAAAGCCTCAATTTCAAAAACTCCAGTGTTGTTTTCAGCTCATCCCTATCGGGTGCTTCAATTATTATGTTCCGGGGAAGCAGGTAATGTCCTTTGCTTTTTTTTACTGAAACCGGTTCAGGAATTATATGGATAGAATCAGGGTATTGGGCCACTGAGAGCATCCCGCTGAAAACCGTAACGAACAGAATAAAAATATTTTTCATAATTAAAATTCTTCAAGAGCAAACAGTAGATAAATGTACCGCTAAATCTTTCGCATCATGCTGCCATTTATTGAACAATCACCTGACCAGTTAGTAATCATTATGTACTTGAATGCAGATTTAGCAAAACTTTAAAGCCCGGATGATGACGGTCATTGTGCAGCATTACTAACGTCGCTAGATTTACCACGAATGCGCAAATATGTTGCAATATGCCTGCTGGTGCTGATGGTAAGCATTCAAACTCCTGTAGGCCAGGTTTTCAGGATCCCTTTGCTCATCGAACACCTATTAAAACACCGCCAGCAGAACCAGGTTTCATTGCTTGATTTCCTCAATGAACATTATGCCGGTGATCATTCTGATGCGGACCTTCCCGAAGATGAACAACTCCCTTTCAAAACCATCATCCCCTATCATATTGGTCATGCATTAGTGCCCCATTTTATCAAAGCCGGCCAGAACTACCTGTTACCACTGGAAAAATTATTTGCAACGCCCGCTCATATCACCATTCAACAACACCTGGCAAGCATATTCCATCCTCCCCGCACCTGTTAACACTGTCCCGATCCTCATTTTTATTTCATCACATTCAATTTTATTTTATGAACAGTGTGCAAATACACCTTGCGCTCACCCATGCGCCGGTCATCATATCCCTTACAGGCCTGGCCATGCTGATAGTGGCCCTGGTTCTTAAAAACAATACACTCACACGCGCCGCTTATATATTGATCATCATTGCAGGCATCGCGGCCCTTCCTGTTTATTTTTCCGGGGAAGGTGCAGAAGAAGCTGTTGAACATCTTCCCGGCATTTCAGAGTCGATCATAGAAGAGCATGAGGATATCGCCAAAGTCTCCATGATTTCCGTTACAGTGGCAGCTCTTCTTTCAATTGCAGCTTTTTTTGCAGTTAAGTGGAATACAATTTCCAGGATCCTTAAATTCTCGGTTTTGCTGGTATCGCTGGTATCTGCAGGACTGATGATCCAGACGGCACACCTGGGAGGAAAGATCAGGCATACCGAATTATCCAATGGAATTACTCAAATTGACCCCGATCTTTCTCAACCAGGTAACAATCATGATAACGATAATGATTAATAATTAAATACAAAACATGAAAAAACTCCTGATTCTATTGGCAATGGCAGCTATGGCCTGCAACAACCAGGTAAAAACAGATCAGCAAACAGATAGTCATGAAAATCATGATACAAAAAAAGAGGAGGCACTCAGCCTGAACAATGATAAAAAATGGAATGCGGATGAAGCTACCTTAAACAATGTAAATGCCATGATGGTTGTGATCAACGACAGCAGTTATGCTGCCACCTCATCCCGCAGTTCCTTCATCAATCAAATGCAAAACAGGATCGACACCCTTGTGAGTCAATGCAGGATGCAGGGACCAGATCATGATGCGCTTCATCTCTGGCTGAATAAAGTCACAAAAAATATGAAGGAGATCAAAGAAGAAGATGATGAATATGAAAAGGAAAAAGAAAAGTTGAAAAATAATATCGAGAGTTTCTATACCTATTTCGAGTGAGACCTCCCGCAAAGCAAAAAAGGCAGCCTACAGGCTGCCTTTATCATGAGGTGTCTGGCTGTATCAACCAGCCGAAAGCGTTCTTTTCATTCTTATTACATTCCCTGGAGTTTTACTTTCCCTGTCCTGTCTTCTCAGGTTCTGCTCCAGGATGATC
>CAYWSQ010000268.1:0-4738 GCA_964460925.1 uncultured Flavisolibacter sp. | reverse complement strand
CCCGGGGAAAATATTTTTTAATTCGTTTGTGGTCATACCTGCAGGTGCAAAGATTCTTTTTTGGATGAAATGAAGTTAAAAATAGTTTGATTGTATTTTAGCTATGTTAAGAATAGCTGCGAGTTTTTAGCTGCGAGCTGCGAGAAGGGCCGTTCATTTTCAGGTAATACCTACAATAAACAATGATCGATTTACAAGATACTTTCATGCATAATGCGTCTCTAGCTAGAAGCTAGCAGCTTCTCATACATTCTTCTTCCACCTTTTGTCTTGAAACAAAAGGTGGAGCCATCCCGCAAAGCTGCGGGACAAGCCAATTCGAAGGGATGAGGCTGCGGCTCGAACTTGTTGCAGGCGAATTGGCGTCCGAACAGCGTGCGGCTCGCTGTGCCTAAGGTCTGGTAGTCATCCGTCGTGTTATGCGGGAACCCTAAGGGCGCTGTATTCCCGCTCTGTGAGAATGATGGTTACTAAATTCTGAAAGCGGGAATAAGGCGCTGAACGTTTAAGCACATGACTGAATAGCTGCGAGATTTTAGCTTCGAGCTGCGAGTGGAGTGTTCAAATTCCGAATTGCTGTAATAAAATCCTCATCGAAAATGAAATGAATATTTGCATAAGGTCTTGCCACTTGTACCTTGCAGCTTGAGGCTAACTCTCATCCTCATCGCATACGTTCGCTCAGCCCCAGCGGGGCGGAATATCAGTAGCAACAGCAACACCCCTCACGGACCTCCCAATCTCCGAGCCCCAGAGGGGCGACATATCAAACTGAATGCTGCGAGCTATGAGCTGCGAGCTGCGAGAGGACTCTTCAATTCCCTGCATTGCTAATATCATCCAACATTGAAAACACAAATGACTGTTCGCATAAGGTCTTGCAGCTTGTACCTTGTACCTTGCAGCTTGTACCTTGCAGCTTGTACCTTGCAGCTTGCAGCTTTAACCTCCTCTTCCTTCGCAATCCCTACCTTTACCCCCGTGCTCCTCCACATCAAAAACATGGTCTGCCACCGCTGTAAAATGGTGGTGGGTTCTGAACTGGAAAAACTGGGTCTGCACCCCGTGCATATCGCGCTGGGCGAGGTAACCCTGGAAGAAAAAGAACTGGCCAAAGAGCAGCAGCAGCAATTATCGGATGCATTGCAGAAAGCCGGCTTTGAACTGATCGATGACCGCAGAAGCAAAATGATCGAGCAGGTCAAAACCTTTATCATCAACAGCATCCACTACAATGAAGAGCAACCGAAAAAAAATTACAGCGAACTGTTGTCAAAACACCTCCACCACGACTATTCCTACATCAGCAAACTGTTCTCCGAAGTGGAAGGCATCACCATTGAACAATACATCATCAACCAGAAAATTGAAAAAGTAAAAGAACTGCTGATGTACGACGAACAGTCTCTTTCACAGATCGCCCTGGACCTGGGCTACAGCAGTACAGCCCACCTCTCCTCACAGTTCAAAAAACTGACAGGACTCACACCCTCCCAATTCAAAAAAATGGGCAGGGGTGCCCGGAAATCACTGGATGAGGTAGGAAAACCCAAATAGTATAATTCTTATCCATAGTTCTGTAACATCAACCGCAAGCTGTGTGACTAGCTTTGTAAGATCAAAAAATACAGGCAATGACACATACTTATCATATTAGCGGGATGACCTGCGGCAATTGCGTAGCCAAGGTAAAAAGCCAGTTACTGATGCTGGGTGATGTATTGGAAGCGGACGTGCAGTTATCAGCGCCCCAGGCCACCATCTCCATGCAAAAACATATACCGGTAGCCGCCCTGCAAAACGCGGTGAGCAAGGCAGGCAATTACACGATCACGGAAGCTGATGGAGGCATGCATCATGCAGGAAATAAAATGACACCTGCAGGATCTGCCGATGAAACAGGAAGCTGGTTCAAAACCTACAAGCCCATATTATTGATTGGCGCCTATATTACCGGTCTTACACTAATTGTGCAGGCGGTAAGCGGGGATTTCAACTGGCATCAATGGATGCAGCATTTTATGGCAGGTTTTTTCCTGGTCTTTTCCTTTTTCAAAATGCTCGACCTGAAAGGTTTCGCGGAGAGTTATTCTACTTATGATATCATTGCCAAACGATGGATGGGTTGGGGATATGTGTATGCCTTTATCGAGTTGGCGCTGGGTATAGCCTTTCTTACGGGCTTCGATCCCCTGGTGACAAATGCCGTAACTTTCGTGGTGATGAGCATCAGCATCATTGGCGTGCTGCAGAGTGTGATGGCCAAAAGAAAGATCCAGTGTGCCTGTCTTGGTGCGGTCTTTAATTTACCCATGAGCACTGTCACCATTATTGAAGACGCATTAATGATCGCTATGAGCGGAGTGATGCTGATTGCCATGATCTAAACCATTAACCATTGAAAATATCTATGTACAGGAATTTAATATTAGCAGGACTATGTGTATTGGGAGTCGCCTGCAACGATCATTCATCCCACCAGCAGGCAGGGACCGACAGCACAGGGCATGCCAACCATGGCAAGACTTCGCAGGATGAAGCCAATGCCGTAACAGCCTCCATGAATGCAATGATGCGGGAGATGCACAATATCAAACCCACGGGTAATAATGAAATTGATTTCACGGCCATGATGATCCAGCATCATAAAGGAGCAGTGGTGATGTCGGAAATAGAGCTTGCGCAGGGTAAGGATACGGCACTGAAGGCCTTTGCCCGGAAAGTGATTGATGACCAGGACAGGGAGATCCGCTCCATGGAAGCATATCTTTCCAAATCTGCCAAAACCAGTTCCGCAAATGCAGCAGCCTTCCAGGAAGCCCTGAACGGCTCTATGAAAGCCATGATGGAAAACCATCCCGAGGTGTTCAATGATATTGACAAGGATTATGCAGCCCAGATGATCCCGCACCACCAAAGCGCGGTGGACATGGCCAAAGCCTATCTACAATTTGGCAAAGACCCTGAACTGACTACGCTCTGCCGGAATATTATTGGATTGCAGGAAAAGGAGATTGGGTGGTTGAGGAGAAAGTAAAAAGAGATAATATCTAGATTTAATTTATTGAAGATTTACGACTAATGAACCGACTTCCTGAAAACTAGCATGCTCGCTCAATGTAGTCCTATAAGCGATACGAAAAACAAGTACCTAGTCACAAAATCCAGATTGCTGTAAAGTTTCTCTATTTCTAAGATACTGTAACAGGTAAGGAAGTTTGTATACAGCTAGTGATGATGTTACAATGGCCAGGGCGCTATTTATCTACGACAAGCACACTCAAAAAAATACCATTGATTTTATAGAAAATTTAAGAGAGAAGTTTCCTTTCATAATCCACACGGTCCAAACCAAAAATAGGCATGAATTTCAGGCTCTTTTTCACTGGCACTGTGAGGATTTGGCTATTCATCATGTTTTTATCAAAAAAGCGAGTCCTCATCTCAATGGCAAAGTGGAAAGATCTCATCTCACGGATCAAATGGAATTTTATCAACTGGTAGTATATATTGACGATCTCGATATTGCCGCTAAACTTCAAAAATGGGAAACTTCTACAATATCTATCGTCCAACTGCAGCTCTTAAAGGGCTAACACCATATGAAGTGCTCAAAGAAAAAATGAATCTTTAAACTTAATTTTTTTCCTGATCCCTCCTCGCAAAAATAGGGAGGGGCAGGAAAAAAAATATCTTTATGATCTGTCAACCTTAGTGCCAGTACACACATATAAACGCTGTGTTACAGTTTATAGAGTCCCCTCTTCCAAAATCCAAAGTCAATAGATTTATATCGACGCCTAAACGATACCAAAACCGCTGGAACCTGAAATCACAGAAATTTATGATGAGGTAACCGACATGTAATTCTTTCGTTATTTCTCATAACTAGAATAGATAACCTATGATGCCCCCCTACCAAACTCAAAAAAGCAAGCTTACCACTTTCTAAATAAATTTATCCTCAAAATCCATTAGCACAGATAACTTGACAATTACATTTTCTAATAACATTAATAATAAATACGTATTATCTTCTTAGCCTTTTCTTAAGCAATGTCGTATAGATAGTTTCAATCCTTTCGATTTCTTCGGAATTTAATTTTAACGTTGACTGTAAAATATTCAAATCATTTACTTTGGTTACAGCGAGAATATCCCTTTTTTGGCCAAAAGTTTTATTGAAATCTTTAAAATGCCCCTCAGAAATAGTTGTAAGTGGAACAGGAATATTTTTAAACTCTTTTGGGGTTATTTCTAAAACCCCACCACCGAAATAACGTCCAGTTAATTCTAAAAATGCTAAGGTGAGTGAATTATAAAAAGAGAAAATCAAGTCACGTACATTATAATTACTTCTCATATCTATCTTATAAGCAGAATCAGTGACTAGAACACCGGCATCGTTTCTTAAAAACTTAGGATAATTATGAATCCTTCTGAAAAAGAAACCATCAGAAGCTTTCCCTATGTTTGGAACCACAAACCAATTTTTTCGTCGAGAACACTTGTAGCTATTTGGCAAATCAAGAACTCTGCCAACCCTCAAATATTTCTTTATATCCTTCGAAAGATATGGTACGTCTGTATCAGAAATGGTTAAAAGCCTCGCAGGCTTTTCATCCTTCAGTAGATTCTTATAATCTTTGTTTCGAAAAACCACCCCACCGTTAACGAAGGTACTTTTCTGAATGATTGGCTTCGTATAATCTAACAAATTGTAAGCGTCCTCTGTATC
>CAYWSQ010000267.1:0-4739 GCA_964460925.1 uncultured Flavisolibacter sp. | reverse complement strand
AACAGGTAAAGGAAGGTCCAATGCGAATATTTTTCTCAAAGATCTTGAAGCCGGAACTACGGAGATGATCAGCATTGATCCCGTGCAGAACGCTGGAGGTAATGGTCACAAAGGGAGCATTTCATACGATGGCAGCCGCATTGTTTTTTGTTCAGCCACTAATACCCTGGTGCCTGATGACCGTAACGGGCTATGGGACCTGTTTCTCTGGGAACGCGGCAGGAAAAATCTGAAACGTGTGAGTCTCACCCATGATGGAAAGGAAAGGAATGCTGGTTCCGAATCGGCTTCGCGGCAGGTCGCATCTGCCATATCCGGTGATGGGAAATGGGTTGCCTTCGCCACCACGGCCTCGAATATGGTGCCCGGTGACAGCAATAAATTCCAGGATGTATTTGTAGTGAATGTGGAAACCGGTGAAGTGAAGGTGGCCAGCTTTACCAATGAAGGAAAGCCTTCGGATGGTGACAGTCCCATTGAACAGGGGGAGCGGGTTACGATCAGTTATGATGGTACCTGGGTGGCCTTTCCAACTAAAGCTACCAACCTGGGTGCACCCACATCGAATATCATTTTGCATAACCTGTTCACAGGAAAGAAAACCGCGGTAACAACGGAAAAAGGCAGTTACACGGGTAAACCAGCCATAAGTTATAGTGGCAGTTATCTATTGTTTGGTAAGTCCGCCAATCTTGACACCAGGTTTTCCGCTTCGGGGCTGTTCGCGCATTTTACGGGTAATGGTCCCTGCAGGGATTGCCCCCAACCTCCGAGGTAACCTCGGAGGTTGAAAAGACCAATCCCACTGCTTGCCCCTAATTTATTAGCATGCCCTATCTATGGCTGCTGGATCACAATGATTTTCCCACACCTCAAATTGGGGCAGGGAATCATGCTGCAACCCATTCACCGATTCTTTTCTTGTTTTAAGAAAATCAATGTTTTACTTATCAGGCTCACCCAGTGTATCGCCAAATGATTCCAACTTACATCAGGGTATGAATGTTGATGAGCTAGGGTTTCGTAATCTTTATACCATGGATGAAAATGCTATTCTGATTGTTGACGATGACCATGATGACCTTGACTTGATCCGGGATGTATTTGAACATCTAAAGGTGACCCGGCCGGTTCAGTATTTTACCACCGGTAAAGAGCTGGAAGAATATCTTTTATCAGAACAGGGTTCCCCCTTTCTCATCATCTGTGATGTGAACCTCCCGGAAGATGATGGATTTACCGTCAAGAAAAAGATCACGGAAAACAGCCAGCTGAAATACAAAAGTGTTCCTTTCATATTCTGGTCCACCACGGCTTCTGAAAAACAGATCCAGTACGCGTACGACCTGCCAGCCCAGGGTTTCTTTTTCAAACCCAGCAATTTTGATGACCTCTGTGAAACCGTGAAAGTGATACTGGCCTACTGGCAGAAAAGCCAGCATCCGAAAAAGGTGAAATAGAAAAATAGGTGTTACCCGGGCTGTGACCGTCTGGTTAAATTCTGTCTTTCATTCTTTTCGCTGCTTCCACGCACCAGAAAAACTCATCCAGGAAGACCTTCAGTCTTTTTGCAGTTGCTTCTTTTTCAGCGGGCACGCCATTTTCATCATAGGCATCCTGCACTTTGGGTACACGGAATACCGCAGGCGTAACCAGGGCGCCGATCTTGAGAAAGATAAATGCAAGGGAAGGCCCAACCTGTGAGCCTCCGAATGCTCCTGCCGAAACAGTTGCAATACCTATTGGCTTTCTTTTCCATTCAGGATACAGCAGGTCAACCACATTCTTTAGGGCAGCCGGGTACCCCCCATTGTATTCAGGTGTTACCACGATCACCCCGTCGGCATCCGTTATTTTGCGTGAGAACTGTATCACATCATCACCCGGATCTTTCAGGTACTGCAGCCTTTCACTGAAAACCGGGAACTGGTATTCATACAGGTCAAGGATCTCAGCTTCCGCTAACCCGGTGGTATTTAAATATTCCCGGATAAATAGAGCTACACGGTGACTGTTACGGCCCGTACGTACACTGGAAGAAATGATAGCGATCTTAAGCATGTTTTAAACATTTATAATAATGGACTTTAGGGTAAGGTGATAAAAACCGACCGTCTTGGTTTTGCCTCCAGGTTCCTGGCGCGGTGGCCCTTGCCTTCAGTGTCTTCCAGAAGCAGTACCTGTCCCGGCTGGAACTGTCTTTTATCTCCTAGAGAAGTTTCAATTTCAATACCACCATCAATCAGTATGAGATACTGCTTTTGCGGGGCATTGTGAAAATCATAATCATAAGTTGCATCCACTTCCCTGAAGATGAGGGAGCTGACCGGCAGGCGTTCGGATAATTTCCCGATCTCGCCTGAATCAATGAGGGAGATGTCCAGGTCTTCAAACATGGAATCACCATTTATATCTGTATATATACGGGTTACAGGGAACATGATTAATTAATTGGGTGAATAGGGAGTTCTGCGGACATGTGCTTAATGAAGTTAGTTATCCCTCTGCATATTCCTTAACTTTCACGCCCTTTCATTAGTTAAACATAAAACGGAGGGCATCAGCATGAATCAAATCAAAGGACTGCACCATGTAACGGCCATAACCAGCAGCGCGGAAAAGATCTATGGATTTTTTACGGGTGTACTGGGCATGCGGCTGGTAAAGAAGACCGTTAACCAGGATGATATACAGACCTATCATTTGTTTTTCGCGGATGACAAGGGCAGTGCGGGTACCGACATGACCTTTTTTGATTTCCCCGGCATGACCAAAGGGGTGCATGGCACCAACGAGATCTATAAAACATCTTTTCGGGTACCCACCGATGCAGCGCTGGAATACTGGCGGAAAAGACTGGATGAAATGAAGATCACCCGAGGGGATATTGAAGAGCAGTTTGGTAAAAAGATTTTGTCCTTTTCAGATTTTGATGAGCAGCAATACCAGCTCATTTCAGATGAAAACAATAAAGGCATAGCCTCAGGCACTCCCTGGCAGAATGGACCTGTGCCATTGGAATATGCCATTACAGGTCTAGGCCCTGTGGTGGTGCGCATTTCCAATTTCCCTGCATTGAAGGCCATGTTGCAATCAGCATTACTATTCAAAGAAACCGCGCAGGAAGGAAGTCTTCATTTATTTGAAATGGGTGAAGGAGGTAACGGCGCTTCAGTGATCGTGGAAGAGGCCCCCGGAATGCCCCCTGCAAGGCAGGGTTACGGAACCATTCATCATGCTGCATTCAGGGTAGAGGACAGGGCTGCGCTTGAAGAATGGATTGACAGGCTTGACAGCTTAAGACTTCCCAATTCCGGTTATGTGAACCGTTACTTTTTTGAATCTTTATATGCCCGCGTGGCCCCATCGATCCTTTTCGAATTTGCCACTGATGGTCCGGGCTTCATGGGTGATGAGCCTTATGAAACGCTGGGTGAGAAATTATCATTACCACCGTTTCTTGAGCCACAAAGGGCGGAGATTGAAAAGATGGTAAGGCCGATTGATACGAGGAGGAGTTTTAAATGAATGAACAGACCGAAGCATTGTTACTGGCGAAAAATATTTCTCCAACAGCCATGCGCATCCTCGTATTGGAATACCTGCAAAAGCAAACAGCATCCATAAGCCTGCAGGACCTGGAGAACGGGTTCAAACATGCTGACCGGATCACACTTTACCGGACTTTAAAAACATTTGAAGAGAAAGGCCTCGTTCACAGTATCGAGGATGGTTCCGGGAGCAACAAATATTCACTGTGCGCGGAAGCCTGCAGGGCCGGAAACCATTTTGATCTACACTTGCATTTTTATTGTTACTCCTGCAAGCAAACCTTTTGCCTGCCCAAACACAAGATCCCTGAAGTTGAGGTGCCCGCGGGCTATGAACTGAAAGAATTAAACCTCGTTGCAAAAGGCATTTGTCCAGGGTGCAGTTCATAACAATGCAATTGACTTGCACGGGAGCCCGTGATAATTTTGAGCATCATTTAAAACTTTTTTTATGGATGCTTTTTTGAGATTCTACCTGCCCTTGTTTTATATCAGCCTGATTGTCTTGATTTTTATTGTACCCAGTATCAGGGTTTACCGGAAAACCGGTGTGAATCCTTTCCGCTTTGCAACATCCCATAATTCAACGCATGATTATGTGGGCAATTCAATGAAGCTGTTCATCGTGCTATTGTTTTTGGTAATCATTGTACATTCCGCCTGGCCATCGGTGTATGAATATTTTGCCACTTTCACTTACCTGGAAAGAAATATCCTCAGGTGGACCGGGCTTATACTGGAACATGTGGCATTGGTGGGAATAATGATCGCTCAGAAACAGATGCGCCTGTCGTGGAGGATCGGCATTGACTATGAAAACAAAACCAACCTGGTTACTACGGGTTTATTCTCCATATCAAGGAATCCCATTTTTTTATTCCTGCTCCTCGGTCTCGTAGGTCTATTCCTGCTCTTACCCAATGCCATTACACTCGCAGTATTATTTGCCGCCTACCTGGTACTGAATATTACAATGCGGATGGAAGAGGATTTTCTTGCCGGGCAGCATGGACAGGAGTACCTGGCTTATAAGAAACAGGTCAGACGGATTATTTGATGAAGTTAATTATTGACTATTAAACTAAAATAGATTGATATGTGTTGTGCTTGTAATAATCCTTATAGGGATGCTGGGGGAATAGTTAATTGTAGCCAGGGATTTGATGGCAGCCATAGATATATTAACAA
>CAYWSQ010000266.1:0-4751 GCA_964460925.1 uncultured Flavisolibacter sp. | reverse complement strand
GTTTCCTGTCCTTGTATATTTAAAACTTTTACTTGCATGATTCGTTCTTTTTTAAACAGCGGTTAAGCCGCTTTTTTATCAATCAGCGGACCTCCGCCGGCATGTCCTACTTTTGGATTAATACGATTGAACCGTTATGACCCGGTACGGAACCGCTCACCAGGATATAATTTTTGTCAGGGAAAATCTTTACGACTTTCAGACCTTTCACTTTAACCCTGTCAGTACCCATACGGCCGGCCATGCGCATGCCTTTGAATACACGTGAAGGATAAGAAGATCCACCAATGGAACCAGGTGCTCTCTGGCGGTCGTGCTGACCGTGTGAGCCCTCGCCCACACCAGAGAATCCGTGGCGCTTTACTACACCCTGGAAACCTTTACCTTTCGTGATACCCACTACTTCAACTTTTTCGCCTTCAGCAAAAATGTCAACAGTGATGGTATCACCAATATTTTTTTCCTCGAAATAATTCCTGAATTCTTTTACGGTCTTTTTAGCAGGAGTGTTTGCTTTTGCGAAGTGATTTTTTTCAGAAGCAGAAGTGTGCTTTTCTTTTTTGTCACCGTAGGCTACCTGGAGTGCGTTGTAGCCATCAGTCTCCTGTGTTTTTACCTGTGTTACAACACAGGGACCAGCTTCAATAATGGTGCAGGCTGTTTGCTTGCCTCCAGGATCGAAGATGCTGGTCATCCCAATTTTTTTACCAATGATTCCTTTCATTTTCTTACGGTTTTTCCCCGCAAGGTTGTTCAAGACATTTCCCGCATGGGTGCGGGAGGTCAATCCTGGTTCATCATCCGACCTTTTCTTTTACGCGCCGAAGCTTCAGCGAAGGCGTGCCCTGCGGCACAACTGAAACTCGGTATCCTTTTGGATGTCCGCCTACGCTAAAGCTTCGGCGGATGACAGAAGTACCGGTGACAAACAAACCTCGAAGGGCTTGTTTATATGTATCGCGGATGCACATTGCTGTACTCCGCATTTTTGTCCAGAGCTCTTTTTTCATCTCCCGACTTGGTCGGAATAGATTGAGAGATAGAATATGATTATAAATAAGAACTCTTTTTTTAATGCCCCATCCCTTTTTAGGATATCCCGGGCCGCGCAGCCGTCAGGCTTTGATCTCTACTTCCACACCGGATGGCAGGTCAAGCTTTGACAGGGCATCAACAGTTCTTGAAGAAGAAGTGTAGATGTCCAGCAAACGCTTATGCGTTGCCAGTTGGAACTGCTCACGGCTTTTTTTGTTCACGTGCGGTGAACGTAACACGGTAAAGATCTTCTTGCGTGTAGGAAGAGGAATAGGTCCTGTTACTACTGCACCTGTGCTGCGAACAGTTTTTACAATTTTCTCTGCTGATTTGTCAACCAGGTTGTGATCGTAAGACTGTAATTTGATTCTGATTCTTTGTGACATACGGCCGTTCCCCCGTTTTATCCTAAACCCATGCTTAGGATTTGGGAGCGCAAAGATAAGCCTAGCTGTTTAAACTGGCAAAACTTTTAGAAGCGATTTTTGTGAAGAAATCATTAAAGGGTGGATTATTTAGTCCATAAAAGTATTCCCACCGTTTTTTACAGGATCCGGCACCATATACCCGTTTCGGTATTTCAGGTTTGACATCAGGTAAAAACTATGGTCTAAAGTGAATTCCCTGCCTTCACCCGGGCCTGATATAAGAGTGATAAAACTGCGGAATTTCAGGGGACTGTCATTTTCATTAAAATTCAACTCTTTATATTTCAACCGACTGTATCCTTGTCCTTTTTTTACCCAGGACGCTCCGGTAAAATCTGCCGGTTCCTCCAAAAGCTCCCCGATCCTTCCAACCCTCCTCGTGATCCGGGCATCCGGAGGAAGAAACTGCAACGCTTCCTCACCGGTTACCTGGCCGCTGATCTGCCCGTACCCATTGTTACCAGTCTCAACATTTCCGTTCAAATTCGCAGCAGGACGGTAGTAGGCATGAGCCTCGCCACCCGCAACCAGGGCAGATTTTTTCCAGTCAACCCGGAGTGGCTGGCTACCCCTGTTTTCAATGGTAATTTGCAGGGGACCGCCAATTCCGTTAAAACGGTACACGATTCTTACTGTATCATTTTCAAAAACGAAATCATTTTTTTCATTAAGCACCAGCTCATTGCTCCCAACCCGGTTATATTGAGTCACCAGGCAGGAGGTTAATATAAATGGCAGAATGAGCAGGATCATTTTCATGCAGGAAGTTTTACCCAAAATACAAAAGGCATTATATGGAAATTGTTAATGTACCATGTACCCGCATTCAGGTGGTTTTGTTATTGATGCCAATTGCATTTATTTTCACCCGGGTTTAGCCCTCCATCAATGACAAAAGATCAAAAAGAAGTTACGTCCAGTAAAGCGGTCCGCATCCTGAAATTATTCCTGAAAATACTGGTAACAGTCGCCTGCTTCTGGTACCTGTCCACCAAAATAGATTTTAGTTTAGCATGGGAGGCCTTACGCAGTTCAAACCTGGCCTGGCTCCTGCTGGCCTTTATTCTCTTCATCCTTTCCAAGATTATTTCCGCCTTCCGGCTCAACTTTTATTTCCCTCCTGCAGGTGTCAGGCTTTCCACGGCCAACAACACAAAGCTGTATTGGCTGGGTATGTTCTATAACCTGTTTTTGCCGGGAGCCATCAGCGGGGATGCGTATAAGGTGATCCTTTTGAATAGAAGGTTCAAAGCCAGCATCAAAAAATTATCAGCAGCGGTATTGCTCGACAGGATCAGCGGAGTGCTGGCACTGGGATGCATCCTGGCTGCTTATGGATTTTTCCTACCCGCCATAAACGATCTCCGTGTGCTGCTGGCAGCGAGCTCCTTACTGGCCATTGCCACTTATTACCTGTTGCTGCATTTTTGGTTTCCCTATTTCCTGGAAAGTTTTTTTCCGACCCTTTTCATGGCATTTGCCGTACAACTGGCACAGGTACTTGCGATTTACTGCCTCATGCAAAGCCTTGATATTCCTTTTGAAAGGCATGAATGGATCTTTATTTTCCTGGCATCGGCCGTGATATCCATTCTTCCTCTTTCGCTGGGTGGCGGACTGGGAACAAGGGAGCTGGTATTTGCGGAAGGCGCCCGTTTTTTCGGGCTGGACCCGGTAACGGGAGTGGTCATCAGCCTGCTCTTTTACCTGGTTACTGTTGCCGGCTCACTGCCGGGAGTGATCTACCAGTTCAAAGACCCGCTTTGGCAGAAAACATAACAAAATAAAGATGGGCTCCGGGGAGCCCACTGTCCAATTACCCACTGGTGTTTTTCATAAGCCTTAACGGCCGGATCAAAACGGGTTTCTCTGGGAAAATCGAACAGCAGCAACAGGCAAATGCAATGCCTAAAATGAAAGCCGGCGTATCATAACAAAACTTTTTACAAATAAAAAACCCCGCGAACAGCGGGGTTTCAGTATAAGGAGTTAATGACTTAACCTGCATTTACTTTTCCTTTGGATTTCGCGATCACTTCTTCCGCGATATTGTTAGGCGCGGGAGCATAATGCGAGAATTCCATAGTGGATGAAGCACGGCCTGAAGAAAGGGAACGAAGCTGGGTTACATAACCAAACATTTCGCTCAGTGGCACTTTAGCCTTGATCACCTGTACACCGGCACGGGTATCCATACCTTCCATCATACCACGACGCCTGTTAAGGTCACCAGTTACATCACCCATGTACTGATCGGGTGTCAATACTTCCACCTTCATGATCGGCTCAAGCAAAACAGGTTTTGCTTTCCTGGCTGCCTCACGGAAACCCTGCTTGGCGCAAAGTTCAAATGACATGGCATCGGAGTCAACCGCGTGGAAGGAACCATCATATACACGGATCTTCATATTGTCAACAGGATAAGAAGCCAGTACACCTGTACCCATGGAGTTTTCAAAACCTTTCTGGATGGCAGGAACAAATTCGCGTGGAATGGATCCTCCAAACAGGTCGTTCTGGAACTGGAAGTTCTTATCAGGATTTGCTTCTTTCCAGTCGGCATCAACCGGGCCAAGCGCGAACATGATATCGGCGAACTTACCACGGCCACCCGACTGCTTCTTCAGCACTTCGCGGTGTTCAACCGTTGTATTGAACGCTTCTTTATAGGCAACCTGGGGAGCTCCCTGGTTTACTTCAACTTTGAACTCACGGCGCATACGGTCTACAATGATCTCGAGGTGAAGCTCACCCATTCCGCTCAATACGGTCTGGCCTGTATCCTCATCAGTCTTTACACGCAGTGTAGGATCTTCCTCAACAAGCTTGGAAATAGCCATACCCATCTTGTCAACATCAGCCTGGGTTTTAGGTTCTACCGCGATGGAGATCACCGGCTCAGGAATGAACATGTTCTCCAGTGTGATCGGGTGATCTTCATGACAAAGGGTATCGCCGGTTTTGATCTCCTTGAATCCAACAGCCGCACCAATATCACCCGCTTCGATGAAGTCGATCGGGTTTTGTTTGTTGGCAAACATTTTCATGATACGGGAGATCCTTTCTTTTTTACCGCTTCTTACATTCAGCACATAGGAACCCGCATCAAGGTGACCTGAATAAACCCTGAAGAAGGCAAGACGTCCTACGAAAGGATCGGTCATGATCTTGAAGGCCAGTGCCGCGAATGGTTCCTTCGCATCAGGCTTACGGATAGCTTCTTCACCGGTATCAGGATTGACACCTTTTACAGCTTCAATATCCATTGGTGAAGGCAGGTAACGGCAA
>CAYWSQ010000265.1:0-4775 GCA_964460925.1 uncultured Flavisolibacter sp. | reverse complement strand
GAATTGCATCAATTTGGGATGTACCTCAACGGGCAGTGGTACCTGTTACAATCAAAAGAAGGGAGTTTCCGCAAAGACCCGATAGGCATACTCGATGTAACCATCTTACAGGAAAATGTATTGGATAAGATCCTGAACATCAAAGACCCGCGCACCGACAACCGTGTTGATTTTGTAGGAGGCATCAGGGGCCTGGAAGAACTGGAGAAACGAGTGAACTCAGGAGAGGTAAAAGTGGCATTCAGTTTGCATCCTGTGAGCATCCAGCAATTGTTCGACATAGCGGATAGTGGCAATGTAATGCCGCCAAAAAGCACCTGGTTCGAGCCAAAGCTGAGGGATGGGTTGCTGACTCATATTTTGTAAGCATGTGGAAGGCCAATGGCTAATGGCCAATAGCTATTGGCTGTTGGACTCTTAACATTTCCTAACCAATTACCTTAATACTTTTACCATATATGAAACGGATCTTTTCTTTATTCCTGGGACTTTCACTGTTTACTTCTATTTACGCGCAGGATTCACCCCTGGAAACGGCCCGTGGCTTTATGAATTCGGGTGACTGGGACAATGCCATCCTGGTGCTGAACAGCGCGATCAGGCAGAATCCTGATAACCTCGAACTGCATAAATACCTGGTTCTTTCCTACACGTATAAAAGAGAATTTGCAAAAGCCCTTGAAGTAGTGAAACCTGTTCTTGACCGTGATGACCTGGATGTGCAGATGTACCAGGCAGCAGGAAATGTTTACAGGGCGCTGGCGCTTTCCAAGGATGGTGAGAAGATGTACAAGAAAGCTTTGAAAAAATTCCCGAACAGTGGTCCGCTGTACAGCGAGTATGGAGACCTGCTCTGGGACAAACAGGATTATGAAGCCATCGAGCTTTGGGAAAAAGGAATTGAAGTGGATCCTTCCTATGCGGGCAACTATTATAATGCAGCGGTGTATTATTATTTTACGAAAGACAAGGTATGGCCGCTGATCTATGGTGAGATCTTCGTGAACATGGAAAATCTGACAGAACGTTCAACCGAGATCAAAAGGATTTTACTGAGCACGTACAAGGAAAAACTTTTCAGTGACCTTTCTGATAAGAATGATAAAAAACAGGATGAATTTTCAAAAGCGGTGCTCAACACTTACGACAAACAAATCTCTCTTGTTACACGGGGCATCAGCATTGAGACCCTGAATATGATCAGGACACGTTTTATACTTGACTGGTATGCGAATTATGCAGGTAAATTTCCTTTCCGTTTATTTGATTACCACCAGCAGCTCATAAAGGACGGGATGTTCGAGGCTTACAACCAGTGGTTATTCGGACCGGTTGAAAATCTTTCAACTTTCGACCAGTGGACCCGCTCCAATTCGGAGACCTATACAAAATTTACCAACTTCCAGAAAGGCAGGATCTTTAAGATGCCTGCGGGGCAGTATTATAAGGGCAAGTAGTGATGTGATCATTCGTGAGACGTGAGAGACGTGAGTCGTGAGTCGTGAGCACAGAACCCTAATATTACATTGAACTTCTTTTTGCACTAGAAGCTTTACTTACCGTCTTCCCGTCTTACCGGCCTTGCTTTTATCCAAAGAACATAGCCGGTAAGGCGGTAAGACGGTAAGTAGTTTTCTTTAAAGTTTGGGAATAACTAGAGATTCAGTTTGGGTTTTTGAATTTTTATATGTCTTGACCACCGACTTCCGACTTCCGACTTATCCTTTCATACGCATCATCCTCTGATACACCGACTTTGAACTTTGAACTTTTGCCTTTTGACTTCTCTCCTATCACTTCTTTTCTTTAATTTGGAAGTCAATAGCGATTGCCAATGAACCATCCTCACAGACTATTTGACTGCATCAACCACCAGATGGAAAATGGTGGCAATGAAGCCACTTTTGCCGCCAAAGAAGGCGGACAATGGAGAAAATACAGCGTAGCAGAAGTAAAGGACATAGTTGACCAGCTCAGTACCGGCCTTCTGGCTCTTGGCTACGGGGGTAATGACATGTCCATTGAAGGCCGCGATAAAATCGCTTTGATCGCGAAGAACCGTCCTGAGTGGATGTTCCTAGACCTGGCCGTTCAGCAGATCGGCGCGGTGCTGGTGCCTCTCTATCCCACCATTCACATCAATGATCTTGAATTTGTTCTGAATGATGCAAAGGTCAAAGCCATATTTGTGAATGATGAAGATTTGTTCCATAAAGTGCAGCATGTACGCAATAAGGTGAGTTCCGTAAAGGAAGTTTACAGCTTTGAACATGTGAATGATGCACCACACTGGAAAGAGATCCTGAAGCATGGCAAACAGGAACACTACCAGCACCTGAGTTCCATCTCAGAAAGAATTACAGGAGAAGATCTGTTTACGATCATCTATACCTCGGGTACAACCGGAACACCAAAAGGCGTAATGCTTTCTCACCGTAACATCCTTTCCAATGTGATGGCCAGCATGCCCTGCTTCCCTCCCGGTGACAGGCCCAGGTCATTAAGCTTTCTGCCGCTCAATCATATTTTCGAAAGGATGGTTACTTATATCTACCTGTTCCGTAATGCCTCCATCTATTACGCGGAAAGCCTGGAGACCATTGGTGACAACCTGAAAGAAGTGCAGCCGAATATGTTCACCACTGTTCCGCGCCTGCTTGAAAAAGTGTACGACAAGATTATGGCAAAGGGACAGGAACTCACAGGTGTGAAAAGAAAATTGTTCTTCTGGGCTCATGAACTCGCGGAGAAATTCGAGATCAATAAAGATCTTGGAATGGGTTACCGCATCCAGCTTGCCATTGCCAATAAACTCATATTTAGTAAATGGAGGGAAGCGCTGGGTAATAATATCCAGTGCATCGTTACGGGTGGTGCTGCCTGCCAGGTACGCCTGATCAGGATCTTCACCGCTGCGAAGATCGTGATCATGGAAGGTTATGGTCTTACTGAAACCTCACCTGTAATTGCCGTGAACCGTTACGAACCCGAATCGGAAAGAAAATTCGGAACGGTAGGTCCATTGATTGAAAATGTGGAGGTGAAGATCGCTGAAGACGGCGAGATCCTTTGCAAAGGACCTAATATTATGATGGGTTATTACAAAAGGCCAGATCTCACAGCAGAAGCCATTGTAGATGGCTGGTATTATACCGGCGACATCGGCACCATGGTCGATAATAAATTCTTAAAGATCACTGACCGTAAAAAAGAATTGTTTAAAACAAGTGGTGGGAAATACGTAGCACCGCTGCCTGTAGAAAATAAATTAAAGGAATCCACATTCATTGAGCAGGTAATGCTGGTGGGTGCCGAAAGGAAGTTTGTAGGCGCATTGATCGTTCCAGCTTTTCCATACCTCAAAGAATGGGCTGAAAAGAATGGTATAGGAGATCTAAGCAACCAGGAAATGATCCGCCATCCGAAGGTGCTGGATCTTTATAAGGACCTTATTGACAGTTTCAATAAATATTTTAATCCTGTGGAACAGGTGAAAAAATTTGAATTGCTGGCAGATGAATGGACGGTTGATACCGGTGAACTCACTCCAAAACTTTCACTGAAAAGAAAAGTGGTGATGGAGAAGCATCATGATGCGGTGGAGAGGATCTATGCGTAGTTCTAAGTCCGAAGTCAAAAGTCAAAAGTCAAAAGCCAAGAGTCAAAACAGAATTGGAATTGTGGGTGATTTCAAACCTAAGAAAACTACTTACCGTCCTCGGTGGCCAAAGCTTTATCAAAGGTTTCTTTCCCGCCCTCCCGGCCTTATATTTTTAAAAAAAGAACAACAAAGACTAACAAGAATTAAATATCAAGGCCGGATATTCATTATGTTTCCTCTGCACTTCTCTACAGATGAAGAATCAGACATGCACAGCAAGCAATATAGCAAACCCACTTGCAAAACCATGAAACTCCGGTTCCATTTATGCAAATTCGGGTTAGCTTTGAAAAAAAGACTGCTATCATTAAAAATATTTTTGGGATTTTTTTCTTTACCCTCTCCATCGCCGGGTGTGGTAAAATATGTGTAGAATCCAGAGGAATAGAAGGGGCTGGTCTAACAGTGGATTTTATTCATGCTGGGAACGGGCAATATTTTTACCCTGACGATGTAAACCTATTTTCTTATCCGCTAGATAGCTTGCAGGTTACTGACTCAAGGGGTAATATATTGCACACGGCAGCAGTTCTCAATAGCGATCCCACTAATCCATTAAAAAAATACTACAGAGTGGATATATATCCCATCTTCATTCCTTCCCAGGACCAGAATGCATTTACTAACGAAGAGGTAAAACAGATTTATATAAAATACAATCACAATACTTTTGACACTATTACGCTTGTTTATAAAGTCCAAAAAGAAAAATGTTATAATAACTATACTTATCTGAAAGCTTATCACCGGAATTCCTTGCTTTCAGAAATATACAAAAAGCCACAAGGTCTAATCTTTACAATAAACCACTGATTGTTTTAACCGCCAAGAACACCAAGAGACGCAAAGAATTTTAGAACATTCTTTGCGTTTTCTTGGCGATCCTCTGCGACCTTTGCGGTTAAATTTTCAACCTCATAAAACACCCCTGTCTCTTCCACTTTCTCTTTCTCTTTCTCTTTCTTTCACCTTCACCTTCACCTCAACCTGCTCGTCTTTTTTATTCGGCTGTTCACCCACAAACTCTTCCTGGCTGTTCAGTTGGTTATCTGTTTCGCTGGGCCTTGGATAAGATGCAGGCCTGTCGCTTTTTTTATCTTCTTTCATAATAATT
>CAYWSQ010000264.1:0-4784 GCA_964460925.1 uncultured Flavisolibacter sp. | reverse complement strand
TCATGGAAAATCCATCTCATCAAGCCGGGGATCCTCCAAATTAAACGGAAAGTTGTAATATTGCCACCCCAATCCAAGAAGAGCGGGAGCGGAGAGCGAAGTGCGGAGGAAACGCACTCCGCTCCCGCTCTCCGCACTCAATTTGCCCGGGTGGCGGAATTGGTAGACGCAGCAGACTCAAAATCTGCCGTTCGCAAGAATGTGCTGGTTCGATTCCAGTCCCGGGCACTTTGGCCTCCTTTTTACGGAGGCCTTTTTTATGCCCATTCCCTTTATAACCCTTATCCAGCCTACATTTCAGAAGATCATCCTTTCCTTTGCTTATCTTTTGTTTATCTGTTGTTTTCCCTCATTTTGTGACTAGGCTGTTACTCATTGGGTATGATTCCTGTCCTTTTTTCATACCTTAGAGAAAGTAACAAACTAATAAAGGAAACCATGAGCGTAAAACTTCGCAAGCGGAAAAACTCTGATGGATCAACAACTCTTTACCTGGATATTTACCACAATGGCACCAGGAATTATGAGTTTCTTAAACACTTGAAACTCTCAAAGGGAACCTCACCAGCAGACAGGCAAACCAATAAAGACAACCTGGAACTAGCTAAGAAAATAGCAGTTACCAAAGCCCAACAATTTGCAGCCAATGATTATAATATGGTTACTGATATTGGCAAAAGAACCCTGGTAGTAGATTGGATGCAGAGCTACATTGATAAGTATCAAAAGAAAGATAAAAGAAACTTAACCGGTGCTTTAAATCGTTTCAAAAGCTTTCTAACTGTTGAAGGAAAGCAGGGTGTAACATTTGGCTCCATCAATGAAACAATGGTTGAACGATTCCAGGATTATTTAAGGCAGCATAGTAAAGGCGAAGGAGCCAGTTCTTATTTCAACCGATTTAAGAAAATGATGAAGCAGGCCAAGAAAGATAAATTGATGTTAGATAATCCAGCAGCCGAGGTAAAAACAAAACAGGGAAAGGCAAAGAAAAAAGATGTACTGACCTTGGATGAAATCCGGTTACTATACAATACACCTACTGAAAGCGATCAGGTTAAAAGAGCAGCCCTATTTAGTTGCCTCACAGGGTTAAGATGGATTGATGTTTCTACTCTTAAATGGAAAAATGTAAACATAAAAAACAAGTATCTGGTGAACCCTCAAAGCAAAACTGATCAGGAGGTACACATCAACTTGAATGAAAGAGCCATTGAGCTACTAGGCAAAGCGGGGAAACCTGATGACCTGCTTTTTATCCTGCCAACTGCCAATGGTGCAAATAAGACTGTTAAGGCCTGGGTGAAAAGAGCAGGGATACAAAAGGAAATCACCTGGCACAATTTCAGGCACAGCTTCGGAACCAATTTAATATTTCATGGTGCTGACGTTACTACTGCCAGTAATTTATTAGGCCACTCCACATTAAAACATACTCAGAGGTATGTAAAAGCTGCAAAAGAATTAAAGGAAAAAGCAACTGATTCATTAAACTTCTAACAATGGAAAAATCTATAAACTATAGTTTGTTGGTTCAAGATACATTCAGCTTAATTCAAAATACTATTTTATCAGATAAAAAGGACTTATCTACAATCATTCATCATATTCAACAAGTAAGCTCATATCAAAGAGAATTAAAAAAAGAATTGGCGCGTTATGAAGCTATGAGGCCTGATGAAATAAAGCCATACACTAAAATCCTGATCAGTGAATTAACTCAGTCTCAATCATGGCTAAATGATTATAAACTCAACCAGATATTTAATAAAATTCATGGATCTAGTTTCAAGAGAATCCATTGGTACAAAATTGTTTCTCCAAACTCTAAAGCAGTATCATCTATTCCTGAATTAAATATTGAGCAAATAACGATCGCTTTTTATCATCATATAAATGAAATTAAAAGCTGGCTAGAGGCCGCTACAAAGGACAGAGCCAAAGGCAAGAAAAATTATAGAATTAGAGCCATTGCATATAAATTTAGAGTTGCTGCCGGTTTAGCTACTCACATAAATGGTGCAGAGTATGGCCAATTAATCGAAAAAGAACTAGGTGAAAAACTTACACCGGGGCAAAAGAAAAGAGCAGAGCAGGATTATAATTCGATTAACAAAACAAAAATTATTCCTCCTGATGAAATTGAAAAAGCTATACCATATCTTGATTTATACCCTGATGCCAAAAATTTAGCTATCAAAGCTCTTGGCAATTTGTAACATGTTACATAACGTTATTTGACCCTATTCCCTTGCCGTTGTTTGGATATTTGTATCCATGCAAGAGAGTACACTTATCCAGCAAATGTCAAACGACTTAGCAGCCCTTAAAGCGTTGCTAATCCAGACTAAAAAAGTCCTCACGTTTGATGAAGCCTGCACATACACAGGTTACTCCCGGTCTTATATGTATAAGATCACTTCCCAACTACCATTTAGTAAGCCTAACGGGAAAACGTTGTTTATATCTAAAGAAGATTTAGACAACTGGCTCCTATCAAATAAAGGCAAATCCGAAGCTCAGAAACAAAAAGAGGCTGCAACCTACGTTGCTGCTCATTAATCGAATATCCAAAGAAAAACTGATGATTTTAAATGAAAAAGCCGTTGTGGGGACAACGGCAGGAAAACTTAGAAGGGAACAGAGCAAAGATACAAATATTTGTCCATTCTGGACACCTTTTGAAACTGGTGTTTTCCCCTGTTATTCTAGCAACCGAGGAGAAATTCGCACATTCAGACAGACCCTATTTAGCGACTTCGCAACCCCTCATAAATGGTTTTATAAAGATGATGCTACTGATCAATGGATCAATGGTGAGAGTAATGATCTGCACACCATACTAAGCCTTAGAAGCATCGACCCGAAAAGCCCAAACTACGAGGCCCACAAGTTACAAGCAAAAAGAACTATTCAATGTATTACACCTTCTGCGGTTTGTGATTACAAAAAGAAAGGATCAGAAAATATAATCAGGCTTAATCCATTTCTCCAGCTTGATATTGACAATCTACATGAATATGATATTGAAGAAGTCCGGCAGGCACTAATTGACCTTCCCTTTGTTTGCTGGGTGCAGAAATCAGTTAGCGGTTTTGGGCTATGGGCATTATGCTTGATTGAGGAACCCGAAAAGCTTGCTCATTATGCTGAACATTGCTTTTACCTATTTGAAAAGTATCAAATTCCAATAGATACCGGAAAAGGGATGAACCCTCTACAACTTCGTTTCCTTTCCTGGGATGAAAATGTAAAATGGAATGACAGCCCAAAGCCTCTAAAAATAAAACGTTTCAACTCCAGAAAAGTTGAGGTTAAACCACAAAAGCAGGTTTATACTAATTCCGATTCCTCCAGTTTGATCAGGTGGGCCATTACTCAGGTGGCCAATGCTCAAAAAGGTCAAAGGTTTGAAACGGTCCGGAAAATATCCTATACCCTGGGCGGTCACAATACCGGACTATCAGAGGTGAAAGCAGCTATTGAAAATTCCACCCAATACCAGGGAGTAGTGAATAAATATTTACGTCACGCTGAGGAGGCATTTAGTGCAGGGAGGCTTAATCCAATACTATGAAAAAACTAAATGGATTTCCTACACAGGCTGAATTTGAGGAAGGGGTTAATGAAATTATCCAGAGCGTAAAAGCACAGGTAGAAAGCCCTAATATACCCCTTACAATCGATTGGAGGCAGTTTCTATTGACACAGGAGCCGGAGGAAGTTATACCCCTGCTATCCTTAAATGGTGCCCCGATATGGACACCAGGGAACCACTCGCTTTTGATAGGTAAGAAAAAGAGCCGTAAAACCTTACTACTCGTTTGGCTTATCGTGCAATATATCCAGGGAGGCGGCAAAGCTGCTGAGGTGCTGGTATGTGATACCGAACAAGGTGCCAAACACGTATGGAAGATCAGGGAAAAGGTTTTCATACTCACCGGCCAATGGATTAGCGTATTAATGCTGAGAGGGCAAAACATTGAAGCCAGAAGGCAAATAATAGAGCAGGCCATCAATGAGGAAAATTTCAAGGTGGTGCTGATTGATGGAATCAGGGATCTATTAGGAAACATAAACGATCCAGACCAATGTACTGAGCTAGTCATCTGGATTGAGCATTTGACAACCTCTTGGAACTTACATATAGTAAACATTTTACACCAGAATAAAACAGATAACAATGCCAGAGGGCACCTAGGATCTGAGCTATTGAATAAGGCTGAAATAACAATTGAGGTTGAATTAGACGAGCAGGCCGGCTGTAGTCTGGTAAAATGCGAAAGCTCCAGGGATGTTCCATTTGATCCCTTCGCCTTTACCCATAATGCTGAGGGATTACCGGAACTGGTATTGATGCCAGCGAAAGGAAACGCATTGAATGAAGATGAGCAAATATCCAGGCTTAAATATGTTTTTGAAGATGGCCTTTTAAAATACGCTGAGGTGATTGAAGGAATTATGAGCCATTTCAAGGCAGGCAAAAATAGAGCTGGAGGGTTAAAGGCTGAATTTGAAAGAAAGGGATGGATCGTAAAGAACGGGAAAGATAAAAGCCCTGATACACGGTATAAGCTAATGATCGGGAGCAAAACTGATGGCCATGAGTAAAGTAGTTAATAACTGCTATGCCTGCGGGTACTTTACTACTTTACTCCTTTATATAAAGGAGGGAGTAAAGTAGTAGTGAGAGTACTACCCCGGACTAGTTTAAAGTAGTTCTAAAGTAGTAAAGTAGTGAGAAAAAAACAGGCGATAAATGATAGGGATAGTACCACACAAAG
>CAYWSQ010000263.1:0-4882 GCA_964460925.1 uncultured Flavisolibacter sp. | reverse complement strand
GTGTGGTCACATCCAGTTCCAGTTGTTGCCCCCTGCAAGCGAAAGTGTCTTTAATAAAATCCGGAACTTTTATGGAAACTTCCGGCTGGATTACAACAGTTCTCACAGCAGTATCAATGATGCACCTTGAATAAATCAATGCCCTGGCCGTATAGGTACCCGGACCCGGGTAAAAATGCTGAGGTGCCAGTGCAGTGGAATTATTGGCAGCCCCCGATGCGGGATCACCAAAATCCCATTTCACAGAATCCAGGCGATTGTAGAGAAGAGAAAAATTTACAGGTTTGTCAGAACAGGTTTTGTTCTGGATCTGTATCCCGTTTTCTTTCAGAGAAAAACTGCCGGATCTCACATAATTGTAATTGATCCACATCGGTTGCACTTTGGTTTTTACCAGGTTCATGCGGTAACGGCAGTCAGCACCTTTTTTATTAGGATCTTCAATTACACTCATGCTCAGGTCAATATTGGGTGTGCCTCCGGTGAAACGCATGCTCACATAAATTTTTCCATCGGGACCCAGTTGCATGGTCCTTTGCAGCAGGATACAGGTGCGCACGCATGCTACCCGGTCGCCAAACCCGTTAACCTTAAAACGTGACTGCTCTATGGCCGCTGCAGATCCTGCCTCGAGGTCATACTGGTAAATGCTGTGAATATCGCCACCAAAAACACCAGGATCTATTTCCTCCGTGTAATAACTCCCGATGTACAGCTTATTTCCATCTGCGGAAAGTTCGGCATCTTCATACCACTCGTTACCTGTAGTGTGGATCTTTACAGGGTTTGAAAAACTTCCCGTGAAATTGTCAAAATCCCACACCACCACGGCATTTTCATTGAGCAGGGGGAATAAAAGTCTTTCCCCATTAGCTGAGAACTTGATATTATGACCGTATTCTTTGATGATGGTTGCAGGGATGATACTGTTATCAATTGCAGAAATAACCGGAACAGGATTAATGCCCATTTCCGTTACCAGGAAAGCTTTCATTGCCCCAGGGGTATGCGTCACTACCCAGGTGTCATTTTGATTGCAATGGGTTGTGGCTGCCAGCAATAGCGATGCATCAGCAGTATGCTTTTTATAATAGGAAGTGGCTGTTGCCGGTCTTGGATAAACAACTTCTTCCAGGTCTCCCGGGTTGTACATCCTGGTAGTAAAAGAGATGAGCTGGTGTTCATTCAACCCTCTCGCGATCCCGAAATAATAATACATGGAATCGTTGCCAGGCTGGGGCACCACCAGGGGCACAATGGTGTCGGATGCCCAGGGCCACCAGTTTTTATATTTGGGCATTACGAAACCATCACGGTTCCAGACCTTATTACCATCAGTATAGAATTTCAGATTACCATTGGCATCACAAATGGAACTGGAAAAAATGATCCGGCTGCCGGCCTCAATTTTTGATTTAAAATAACTCGCCGGAGAGGTATTGAAGTTCAGCCCGGACTGGAAGCCAAAAGCCCAAATATTATTTTGCTTTTGTGCCGCTGCAAAGCAGGAAAAGAGTAAAAATATGGTACAGGTGAAAATACACTTCATGATCGTCCCCGGGTCTTTAAAACTACCGATTCTGCTGCATTTTGAACACATCCGTTTAAAATAATGAGTATCACACTGGTGAATGTGCCAGCCATTGGCAAAAGTTTTGCATTTTTGTAGATTAATGGATCAAATGAAGTTGCATGTTTACCCATTACTGGTGGAAAAGAAGAAGGCTGGGAAAAAATCCTTTGCCGTACTCATTGATCCTGATAAAATTTCCCGAAACTCACTGAATGACATCATCAACCTGGCAGTTGATGCGCGGGTTGATTATTTTTTTGTTGGTGGCAGCCTGGTGATCAGCGATAATCTTGATGAATGCATCAAGCAGATCAGGGAAACCTGTTCAATCCCTGTATTGCTTTTCCCGGGAAGTCCTTCGCAGATCAGCCGCCATGCAGATGCCCTGCTTTACCTCTCATTGATTTCGGGCCGGAATGCCGACCTGTTGATCGGGCAGCATGTGATCTCTGCACCTTTTGTGAAAAAAAGCGGTCTCGAAATCATTCCAACCGGTTATATGGTGATTGATGGAGGCGCGGCCACTACGGTTTCCTATATCAGTAATGCCACACCCATACCGGCCGACAAGGCTGATATTGCCATGTGCACCGCCATGGCCGGTGAAATGCTTGGGATGAAGCTCATCTACATGGATGCCGGCAGCGGGGCCAAAAAACCAATCCCCGAAGAAATGATACGCACTGTTTCCCATCATATTGATATTCCCCTGATCATTGGTGGCGGCATCCGTGATGCAGAAAAAGCTTATCTCAATTGCAAGGCTGGAGCCGATGTGATCGTAATTGGCAACGCTATTGAAAAAGATGCTTCACTCATTGCTGAAATGTCATCAGCCATTCACCAGGCACACCTGGTAAGCTAGTAAGGATAATTGATACGCTGGCGGATCCTGGTAGGTGTATCAGTTCCGTTAATGATGGTGCGGGTACCTTTAATAATGGCTTCCACTATTTTTTTCATGTGCTCATAATCCAGCCGCTCCCATTCGTCGCAGACTGCATGGTAACAATCATCATAATCATTACTGCTCATAATTGTATGAGCCGGCACACCTCTTTCCGCGAAAGGCAGGTTGTCGGAGCGGTAAAATAAATTTTTATCCGGGGTGGGATCTTCCACCATTTTCACTTCATCATCCTCCAGGTTTTTTTTTAGAATTTCATCGAGGCTGGAATAATGAGCACCGGTCACAAAAAAATGACCGGGCCCCGCCGCATTGGTACTACCGATCATTTCTATGTTGATCATGGCTTTGATGGATCCGGGATGAATGGCAGGTGATAACCAGCGGGAACCCAATAATCCAAGTTCCTCCCCGCCTAACGCACAAAAAATCAAAGTTCTTTCATTGCCTCCTGTTTTGGCAAAATACCGGGCGAGCGCCATCACCGCTGCCGTACCGGAAGCATTGTCATTGGCTCCGTTTGAAACCGGGTCTTCTTTGCTTCCCTCATCACCAATATGATCAAAATGCGCTGAAAAGATCACGATCTCTTCCGGCTTTGACCGGCCTTCGATCCTGGCGATCACATTATAAAGCACACGTGTGGGATCGTAACGTCCCTGCGCATCCTTCCATTTATTTTTGAGTTTACCATTGGGATTGAAGGGAATGATATAATCATTTTCACCTTCCATGAATAAAAGTGAATCTTTCCGGAAGGAAGCAGCAATGTATTCCGCTGCCTTCAAATTAAACAGCGTATAATTTTTTCTTCCCTTTAAACTGTCGGATGCCAGCACCTGCACATCCTCCCTGAGTTCCATCACACTTACCAGGCTGTTCACCTGTGCATGAAGCACGAACGGGATCAGAAAAATGATGAGTATGCAAAATGCACTTCTCAATTCAGGGAATCAGGTTTAACCCGGGAAGGCGTGTCCTTTCCTGCAATGATGGATGTGGCACTGATGGCAATTGAATGAATGATCCTGGCCATATTTTCCAGGTCAAGCGTTTCCACATGATCAGTTAGCTGGTGATAATTGGGTTCACCTTCCATCTTGGCGGTTGAGATAGTATGCGCGGGCACTCCTAACCTTGCCAGCGTGGCATTATCGGAACGGTAAAAAAGATTCTCCTTTGTATAGGGATCAGGATGAAAACTGAAATCAGTGCCTTTCAGGTTTTTTTGCATAATGGCGCCCATATCAGTTTTATCAAAACCGGTGATGTAGGCGGAATTCTTTCCCCATCTACTTTCAGTGCCGATCATTTCAATATTGAACATGGCCATCACTTGTTTGGGATCCAGTTGCTGTGAAAAATACCTTGATCCAAAACCACCTGACTCTTCGGCTGTGAACGCAACAAAAATGATGGTCCTTTCATTGGCAGCAAGTTTTTTGTAATGATCTGCCAGCAGGATCACGGCAGTAGTACCAGCGGCATTGTCGTTGGCGCCATTGTAAATACTGTCGCCGTTCTTTGGTTGCCTGGTAACGCCCAGGTGATCATAATGCGCCGAAAAAATCACATATTCATTCGGCCTGCTTTTACCTTCCAGCATGCCCACAACATTGGCGTAAGGTATTTCGGTGATCGTGTGTTCTGCCTTGAACTTGTATTTTTTGGCTTCATGATTTCCCAATACAAAAATCACGGAGGTTGTCCTGGGGAAGATCTGGTTCCTGTAAAAAGACAGGCGTGGAAAACTCTGCGTGAAGCTGGTATCCACCATCACCACCAGGTTCTTTCCCGCATCAATGAAAGCGCGGGATTTTTCACCAAGATTTTCTCCTGCACTGATGCGCACCCATTCATAACCTGACTCTTCATCCACTTTCATTTCCGCCTGCGATGTTATTATCATCACCTGTTTGCCATCAAGCTCCACATCATTGATCTCGGCCTTGACTTCAACCGGCTTGGGACGCACCATCTTAAACTGCTGCAGGAAATTATTATTCTTTAAAGGCTTCAATCCGCTTCTCTGGAATTCTTTTGCAATAAAATCCGCGGCCCTGTCAATATCAGGAGTACCGGCTCTGCGGCCACGCATATCATCCGACGCGAGGATGTTCTCGATACGTGTAACTTCTGTGATAGCCGGTGCCTGCGATTTTTGTGCACAGGCTGCGACTGAAGCAGCCAGTAAAACGATCAATAAAATATTCCTGTTCATAGCAATTCATTTCTACATCATGCGAGCATGATGATATTCTTTTCCAGATTTGTGATTGATTAAAGACTCATCATTTCCTTGAACTTCACAGTCTGCCTGCGGCTGACCTCTATCTTTTCTCCCCCTTTCAGTTCAAGCAGCAGCCCTCCATTGAAATATGGTTCGATCTTGTCGATCATCC
>CAYWSQ010000262.1:0-4953 GCA_964460925.1 uncultured Flavisolibacter sp. | reverse complement strand
CTTAAACAAATATTGATTCATGGCTGAAGTAAAACATGCACGCCCCAATGCAGGAACCGACCAGGATGTGGTTGTACGTGCTAAAGATTTCTGGACCCGCAATGGCCGCGGCCTTATGATCGCTGCCGGTGCAGTAATCCTTTTGGGAGGCGGATGGCTGGCCTATAAATACCTGGTTAAAGCGCCAAAAGAAGAAAAGGCTGCTGAAGCCATCTGGAAAGCGGAATCTTATTTCATGCAGGATTCCGTTCAGAAAACCCTCAAGGGCGACGGACAGTTTGCCGGTGCCGAAAAAATCGCCGACCAGTATGACGGAACCGCCGCGGGCAACCTTGCAGATTATTATGCAGGTGCTATGGCACTCAAGGCGGGAGAATTTCAAAAAGCAGTGAACCACCTGAAAGATTTTTCAACTGACAGCAAACCTGTACAGGCCAGGGCTTATAAATTACTGGGTGATGCCTATGCGGGTGTCAACAAAAATGCAGATGCACTGAGCAGCTATAAAAAAGCAGCCCATGAATTTGAAAAAGACAGGCAGAACAGTTCCGAATACCTGTTTTTTGCCGCCTATTTTGCTGACCGCGTAATGAATGATAAAAAGCAGGCGGTAGATCTTTACCAGGAACTGGTAAGCAAATATGCCGACACACGTTTTGGTGTGGAAGCTGAAAGATACCTCGCCCAGGCAGGCGTTTACAAAACCGAAGACTAGGCAGCTACAGGCCAGCTATAGCTAAAGCTTTATTATGGCAGATGTAACGAATAGCAAACTTTTCAAAAATCTCGAGGACATCCGGCAACTTAAGGATGTCCTTGTTGTTTTGGTGAAGACCGAATGGAACGCAGATGTGGTGGATGAACTGGAAAATGGCTGTACCAGGATATTAAAACAGTACGGGGTTAAAACAGAAACCATTACTGTTCCCGGCGCCGTTGAACTCCCCTTCGCCATCAGGCAGTACTGGGCATACAATAATGCGCCTTCCTCTTTTATAGCGCTGGGTTGTGTGATCAGGGGCGGCACCCCGCATTTTGAATATGTGTGCCAGTCAGTTACCACTGGCATTACAGAATTGAATTTAAGCATGGAGGTACCCGTGATTTTTGGTGTGCTTACGGTGAACGACGATAACCAGGCACGCGAAAGGATAGGAGGTGTGCTCTGGAATAAAGGTTAAGAAGCTGCATTCACCGCTATCAAAATGATGATCCTGAACGAACAATTGAAGGAAGGAAAAAAATAAGCATGAAGGTCCAGATCTTTATTCCCTGTTTCGTAGACCAGCTTTACCCGCAAACGGCTTTTAACATGATCCGCCTGCTGGAGAAAGCCGGTTGTGAGGTGAGTTACAATCCCAACCAGACCTGTTGCGGCCAGCCTGCCTTCAATGCAGGTTTCTGGGATGATGCCCGGGAAGTATGCTCCAAATTCCTCAGGGATTTTGACCCGAACACCCTTATAGTTGCACCCAGTGCAAGCTGTGTGGGTTTTGTAAAGAATTATTACAGTAAGCTGTTCGACAATTCTTCAGTGCATAACGAAGTAAAAGCGATCAGCCAGAACATATACGAACTGTCTGATTTTCTCGTCAACAAAATCGGGATCACTGATTTTGGCTCCGTATTAAATGGCAAGGCAACATACCATGATTCCTGTGCCGGTTTGCGTGAATGCGGCATCAAGAATGAACCAAGAATTTTATTACAAAACGTGAAAGGACTCGAGGTCACGGAACTGAACGATGTGGAAACCTGCTGCGGTTTCGGGGGCACTTTCGCTGTAAAATTCGAACCCATCTCCATTGCAATGGCGGAGCAGAAAGTGGAAAATGCTTTAGCCACGGGAGCAGAATACCTGGTGTCAACTGATTTGTCCTGCCTCATGCATTTGCAGGGATATATTGACCAGAAAAATCACAGGATAAAAACCATGCATCTTGCGGATGTATTGACGAGCGGGTGGTAATTTGTGAGCTACTAGCTGCTAGCTTCTAGCAGCTAGTAGCCAGCACTTACTGCGGCATCAACACCGTATCCACCACGTGAATCACCCCATTGCTCTGGTACACATCACTGATGGTGATCATGGCCATTCCACCTTTTTCATCTTTGATCCACCACTTACCGTCTTTCTCCATAATCCATAGTTTACCACCCTGCACGGTTTTCAATTCGGCCGTTCCTGCATTCTTTTTCATCCATTTCTGAATTTCTTTCGCATCTAGTTTTCCAGCCACTACATGATAAGTCAGCACGGATGAAAGCAGGCTTTTGTTCTCAGGTTTCAGGAGGGTAGCAACGGTTCCTTCAGGCAATTTATCAAAAGCGCTGTTCACCGGTGCGAATACCGTGAAAGGGCCTTTTCCCTGCAGGGTTTCTACCAGCCCTGCGGCTTTTACCGCAGCCACCAGCGTGGTATGATCCCTGGAATTAACGGCGTTGTCCACTATATTTTTTGAAGCATACATCGGTGCACCGCCTACTTCAACGGTCTTTTCTTTTTTCACCTGGTCCTGTGCCATTGCGGCAAAAGAGAAGGATGCCAGCAGTAATACTGCCAATGAGATCTTTTTCATGTTCCTGGTTTTTGAATTATGGTTAATTAAAAAGTTGTTGGAATAATTACGGTAAGTAATGTGGCGTGGATTGATAACTTTGAAAAATTCTTTCACGATCAACTAACGTATATATGTACTGGCTTGTTAAATCCGAACCTTCCGTTTATAGTTTCGACCAACTGGTGAGTGATGGAGAAACCACCTGGGATGGTATCCGCAATTATGCCGCGAGAAATCATTTAAGGTCAATGAAAAAAGGTGACCAGGTATTTTTTTACCACAGTAATGAAGGCCTCGCTATCACCGGCATAGCGAAAGTAACTAAGGAAGCTTTCCAGGATCCGACTACTGAAGAAGAGGCCTGGGTAGCGGTGAAACTGAAGACAGTTAAACCTTTAAAGAAACCGGTGACCATGAAACAGGTTAAAGCTGATAAAAGACTGAAGGAAATGGCGCTGCTTCGCATCAGCAGGCTTTCCGTGCAGCCGGTTACAGAGGAAGAGTGGAAAGTGGTATTAGAATTGGCTGGCATGAAAGTCTGATAATATTTTTGGAAAAAAGGCATAGCCGGTTGCCGGAGGCGGTAAGTAACATCTGAATTTCGAAAATTCTCTGCGTCTCCTTTGCGTTTCATTGCGTGCTTTGCGTTTAAAAGCATTTCCCATCTTAACATTCCACCTTTTTTGCCTTTTGCCTTTTGACTTTTGACTTAAAAAAAAGACCGGCATTCCGCCGGCCCATACTATATCTTTTTACTGAACTGCAACCGTTCTGCAATTGCTCGTTCCAGGTTATCAGGAATCACTGCCGCATCATCATCAATCGGCGCCAGCCGGCCCACACTGGAATCCCAGGTGAAAATGTGTTCATTCCCATTGTAATTGACTTTATACCTTGTTTCTGTATTAAATTCAAAAGGAGTGGCCTTTACCGCGTAAGGAACTCCATCTAGCAATAATTCAAATCTTTGTTCTGCCATAATTCTCGGTTTATTACTATCTATCAAAAAAAATTCCAAACTCCCCCTGGCAGGCTTTGTATTTTTGATGTTCAATAAAAAGAAATGAAAAGATTTCTGTTCATTGCCCTGCTGGCTTTTTCAGCATGCTCTACAACCAAAAACCTGCCGCAATCCTCACAGGTCACTTCCATTGCTGATGGAAAATTATTCGCCTCTTTATTCCAGCAGCAGGCAGCCGAGTACAAAGCTTTATGTTTCCAGGCCTTCAATATCGCAAGGCTGCGGATTGACCAGTCTGTCAACAACACCGGTAAACCCAAAGCCATCATTACTGATATTGATGAAACCATTCTCGACAACAGTGCGTACGATGTAAAACAGGTACTGCAGGGTAAGGATTATGAACCTGCAAGCTGGTCGCAATGGACAAGCCTGGGCATAGCTGATACGGTTCCGGGTGCACCTTCGTTTTTGCACTATGCTGCTTCAAAAGGCATCACCATATTTTATATCACCAACCGTGATGAAGCAGAGCGTGCCGGCACACTCAGCAATCTCAAAAAATATAACCTGCCCAATGCCGATAATGAACACCTGGTTCTGAAACAGGGAATCTCCAGCAAGGAAGGACGCCGCCAGAAAATTTTAAAGAATTACGAGGTGGTGCTGCTGATGGGTGATAACTTGGCCGACTTCAGTGATCTCTATGATAAACGTACTGTAGAGGACCGTAACCTCGTGACAAGACAATTGTCCGCCGAATTCGGTAACCGCTTTATCATGCTGCCTAATCCAGTGTATGGTGATTGGGAAACTGCCCTTTACCTCTATAATTCCAAACTTACCATGGCGCAGAAAGATTCCATCATCCGCAAGACTGTAAAAGGATATTGAGCCATGCCGCATTCAACCCCCAGCAGTAAAAAAAAACTGGTAGTACTCACAGGCGCAGGGATTAGCGCCGAAAGTGGATTAAAAACTTTCCGCGATTCTGATGGCTTGTGGGAGGGCTATGACATCAATGAAGTAGCCACCGCAACAGCATGGAGAAGGAACCCGGCACTGGTGCAGGAATTTTATAACATGCGGCGCAGGCAGGTTAGAGAAGCACAACCCAACAAGGGCCACAGGATACTTGCGGAACTTGAAAAAGAATTTGATGTTCATATCATCACGCAGAATATTGACGATCTCCACGAAAAAGCAGGATCAACACAGGTAACACACCTGCATGGAGAGATCCTGAAAATGAGAAGCGTGAATGATGAAGAAAAGATTTTTCCTGTTGAAGGTGATATCAAAATGGGCGACCTGGCAGATGATGGGGGACAGTTGCGGCCTCATATTGTATGGTTCGAAGAGCCTGTTCCCATGATGGACAAGGCTACACAGATTATGAAAAAAGCGGAGATCTTTTTAATTGTTGGTACT
>CAYWSQ010000261.1:0-4978 GCA_964460925.1 uncultured Flavisolibacter sp. | reverse complement strand
TAGTGGTTTTGTAAGAGGTGATATGTTCACGCAGAACATAGAAGAAAGACAGGCATTCGGTGGAAGAAGGGTTCCTGCTTTTTCAAGCGGTAAATTCCAGAACCGTGAACTGAACTACGAATTCCTTGGATCATACAATAAAGGCTGGGGAGATTTTTCTCTCAATGCCAATATCGGGGCCAACATTTACAAACGTAAATACAATTACCTCTCCATGGCTACAGTGGGTGGATTGTCTGCCCCTGGTTTCTATAATATTGATGCCTCCATCGACAGGCCGGCCACTTCATCCTACCTCCTGAGAAAAGAGATCAGGAGCATGTATGGCATGGCTTCATTCGGTTATAAGAATACTTATTTCATTGACGCTTCCATCAGGAACGACAATTCATCAACCCTGCCAGAAGCCAATAATTCCTACTGGTATCCTTCACTCTCCGGAAGTTTTGTATTCAGTGAATTGATGGGATGGAGACCATTGTCATTCGGTAAGGTTAGATTGAGTTATGCGAAAGCAGGTGCGGACCTCGATCCGTTCAGGACCTCACCATTCTTTGGCATTGGAACCGTGTATTCCGGTACCAATACCCTGTTTGTTCCCGATGCATTGAACAATCCTAACATCGAACCTTCTTTCGCGCATTCTTACGAGGCTGGTATCGACCTCAAGTTTTTCAACAACCGGCTTGGTGTTGACTTCACTTATTATGAGCAGAAGAACAAGAACCAGATCATTGACCTTAATGTTTCCGGAACCAGCGGCTTCAGCGCAGCTATCATCAATGCTGGTTTGATCAGCAACAAGGGTATCGAACTTACTTTGACCGGTTCACCTATCCGGACCAAATCCTTCAGTTGGGAATCAACCCTCAACCTGAGCCGCAACCGCAGCATGGTGGAGGAGATCGGTCCCGATATGAATGTGTATCCTTATGGTTCCACCACTTATTCGAGTGTTACCACATATCTTAATGCCTATGTAGGAAAACCTTACGGAAGCCTGATCGGGCCAACCTATCAGCGTGATTCCGCTACTGGTCTCATCCTGCTGGATAATAACAATCTTCCTTTGTGGACCACATCCACTCATGATTTTGGTTCAGTGCTTCCTGATTATACAGGTGGTTTCCTGAATACCTTCCGCTTCTTCGGGTTTGATCTTTCAGCGATGATTGATTTCCAGAAAGGCGGATTGTTCTTCAGCCGCTCACAAATGCTGGCCGTAAGAACAGGGCAGCATGCCATCACGGCCGAACTGAATGATAAAGGAAAGAATGTACGTGATCCGCTGGCCGATGGAGGAGGTGTGAAAGTGGTAGGTATGAATGCTAATACCAAACAGCCCGTAACTGCTTATGTAAACCCACAGACTTATTATGGTGTTACAGGCAGGCGGATTTATGACGACTGGCTGTACGAAGCATCTTACATCAAGCTGCGTGAAGTACGCCTGGGTTATTCCTTCGGAAAAAAAGTATTGGGAAGGCTTCCTTTCAACTCTGTGAACCTCGCCCTGATCGCACGCAATCCTGCCATGATCTGGCAGAAAGCACCGAAAGGTGTTGACCCGTCCGAAAACTCAACCGGTGCGCAATCTGTGAGCTGGTTTGAATCAGGCCAGGCCAATACAGTGCGTTCTTTTGGTATCAACTTAAACATCATCTTTTAAACGAAGCCCATGAAAAAGATATATCTGATAATGCTGCTTGCAGCCAGTCTGGTAACGGGCTGTAATAAATTCGATTCCGACATCAACAGGAATCCCAACCAGCCAAGCCAGGCTTCAGCCGCTCAATTGCTGGCAAATGCCATGTTATCATTACCCGGACTGAGCTCTTCACCGCAGGGTGAATTTATGGCCCAGTACCTTGCCGAGACCCAGTATGTGGGAGCCTCGTTGTATCCCGAAGGCAGTACCAGTTTTTATGGATGGTACACCGGTCCGCTGATGAATATTGAAACGGTGTTGACCGCTACAGACCTGAACCCCATGCCTACAGCCAACCAGTTGGCGGTAGCTAAAATCCTTAAAGCCTATTATTACTGGAACATCACTGACCGCTGGGGTGATGTGCCTTTCTCCCAGGCATTGAAAGGCCAGGAAGATTTTACTCCTGAATACGACACACAGCAATCCATCTACAATGCGCTTTTCGCTTTACTGGATGAGGCCAATGCCATGATCACTGCAGGTACCATCGGCAGCGATATTATCTATGGTGGTGACATGAACAAGTGGAAAAAATTCGGCAACACCATTCACATGCTGATGGCCCTTCGTCTTTCTGAAGTGGATGCGCAAAAGGGAACCACGGAATTCAACAAGGCCATGAATAATGGCATTATGGCTTCCAATGCTGATAATTTTGTTTTCAAACACCTGGTAGATGCCAACAACCAGAATTACTGGTATGGACAGGTGGTGGCCCAGAGCCGTGAATGGTGGGCGCTAACTGAAACACTGGTGGATTATATGAAACCTTTGAATGATCCAAGACTTCCTGTATTTGGCAAACCTACACTGGCAGGTGGCGTGTATGAAGGACTGGAGTTCGGAACGCAGGTTGGTATTCCAAATACCCAGACTGTTTCATTACTCGGTACGGCCATCTACGCGCAAAATGCACCAGTTTACCTGGTTACTTATGCCCAGGCTTTATTCGCGATGGCAGAAGCAGCCAAGCGCGGATGGATCCCTGGTGGTGATGCAACGGCAACTACCCATTATAATGCGGCCATTGAACAATCCTTCCGCCAGTGGACCGGAGGTACAACAGGCCTGGCAACTTATATGGCCAATGCCGAAGTAACCTATGATCCTGCAAGAGCGATCGAACAGATCTCCAACCAGCGTTACGTTCACCTGTTCATGCATGGTTATGAAGCATGGGCGGAGTGGAGAAGAACCGGTTATCCCAATAACCTGGTGCAGCCTGGCGGTAAGGCAGTGCCTACCCGCCTGGGTTATCCTGATAATGAAGCCTTTAATAATGAAGAGAATTATAACGAAGCGCTGCAGCGCCAGTTTGGTGGTGTGAATACGCAGTATGGCAAGGTATGGTGGGACAAACCCTGACATGGAAGACCGGCTATATAAACTCCTGGGGGACCATTGAAAAATGGTCCCTTATTTTTTAAGGCGGTGCAGTTTTTTTCCTTTTTCAGTGAATACTTCTATCACATTGCGGGCATGCATGTCGTTTTTGACAGAGATCGAATACCATTCAATAGCACCATCAAATTTTGTTTTCTGTTCGCGAAAACACTCACGTACACCCTCAACGATTTCCGTAAAACTCAGGTCTTTCTTTTTTTTGAGTGTGTGATAGATGGCTTTCGAAAACAGTTCGTAGGTGCCCTTGTCTATGTTCATGATCCTTCCTGTATTAGGATTAAGGCAGGCTACTTTGGAGGGAAGTGTTTTGGCGGTCATAACGGTATATTTTATAGTTGCAAGCTACAAGCTACAAGCTTCAAGCTGCAAGACTTTATTACTCACAAAGAAAAAAGACGCTATAAAATTTCTTGGGGTTCCCTTCTGCCCCTTCTTTCCTTGGCGGTTAAAAATTCTGGGCAATCTCCTTTCTTCGCCAGCCATAGCTTCAGCGAAGGCTGGTTTTCTTGGCGGTAAAAGAACTACGCGAACTTTAAGCCACTCAAGCCAACAGCCAACGGCCAACAGCCATTGGCTTTCTTCAACGTTTCCCCCTGAAGAATGATTTCATCAGCATTCCGCATTCCCCTCCGAGGACCCCCTTTACAATCTCAGTCTTTGGATGGAAAGGAGACCTTCCGCCAGTAGCCTGGAGGTACCCGTTTTTTTCATCAGTAGCCCCATACACAATCCGGCCGATCTTGCTCCAGTACAAGGCTCCGGCACACATGAGGCAGGGCTCAACCGTTACATACAGGCTGGCTTCCGGCAGGTATTTACTTCCCAAAAAACTGAATGCGGACGTAAGCGCGATGATCTCGGCATGAGCTGTGGCATCCTTTAATTTTTCCACCTGGTTATAGCCACGCGCAATGATCTTTTTATTCATCACGATCACAGCACCAACCGGTACTTCATCCTCCGCGAAAGCTTTTTCCGCCTGCACCAGGGCCTGGTGCATGTACTGTTCATCTTCTACCAGTTGGCTGCTCATAAAACGAAGGTAAAAATTACAGGGGAGTGATGATTTCCTTTTTATCAATAGCATTGGCAAAAAACTTCCTTTAATGAAAAACCAGCTTCGTAAATTGAAATCATGAGCCTGACTTACCGGCTGGCAACAAAAGAAGACGCGAAACTGATCGCGGATATCAGCCATGAAACTTTTTACCATGCATTTGCTGCAGACAATTCCAAAGAGGATATGGACCAGTTTCTGAATGAACAGTTCACAAAAGGAAAGCTGATGCTGGAAGTAGGGGCTGCAGAAAATACATTTTACCTGGCCTTCGATGGTGATGCGGTTGCGGGTTATGTAAAACTCAGGGATGCCAGGAAACCTAACAGCCTTGGAGATGTTAAGGGCCTTGAGATCGCAAGGCTGTATGCTTTGCCAGAATTTATCGGCAAAGGTGTTGGGTCATTGCTGATGGAACTGTCTATTGAGGTGGCAAAGGAAAAACAAAAAGAAGTTTTATGGCTTGGGGTTTGGGAGAAGAATCATAGAGCCCTGGCGTTTTATGAAAAATGGGGCTTTGAAAAATTTGGTGAAACAGAGTTTCTGCTGGGCAGCGACCTGCAGAGAGACTGGCTGATGAAAAAAGATGTCAGGTAAATTCGCTGATCATGAAAAACAAGATCATCCTTCACATTCCTCATTCTTCGTTGCATATTCCAGGCATGGAAGGGTATGTTGTAGATAAAGATTACCTGTTAGCCGAAATGTTGAAACTGACAGATTGGTATACCGACGATCTTTTTCATTCAGCCGGTGATGAAATGATCGTAGCTGGTTTCTCAAGGATCTATTGTGATCCTGAAAGA
>CAYWSQ010000260.1:4268-5048 GCA_964460925.1 uncultured Flavisolibacter sp. | reverse complement strand
CCGTCATCCGCGGTTACCACACCAGGAAAAGCTGTGGCCATCCTGGAAGGGTCATTCACTGCCGCTGCATACCGCTGTGTTTCCTCAACAGTAAAAGCACGGGCACTCACCATGCTCATTTCATTGAGTGGACGGTTCTTTTTACTGCTGGTTTTGATAACTACAGCCTCTTCCGGTTTTACTTTTTGTTCCAGGCTGATGTTCAGCACAAGTTCTTTCCCAGAATTGAGTTGTACCTGGTCGAGCACGATCTCCTTATAGCCTACAGCAGTTATTACGATCTGCTTACTGCCAATGGGCAGGCTGGAGAAACGAAAAATTCCTTTGGCATCTGTTACCACTGATTTCTTATCAGTGACAATGGTAACGGTAGCACCTTCAACAGGTGTCTGCAGCACCTGGTCAACTATAATACCACGTAAATGCTGGGAAGGGAGATCAGGCTGCGCAAAGACAGTTGCACAAATAAATAAGAGGAGCAGGGTGAATAAAGAACGGATAGTTGTATTGATAGTGATCGGGTATTCTTTCTCGTTAGGGTTGGTCATGATGGTTATTTAAAGGGATAACAACTGCCCCTACAAATACCCCTATCCTGGTTTAGAAAAAATTGAGTCCCGCGTTCCATCCTAACCATCCTTTAACATTTGACCCCAGGTCATAGGTTTTATAACCTGCAGGAGGGATCTTAAGCCTGTAGCCATCAAACTTCACATCCTGTTTTGAATAATATACATTCACAACGGGACCGCCGAACAAGGACAGGTACTTCCCAAGCCG
>CAYWSQ010000260.1:0-4258 GCA_964460925.1 uncultured Flavisolibacter sp. | reverse complement strand
GTTCAGGTTGAGTTTTGCCTTGCCCAGCAGGTTGGCATAATCCCAGGAACCCAGGTATAAATGCTGCAGCGTGAATTCAGGATTCACTGAAAATATTTTACCCATTTTCAGTTCGGTTCCAAAGCCATAACCGAAAGTAAACACTTCATTACTGTCGCTGAAATTCATACCCGCCTGCAGGATATTGTACAAACGCCTGCTCCCGGTCTTAAATGCCGCATTGGCATTCACGATCTCATCTGCATAAAATGAAAGTTTATGATATCCCTTGAAAACGATGTTGATCAATCCAATACCAAGACCTTCTGATGTATCGGAAATATTGATCAGTCCCACCTGAACACCTTTCACATGTTTCGCATAATTGATCACCCCACTTACCTGCACACCATTCAATGTACGGTTGCTGAAATTCATGACACCTGCCACCTGTACACCGCTCACATCCCTTCGTGCAAAATTTCCTACACCACTCACCTGCACGCCATTCACCTGTTCCGTTACATGGTTGTAAACACCACCAACCTGGAACCCATTCATTTTTCCCTTCACGATGTTATTCACGCCGGCTGCCTGGAAGCCCACTACCGAATCCAATACAGTATTATTGATACCTGCTACCTGGAAACCGTGCATATAACCCCCAACAATATTGAACAGCCCGGCCGACTGGAAATAACGTACAGATTTTTTATCGATGTTGAACAAACCACCGATCTCCACACCATCCACACCACCGTTATAACCCCCGAATAGGTTCAATGAAAAATGGTTCACTACCTGGGGACTCAGTTGACCATGCGTACCGAGTCCGGGTGTAATGGAAAGCTGGAAGGGCCTTGAAGCAAAAAAATTGCGGATGTTCAGTCCCTGTATCTTTTGCTGGGAAGTGGCCAGCCAGCCACCCATCCTGGTCTTCTCCACTTTGGCGGAGTCTGATTTTATATAAGTGTATTCCACCACCGACGAATCTGCCTGTTTTACCCTGAGCTTTAGTTCTTCCGGGGCAAAATAATCATCGGGACCAATGATGGTGTATTCACCGGATGAGCGGGGCAACAGTGTTACAGTCACCTGCTGATTGAAGCCCGGATCCAGTACAAAACTTGTATCTCGGTAATATTCCTTACTTACGGTGAGATATAGCTTTTTATTTTTTTGTTTGAAACGAAGTTTGAAATACCCACTCGCATTGGTAAGCGTGGACACCAGGAGGCTGGTCTCGTAAATGCTTGCATTGGGGATCCAGTCGCCGGTAGCATCATCCAGCACATACCCGCTGACTAGATAAAATTTGTCTTCTGTTACTGCCTTATTGGTAATGAATGTGAGTTTAACCGGTGCTTTACGGATGATGATATAATTCCCGCTTTCCCTGAATTCAAAATGATCGGGTAACAGGATCTCAAGCCATTGTTTAACTGTTTTGGTGGAAGCTGCCACGGTTACCAGGCTATCCTTCTTAACAATATTGCTATGGTAGGAAAAATAAAAATTACCCTTATTGCTCAGGATCTCCAACACATGATCAAGGCGCTGCCGGTTCAGCTCCATGGAAACAGGCTGGTTCAGCAGGGACTGCGCTACTGAAATTCCCGAAATGATCAGCCCCAGCCCGATCAGCAGGGCTCTTAATTGAATTTTCATAATGATGATTCTAACGCAAGATGATATGATTATCCCGGCGCACAACCTGGATATTGTATGAATTGAAGGTTTCCCTGATGATATCGAGGATCACATCGATGGATTCATTGGAAAAAGTAACATCAAGAGGCAGGTTTTTGAGTTCATTCCTCTCGATCGTAATGTTAACATCATAGGCCTCGTTCAAAACCGTTACCAGTTTCCAGAGCGGGGTATTGTCACAAACAAATTCCCTGCTCCTGTAATGATTGTACAATTGCTCCTCTTCTATTGCAGGAATGAGTGCGGAATCCCGCGGATTTACAATAAGTTTTTCTTTCGGGTGAAGTTCTACAGACTGCTCTCCGCGTATTACTCTCACCAGGCCTGTTTCCACAATCACCTCGGTAACCCCATTCACTGATTTTATATTGAAAGAAGTGCCCAGTACCACAACCCTTACATCATTCACCATAACTTCAAAGGGTTTTTTGGGATCAGGCTTCACATTGAAGAAGGCTTCACCCTGAAGTTTTACAGGTCTTTGGTTTCCTTTAAATGATTCAGGATAAACCAGGGATGAATTTTTATTCAAAGTGATCACCGAACCGTCAGGTAATGTATCATTTAGTACAGCATTTCCTGAATTCAAAGCCAGTTGAACTGGTTCGTTTTCGAACGTCATCATTTGATAGGCCAGGAAGGCCAGGCCAGCCATTACAATGAACAGGGCTGCAATACGCCACCAGGTTCTACTGCTGCGAAGCTGAACCACCGGTGTTTTCTCTTCTATTAAAATTCTTTCCTGGAACCTTTGCCAGGCTGCATCAGCCGGAACGGATGAAGAGGCTTCCAGTTCCCTGCTTTTTTCCCAGGCGCTGATCAGCTCATCAAAATATTTGCGGTTGGCTGGATCCTGCTGCAGCCATTGCTCCACCATTTCCGTTTCCTCAGCGGAGGTTTCTTCCAGTAAATATTTTACCAGCAAATCATCATTTATATGTTGTGCTTCACTCACGTGCTAGAATTTGCTGTTTATAAATAATAATATCAGAACCAGGAAATCAGCCAGCTTCGTTCTGAGTGTTTTCAATGCCTTGCCCATGTGATTCTCCACTGTTTTAACCGAAATGCCAAGTCTTTCGGCGATCTCCCTGTAACGTAATGATTCAAACCGGCTTAACTGGAAAACTGTGCGGCACTGTTCGGGCAGATCCTGCAAAGCTTCCCTGAGTTTAGCCTGGAGCTCTTTCAATTGGATGGTATCAGATGCGGGGCCCTGCCCGGTTTCACCTTTGTGAACAACAAACATCTGGTGTTCCGCTCTCACTTTTTTATGTTTCAGGTGATTGAGACTTTCGTTATTCACAGCGCGGTAGAGGTAGGCTGCTATCGGGCCGGAAATATTGATATGTTCTGACCTCTCCCACAGTTTGTAAAATACATTCTGCACCATTTCCTCGGCCATTACTTCGTCCTGCAAAATGGAAATAGCATAGCCATGCAGGCTTTTAAAATGGGTTTTAAAAACCTGTTCAAACGCTTTTCCATCGCGCTGTTGCAAACGGCCGATCAGATCCGGTTCGTTTAATTCCATCCTGAGCTCATGGTAAAAAGACCTTTTATAGCTGACTGCGTGCAAAACTAATTTATAGAACAACAACTCACTGAAGCTTTACCCCTAGTCAACAATAAAAAAAATGTAAGGCCGGGAAGACGAAAAGACGGTAAGTAGTTTATCAGTGATCAGACTAGAAGCCAGAATCTTTAAACAATATCGAAATGGAAGACACTACTTACCGTCTTTCCGTCTTCCCGGCTATATTATAATTACTTAGATTTAATCATAAATTTTCACACATGCCAAAGCTATTTCTCCTACTTCTCACTATAGTGAGTTCAAATCTTTTTGCGCAACTTCCTTCCATAGCCAGGATCACTGCCGGGATGAAAAAACAACCGGGATTTATCAACTATTACCATGATGCCACAAATGGGCGCATCTACCTTGAAGTGGAACCAGGTAAAGAAATTTTGTATGTAACCTCATTGCCTGCCGGACTTGGCTCGAATGATATTGGCCTCGACCGTGGATCGCTCGGTGCTGACCGCATCGTGCGGTTTGACAGGGCCGGGAAAAAACTTTTGATGGTGCAGCCCAATTATGGCTACCGTGCCACTTCAGGTGATAAGGCCGAACAACGTGCGGCGGAACAATCATTCGCGAGTTCCACTTTATGGGGATTCAGCATACTCGCTGAAAGCAATGGTAAGGTACTGGTAGATGCCACCCGTTTTATTTTGCGTGATGCCATGCAGGCTGCCAACCGCATCAACACCATGAAGCAGGGTGTTTTTACAATGGATTCCACCCGGTCGGCTATTTACCCGCAGGGAACAAAAAATTTTCCCATGAACACGGAACTGGAAGGCAGTATCAGCTTTGTGAATACCGATGGCGTTGTCGGAAACTTTGTTCAGTCGGTTTCACCATCTCCCGAAGCTTTTACACTGAGGGTGCATCATTCATTTGTGCAATTGCCCGACGATCAATACAAGGTGCGCAGCTTTGATCCGCGGTCTTCTTTCATTCCCATCTCTTATTATGATTTCAGCACGCCGGTTTCAGAAC
>CAYWSQ010000259.1:0-5159 GCA_964460925.1 uncultured Flavisolibacter sp. | reverse complement strand
CTTCATATCCCTGGTAGACCCAGGTATAACTTAGTTTCTTCAGCGGGATCACTTCTGTTACCCGGCAGAGATGCACATAGGTATTCGCTTCTGTTCCACCTTCAAAGCTGAAACTGAATCCGGGTACTGCTTTGAAATCAGCAAGATCAAAATACCATTGCTTCATTTCATTTTTATCAGAGATGGCTTTCCATACCATTTCGACCGGGGCGTCGAAAACTCTTTCGATTACAAAAGGTTCATTTTTCATTTGTTTATTTTTTTGGATGAAGACTTTTTTGATTTGAGATGCTGGTCAAGCGCATCCAGTTTGCTGGTCCAGAAATGCCGGTACTGGTCAACCCAGCCTGAGACCCTTTTGAGTTCCCTGAGGTTGGCGCTGCAAACTCTTTCCCTGCCCTGCTGCCTGATGATAACAAGCCCGCATTCCTCAAGTATTTTGATGTGTTTGGAAATGGCAGGCCTGCTGATGGAAAAATGATCAGCTACCGCATTCAGGTTGAGTGATTTTTCGGAAACCATTTCAATGATGGACCTGCGTGTGGGATCCGCGATCGCCTGGAATACATCTCTGCGCATGGTTAAAAATATGTAACCTTTTGGTTACATAAAAATTTTAGGTAAAAAAAATTGTCTGTGAAGACAATTTGAGGAAAGAGAATGAGAAACAGAAACAGGAACAGGAACAGGAACAGGTCATTTACATGAGTAGGAACAGTTTGTGGTTTTTATACCTTCCATATTCTTGGAAGGCTGCCTGCTGCTGTTGAAGGCCAGTATGGCGCTGGCTGTGACCAGGATGACTGCTGCCAGTATGATCATTGTTTTTTTCATTACGAGTTTAGGCGACCATTAATTTTGAATCCATGGATTTCCTGATCTTTTCCAGGCGGTGTTCGGGCAGTTCCTGCCCGGCTTTCTGCAGCAGTGCCTGGAATACAATTGGAGGCATGCCGGCTTCAATAGCGCGGAACCAGGTAATCGCTTCGTTGTTATTGATACCTCTCAACATCCACTTGGCATAAAAATCCTGCATCCAGGGTTCCACACTTTCCGTGATCCTTGCGCTGAGCATTTTGATCTCTTCATCCTGGAAATACCTCCAGAGGATTTTATTAATAATGTCCTCTTCCTTAGCCATGTGCTGGAGATTGAAAACCAGGAATGCTTCGAAATGGAAAACCAGCATTCTGCCAGCCATGAGCTGCTCCAGGTGAGTATGTGCTTTCTCTACTTTGCTGATGGCCTCCGCTAACTGTCGGCCAAGTTCTTCATCCTCCTGGTGTTCTGCTTCAAATGCCGCAGCTACAGACGGTTCAAAAGGCATGATGGCAGGAAGTATAAAATGATCTTCCTTATGCGCATGCGCTTCAAAAAGCATGATGATCTCTTTTACACGGCTAAGCACTTCTGCCGTTTCCATTTCCTCTGTAAAATCTGTCTGCTGTAGCAGTACCGCCGTCTGGTAGAGGGAGGCTCTCAGTCCTTTATGGATCAACTGGAAAATATTGTAGCGTTCCATGTGTTTTATTTTAAAAGTTAGATATGCTGTTATTTTTCAGCTTTCATAAATACACCAGTTAAATCCCGTTGCTCCGGGCGCCAATGCATTGAGGCGCCCCTGAGCTTTTACGGGATGAGTCTGGAAAATTTTATGATGCCTGCCTGTAAACAAAAGAAGTGAGTTCAACATCGGTAACACCATTCTTGCGGGTGATCTTCATTTTGGTTGGATAATATCCTGAAACCTGGAATTTGGCTGGTTGTGGCAGGTTTCTTTCATAGCTGGTCTGCGCTTTCAGGAAGTCCAGGGTGATCATGGGTTCAAGGAAAATGATCTTGCCATCGTATGAACCATGAATGAAAGTCTGGGTGAATGGTACCTGTCCGCCAAGTTCAGGAGAAGTGGCATCGATCCAGTGACGGCCCATCATGGGTACACCAGCACCGGGAGAAATATAGTTGGCCGGTACATAATCAGCCGCAGGAAGATTCTGGTTCATCTTCGCATCATCGGTGAGGTTCATGATCTGGTCCTGGTCGAGCGTGTAAAAATGGAAATCAAAATGCGGAAGTGTGTAAACATTATCCGGTTCATGTCCACTGGAATTCCAGTTTACCATGATGGTTTTGAAAGGGGTGCCGCTTTTAGAGGAAACAGGGAGGATGATGTTGTTCTCGTGTCCCACATGGTCGGTTGGCTGTCCCACAGGCACTGAATTCAGCAGCGCATCATTCAGTACAATAGAAATGCTTTGTGGTTTGCCGTCTTTGTCAACTTTGGCCGAGGTCCACATTTTGCCACCGTGCATTACGGTCTCCTGGCTTTTGTATTCTTTTTCTTTGTTCTTTTCTTTCTTGCATGCGAAAACCAGCGTTGATGCCGCAACAAGGATTAAAATCTTTTTCATAATGTTTGTTGATTAAGGTTTGATGTGCTGCAAAGATGATCTGCCGAAATGCTCATGAAAAGGGGCTTAGGTATGAAATGAAATATTCATTGAATGAACCGCCCGCCGCTGATATATAATGAGAATAACTTATGACCGGCTGTCAATTGCGCCGGATCCTGTATGAACTGTGATTAATGGCGTATGAAAATCCGGATATTAGGAGCAACAATATTTAAATTTGAAACTCAATACGGACTGCCTGAATGCGTTTCCTGTTCATCTTTTTATTCTATTGCTCCCTCATTCCCTGCGCTTCCGGCCAGCAGGCGAAACAATATAGTTTCAAACATTTTTCTGTCACCAATGGTCTTGCTTCCAACGATGTGGAAAGAGTAACGCAAGACAGGGATGGTTATATCTGGCTTGCAACAAACAATGGCCTGCAGCGGTACGACGGCAGCAGTTTCATTACATTCAGGGCAAGCGCCTCTGAACCAGGATCAATTCCATCTACGCATATTCTTTTATTGTACGAAGATCGCCAGCGGCAGATGTGGCTGATGGGTGATAATAACCGGATCGGCATTTTTGATACGAAAAAATTTAAGTACACTGATGTTCCGGTTCATGGACAGGCAAAACCTCTTTACATTCAGCAGGGTTTTTTTGAAAAACATTCAGGTGAATTACTGATGATGAAGGATGATGGGAATTTTTTGCAGTATGACCCGGCAAATAAACGTTTCATCCAGAGCAAGGATGCCGTTCCTGCTCCCGCTGGCTGGAAAAGAACCTGGGTGCATTGGGACCGCACCATCAATAAATACTGGATCACCTGCGATTCGGGCCTGGTGCAGTATGACCCGGTTTCCCGCCACCTGAATTACCGCAATCATAATATTGACAACGATCCTGTGATCGCTGCCTTTGCCCAGCAAAGAAATCCTGCCCGCGTATTTGTTGACGCGAGAGGAAATGTCATTTTCATTCACTGGGCATACATGGCAGGCGCTCCTACCATCTACCGGTACAGCCGTAAAGCTGGCAAAGCTGAAATAGTGCCTGTTGGTTTCAATGGTTACCACGAGATCGGGTATTTTACCCAGCAGCGCAATGGCAGGTTATGGATCCACGGCCGGCCACTGCTTGCTGAATGGCGCGAAGTGAATGGTGTCAGCAGTTTTGTGCACGTACCTAATGAATATAAACATGAACACAGTATCCGTTTCGATTATATCCATGAAATGTACGAGGACAGGGAAAACAATTTATGGCTGGCTACTGACAACGGGTTGTTCATCTTCAATCCTGATGCGCAGATCTTTTCCACTTTCAATATTGTAAGGCCCGATGGTAAGCCGCCATTTGAAGGAATAGTACAGGCCATGGAAGAATTAAAGGACGGGCGGATCTTTGTAGGCTGCTGGGGCAGGGCAGGTCTTACTGCTTATGATAATAATTTCAATCCCATTCCACTGCCTGCACCTTTTCCCCATGGAGAATTTTCCATCTGGGATATGGCTACCAATTTCAAAACCGGTGACCTGTGGATGACACTGCAGGGTGGAAGCATTGTAGTGTTCAATTCGCGAAAGAATACATTCACAAAAGTGTCACCTGAAGTTTTTGAAGGCACAACCATCAGGCAGGTGGATGAGGATACTTCCGGCAATTTATGGTTTGGCACTCAGAGTGGAAAAGTTGTAAAGTGGGATATCAAAAAAGCCAATAACGATCCATCCAAAGGGTATGAACTGGTGCTTAAAACAGGACTGGTATATAAACTCCATTACGATTACCAGGGATTCATCTGGGTGGCCACCCTCCAGCATGGGCTGGTAAAACTTGATGCCCGTACCCACCAGGTAGTGCACACCTTCACCACCAAATCTGCACCCGGTGAACGTTTGTTCATGGATTCGCCGGGTGATATGACCTATTATAATGACAGTACCCTGCTGGTGTCTGCAGGCTGTATCAATATCATCAATACCAAAACCAACAAGGTCAGTTATTTCACCACGGAAGACGGACTGCCTTCACATACCACCGAGTCGATCGAAAAAGATGAAAGAGGGATCATCTGGGTGGGAATGACCAATGGCATCTGCCGGCTGAACCTCGAAAAAAAGATCCTGAGTTTTTATGACCGCAGGGATGGCATTGTTTACGATAAATTCGAAATGGCAGGTGTGAAGGAGTTGAAGGATGGCAGGCTGGTTTATTTCACAGATCATAATTTCCTGGTGCTTGATCCAAAAAAGTTCGGGCAGGAATTCATGCCTCCGAAAACCTACCTCACATCTTTTAAACTGGGAGGCAAATCATTATTCACCGATTCCATCTTCCAGCAGAAAAAAGCAGTGCTCAGGTACAATAATACTTCCATCAGCATTGGCTTCAGCGCACTTAGTTACCTGCCACAACAAAAAGTGCATTATTACTACATGATGGAGAACCTTGATGAGGACTGGATCAGGACCGACCGGCCGGTGGAGGTGGTGTATAATTACCTGGCTCCAGGAAATTATGTTTTCAAAGTTCGAAGTGAGAACGCTGATGGCATCATGAACCCCGAGATCACTTCCCTGTCTGTTGTAGTGCGGCCGCCCGTATGGAAAACATGGTGGTTCTTCAGCCTGATTGCTTTGCTGGTGATTGGCATTCTTTACTTGTTGGACAGGGAAAGAATGAAAAGAAGAAGGTCGCTGGCCCAGGTGCGCAGCCAGATCGGCAAGAACCAGCGCGAGTACTTCCTCAACGAGC
>CAYWSQ010000258.1:0-5180 GCA_964460925.1 uncultured Flavisolibacter sp. | reverse complement strand
CGCAGTGAAGAAAACATGGAATAGGCTTTTGGATCCTCCTGCATCCTGCTTTCAAGAACCTGGAAAGTAACAGCAAAGGGTCGCACAAAATCAAGCCAGGGAGCATTTGGCGGGAACGGTGAATCCAGGATCATTGAATGAATGCTGCTTTCATGATTACGCAAAAGATTCAATGCAACCGTGGTGCCGTGTGAAACGCCATATACACTCCATTGATCAAAACCCAAAACCTTACGGATGTTCTCCGCGTCTTCAGCCGACTGGTAAGAACTGAAAGAAGCGATATCAATACCTTCTTTGGCATGCTGCTCACGGCACAATTTAAAAAGCGCCAGCTTTGAGGACTGTAATGCTGCCGGTGAAAGATTTTTTGCTGCAAGTCTTGCCAGGGAATCATTTGTACCAGGACACAATTCCGGCTCTGAATGACCTGTGCCACGGTAATCAAAAAACACCAGGGGCCTGTTCTGCCGCATCATGCTCCAGGTTGAAGACTTCAGGTATCGCGGCACATTGCTTAGGGTTGCTATGCCGGGACCTCCATGCAGGTAGAGCAAAGGTTTTTCTGCAGGCTTGCCCAGGGCAGCAGCAACAACCACTGCCATCTGAAACGTGCCCTTGTTTTTATTTGTTGCATCACGTAAAACAGGAATGGAATAACAACTAACCTTATTGCTATCCGCCCATTGATTATCCAATCCAATTTGGGCACAGGGACATTCATAAGGGCCGGGCTGGGAATTCGCCTCTGAGGCAATGATCAACAAAAAAATAAAGGCTATACACTTCATACTTGAAGATATACCAAACTGCAGTTTTAAAAAGTAGACAGGCACAAGTTTTAGCTGCCACAATGCAGAGCAGTCATATTTAAAATGAATAAAACAAGGCATGCACGGGAAACGATAAGACGGCAAGTAGTATCCTAGTCAAGCCTGAAAGAAATCTTACATACGCAGCCGTAGGTCGTCACTTTCCCATCCTTCACATGCGCCTTGATATCTTTCACATAAACGGAATCAATATTCCTTACGGTTTTGGAGGCTTCAGCAACCGCCTGCTGGATGGCATCCTCGATTCCTTTTTCGGATGAGGAAATGACTTCAATGACTTTTACAATTGGCATAATCGTAATTTTGAAGGTTCAATAAATCTTTCCTTAGTAAGGTAGCAAACGATGGGCTATTAGTAAAATTTATTAATGGGAAGGTGTTTTTAGACTGTGGCTATATCTTTCCTTCATCGCTGAAAAAGGCCGGTAAGGCGGTAAGGCGGTAAGTAACGTATATGGTTCAACCATCCATTTCTTATTCAAAAATTATTAAACCTGAATAATGAAACAATTTAGAGTTGGATAACCCTACTTACCGCCTAAACGCCTTCCCGGCTATGCAATTCCATCCATCCAAAAATTAAAAAAACGAGGTTTTACACCACGGCTAAGTCATTCCGTATATTTCCAGCTCTTACCCTTAACCAATAATTTTTCCGCTTCTTTGAAAACCGATCTTCTAAATTGTTTTTCACCCTCGTTGTCATACTTCTTTGCAGCCAGGTTCTCATAAGTTTTCCTGTAGGATTTTTTATCGCTCACATCCAACTGGCTAACATAATACTGGTCTTCTGATTTTCGCACAAATTTCCAGTTATCAAGTTTGAGATTACCATTTTGCAGATCATTCTTAAAATCTTCCGCCTCGGAAAGAGGGACCGAAATAATGATCGGATCAAGGGTAATACCCGGGTAACTGATCATGAACTGCTGCCGGTCAGCATTGTATTTCAAAACTGGTTTCAAACTGCTGATACGGGAATGAAACTGATCCTGGAAAACTTCTTCAAGAGCGTTGAATTTATAAGACAGCTCCTTAAACAGCGTATCAGGGTGATTCCTTTTCTGAAAGGCTTCCGTAGTCTCGAATTCACCCTTGGTATACGCATCAGACATATAATTGCCGAAGTAAAGAAGATGAAGCTGCTTATGCGTAAAAGGAAGCACAATATTCTTAAAATTGATACAGGTTGGCGCCCAGTCCTTCACAGGTTTTTTGACTGAACATTCAGAAAAATCCATGTAGAGTGCATTGTCAGATTTGGTATAGCGTTCATTGAACATGTTGAAGAACATACGGCTCGCGTTGAAAGGAAATTCAACAATCATGGCCTTCTTCTTCGGCGGGCTGGTTGACCTAACGGGTCCTGAATAGTGATCATAGCGTTTGGCAGGAACACCATGTGGTATTGTTCCATCGCTAAGTGAAAAACTACCTCCTCCTATGATGTGGAGATAGGGTTTACCAAGAAAATTATAAAAGCCGGTATTTTGAGGAAGCTTCCATGAAATTCCACCATCATATTCCAGTTGAAAGATAATAGAACCTGGTTTGACCAGTACTTTTTCAATGGAAACAGTAACATTTTCCCGATGCGTATAAAATGGATTTTTAAATTCTACCTGGCTGTAACACGAGAGGCTAAGAAAAACAAATGCCATTAAAAATAAATGGGTGCGGAAACTTGCTGACATAGAATTGAATTAAAATGGAGGCTAATATAATATATCATGACCAGTAATCTAAGAATTCAAATCAGAATATGCCGGCAGGGAAAGCATGGAAACCATGTATAAAAAATTACTGGGCGCTGCTAAAACGTAAACTGTAGACTACACAATACAGGAAAAAGCAAACAAATACACAAATCACCTGGGTGAGGTGGAAAGAGCAATCCACGAATGACTGTTTTCATCATAAAATTGGACAGTTCCGCTAAAAAAATTACGATCGATGGCAAGGAAATTTTTGAAGATGAAGAAGACAGCATAGAGGAACTGGTTGTTTACAATGAGGACAAATTGGAGATGATCGCTTATCTCAACTGGCTTTCTGACTCAGATAAGTTGTAAGATAGATCCGATTGCTGTTTACTTTGGACAAATGAGCTGCATATGGTAATTATTCTTACTGGTATTACCTGCAAATTCTTCCCTGTAAAGGATAGCCGCATGGAGTTTCGTGTTAAAAAAATGCAGGCCCTGGATCCTTGTTTCTGCTCTGAGATCCTGCTCTTTCAAAAAGACCTCACTGCCTCCTGTGGTTTTATATTTCCGGATGCTGAAATGCGGAGTGCCGTTCTCTACCCTGTTCTCCACCACATACAGGTTTCCCTCGGGATCCATTTCAACATTGGCAAGATCACTGTTGGTTCCTGATCTGGGCTGGTCCAATACTTTCTGAATCGTAAAATCAGTAAGGTTGACCTTATATACCTCGAGTTTATTCTGATAACCATCGATGGCAACAAAAACCTGGTCGCCATGTTTTGTAGCTTTCAGTAAAAATCCTACCGGGGAAAATGCCAGGTGATTTTTAACCTGCATCTCGTGATATACCATCCCCTGCATGGATGTTTGCTGGTTATCTGTTTCGGTAAGTAAGGTAAGTCCATCCTGGGCAGTGTTCTTACTCAGGCTCACCACGTAGGTACGGTTGTTGAACCTCCCCGACACAAAGCTGGTTGCAAAAAATGTATTGGTCTTCCACTGGCCGGTGCCATAATGGTAGTGAGAAACCGAATTTGAACCACCGGAAACCGCTGAATAATTCAACAGGCCATCCTCCGATGGAGCTAGATTTTTAATAGCGGTAGCACTGTTGCCAAGCGAAATATTGATATCCTGGTTGTTTTTGAAAACGGTAAAACTGCTTCCACCATCAAGGGCCCGATGCACCTCCCAGGTATTTCCCTGGTAAATGGTTTTAAACTGGCGGAAGTCCGTAGCACCTGGCGCAGGCGGTTTATTTATGGTAACGGTATTCTGAGTATTCAATATGATCTCAGTGGGATCTGCAAATGAACTCATATCCTTAAACCATAAATACCACCGCAGTTCGTCCGGCTTCTGCAGACCAAGGTATACGGTATAAAAACTGCCCCCGAGTACCCCCTGGAATTTTTCACGGGTAAAGGATGCAGCCACTTTCCAGTTATTGTTCTTAAGAATAGTAAGTGCCGGCGGCGGGTTTCCATTGTCGTCCGAATCTTTTTCTTTTTTGCAGGAAGCCAGCGACACAATTGCGATGATAGAGAAAGCCAGCAGGGAGGATTGTAGTCTCATAAATAATGTTTGCAGGGTAGTGATTTGATTAGCTGAATGACACTTTTTGAATTTTCATATTATTGTCTCACCGCAGGAGGTGACAATGCATTTTCCTGATTTAATACCAGGGCAAGTTAATTATACAGGGTTTCAGGCCAAATGGGCTGAACAGCCCATTTTTATTTACAGGATGAAGCTTTTAATTTTATCCTGTTTGCAACTATCCGCATCCACCATATACCGCTACTTGAATTTGATACTGACCGTACTGCTGCCGGCCTTCAGTATGCTGCAAGGGGAAACCACGGTTTTCTATATTGTTTATCTCTACTGGTGGCATGAACTGATCGCTTCCATATTGGATGGTGTTTATTCACGGCGATTGCGAATGCAGGATAAGGCCCACCCGGTAAAAAGTTCCCTGGGTGGCCGGCTCTTCCTGCTTGGAATTTACCTGGTATTTATTGTTACGTTTTTTGGATTCATGAGCAGTTGGGAAAACAGGGAAGCGATGGAAATTAATATAACCGTATTCTTTTTTAAGGATAGCATGTTCACCTTAAACCTTGCTGCCATCCTCGTGAATGAATGGTGGTGGAGGAGCGGATCATCAATCCCTGTCCGCAATATCGAGGATCCTTTTTCAGGCAGGATGCTGGTCATGCACCTATCCATAATATTGGGAGCGATAATAAGTTTTATGGTAGTGAAACGGTTTCCGGAATTCTTTTCTTCAACCAGTGTATGGGGATCAGTGGCAGTATCTCTTCCTTTCCTGGTTTTGAAAGCATTTATGACAAATCGGCTCGAACCGACAGCACAAAGCAGCAACATTCCTGGATAGGATTCATACCCGCCTATAATAATCCTTTACTCCGGGCCTTTTCAACTAATTGAACCCGGTTGCGTGCATGCAGTTTTTTGTAGATGTTCTCAATATGCCTTTTGACTGTTAAAGGTGAAATATTAAGCTGTTCTGCAATGAGTTTATTGGTCGCACCTTTGCTCAAATGTTCCAGTAATTCAGTTTCCCTTACAGAAAGCGTTTCCTCCAATACTCTCAATACCCATAACTTCATAC
>CAYWSQ010000257.1:0-5185 GCA_964460925.1 uncultured Flavisolibacter sp. | reverse complement strand
AGTACGGAGACGTAGAGATCGGGGTGGTGGAGTGGTAAGGGCCAATGGCTTTTAGCTATTGGCCTTCCGCACCACGGGTGCCACTTTCGTCGCTAATAATTCAATGGCTCGCATCACTTTTTCATGCGGCATGGCGCCCAGGGCCATCTGCGCAAGAAAGCGGGTGTGCCCAAACAGTTCTTTCTCATAAAGGATTTTATCAATCACTTCCTGCGGACTGCCCACAAGAAGGGCACCTTCCGGTGTAGTGGATGCCTCAAACTGCTGCCGGCCGGAAGGTGGCCATCCTCTTTCGCGGCCAATGCGGTTCATCACTTCGGCATAAGGCGCATACAATTCATCACGCGCCTGCCTCGAATCATCGGCGATGTAAGTATGCGAGTTGATGCTCAACTGCATATTAGCAGGATCATGTCCTGCTTCTTTGTACACTCTTTTATACAGGTCAACAAGTGGAACAAACCGCGATGGCATACCGCCGATGATGGCAAGCGCCATGGGAAGTCCAAGCGAAGCAGCACGCACTACCGATTCCGGTGTGCCACCCACGGCTATCCATATGGGAATCTGTTCCTGTACCGGCCTTGGATATACCCCGCGGTTGGAAATGGTTTGTGTATGTTTTCCTTTCCAGGTGATCTTTTCCGACTGATTCAAAGCCATCAACAATTCCAGTTTTTCAGAAAAGAGGGCATCATAATCTTCCAGGTCATAGCCAAACAAAGGAAAGGATTCGATGAAAGAACCCCGCCCGGCCATGATCTCGGCCCTGCCACCTGAAAGCAAATCAACTGTGGCAAACTGCTGGAACACCCGCACCGGATCATCAGAACTTAACACGGTGACCGCGCTGGTCAAACGGATTTTCTTGGTTCTTACAGCCGCTGCACCGAGGATAACGCCGGGCGATGAAACCGCGTAATCATTGCGGTGATGTTCGCCAATGCCAAATACATCCAATCCTGCCTGGTCAGCCAGTTCAATCTCTTCCAAAAGGTTTTTCAATCGCTCCCTGGGACCGATGCTCACTCCAGATACAGGATGAGTGCCGGTATCCGCAAAAGTATAAATGCCAATCTCCATCGGGCAAAGCTAAGGGCAAATGCAGCATTGATGGGAGAATTACACTGCGTGTGGGCAGGCGTTTTCCATGTAGTGCTAAGTGTTAATACTGATGAGCTAAGATTAGAATTTAATGGAAACATCCCGGAATCTTTGCCGGGGTAAAAGATGTTTTATATATTTCAAAGCAGCATTGCACGCTATACCAAAACTAAACAGACTTAGCCTGATATACATATGAGAATTACAGCCAGCCTGGCCATCCTGCTGCTCCTTTCTGTGAGCACCATGGCCCAAAAAAACAGAGACAAGAATCCTAACCTTCCAGCCTATGGCGATGTAAGCAAAGCCGACCTGGATCTCAAAGAATGTGATTTTGACGCGAAAGCCGAAGCCATGGTATTGGTGGAAGACGGGAGCCTCGAATACGTTTTTGGAAAAGGTATGGAAATGCAGAAACGCGTACGCATCAAAATCCTGAACCAGAAAGGCCTGAATTGGGCCAATGTGAAGCTGCCTTATTATTCAGAAGGCCGGTCACAGGAGATCACCAGCCTTGATGCACAGACTTATAACCTTGATGCTGCCGGCAAGGTAGTGGTATCGAAGATTGACAAAAAACTCATCTACGATAAAAAGCTGAACAAAAGGTTTTCTGAAAAGATCTTCACCCTTCCCGATGTTAAGGTGGGTTCGGTGATTGAATACAAATACAAACACATCGGCATTGGCCTGATCGACTGGTATTTCCAGAAACCAATCCCGGTTAAGTACAGTCACTTCAAAATTGATTTCCCTGAAGAGATCGAAGTAGCGGTGATCCCTTTCTGCAACCGCAGTTATGAATCAAAGAATGACATGGAAGGCAACCGCAGTGTGAAACGTTATGCCATGAGTAATGTGCCGGGCCTCCGCGGTGAACCTTTCGTGATCAACGAAGACTATTATCGTGATCGTCTTGAAACAAAAGTGATCGCTTACAATATCGATGGCAGGAGAAACAACCGCGTTGCCAACTGGATGCAGGTGATCAAGGCCCTGATGGAAGATGAGGATTTTGGGGTGCAGGTGAAAAGAAATATCCCGCGTACCGCAGATCTTGACCAGAAGCTTTCTACCCTCACTGCACCTTACGAAAGAATGAAATGCATTTACAAGTATGTGCAGGATAATATGGACTGGAACGAATTCACAGGCATTTGGGCACTCGACGGTGTCAGGAATGCCTGGAAAGATAAAAAGGGAACCCTGGGCGAGATCAACCTGATCCTGGTAAACCTTCTTAAGGAAGCCGGGCTTGATGCACACCCGGTACTTGTAAGCTCCCATGAAAATGGCGTGGTGAATTCCGCCGATGCAGGCACTTTCGACAACCCGGGTTTCCTGCAGTTCGACAAAGTGATGGCCTACGTGGTGATCGACAAAAAGGTGTATGTACTGGATGCCACCCAGAAAAATAATCCTGCTCACCTGATTCCTGCCGACATCATGATGACCGAAGGTCTCGTGATTGAAAAACTGGAAACCAACCAGTGGGGCTGGAAAACTTTATGGAAGGATGACATGCTTGCGAAAAATGTAATGATGGTGAAGGGCACTATCCAGGCCGATGGAAAACTCAAAGGCGAGGTGGATATTTCCAGTTATGATTATGCCCGCCTCGAAAGGCTGGAAGCTGCCAAAAAAGGAAAAGAAAAATACATGGAAAAATATGTAACCAGTGTGGCAGGCAATATCAATGTGGAAGATGTTACATTCAAGAACCTTGATTCTGACAGCCTGCCGCTGGTGCAGAATATCAAATTCGAACAGCCACTGAATGCCGCAGGTGATTACCAGTATTTTTCAGTCAACATCTTTTCCGGCCTGGAGAATAATCCTTTTGTTTCCGACAGCCGCACTTCTGATGTGTTCTTCGGCTGCAACCAGAGTTATGCTATTTACGGGTACTTCAACCTGCCTGAAGGTTTTGAATTTGATGAACTGCCCAAGAATGTAAAAATGATCATGCCTGATACCAGCATCGTGATCTCAAGGGTTTCTCAGGTTACATCAGGCATGCTGCAAACGCGGATCATGCTTGATTTCAAAAAACCATTCTACCCTGCAAGCCAGTACGGGCAGCTCCAGGAATTTTACCAGCGACTGTACGAACTGCTGAATGAACAATTTGTTGTACGCAAAAAGAAAGCATAATGCGAGTGATAAAAAAATCCGGGCTCATGGTGCTGGCCCTGCTGGCCACAGGATCCGTTTGGGCACAGAATCCATACGACCTGGCCTCTGTGCCTGAAAACCTGAAAGCCAGGGCCAACGTGATCACGCATATTGATCATACTGTGCTGGAAGTGGAAAGCATAGAAAAATCACAGATGAAGGTGAAAAAAGCGTTCACGGTACTCAACGAAGAAGGCCGTGGCCACCTGGTGTTCCAGGAATATACCAGTAAGTACAATGTGCTTACCGATGCCGAGATCAAGGTGATTGATAAGAATGGCAAGCAGGTGAACCGTTACAAAAAGAAAGACATGAACGTGCAGGCCATCGGAGAAGGCCTGATCGATGATGGATATGTTACCTACCTGGTGATCACACCGCCTTCTTACCCGGTTACCGTGGAGATCAGCTACGAAATAAAATTCCAGAGCACGCTCAACTTCCCTGCTTACCATTACATGCACAGCAAGGAAAGCACCATTGAATCGAGTTATACGGTAAAAATCCCTGCAGATATCAACCTGCGTTACAAAGCAGTGAATACAGAGATCAAACCCGAAATAACCGAGGATGCCAAATACAAAACCTATAAATGGTCTGTAAAAAATATACCCCCGGCTGAAAATGAAGAAGGCGCGGTGGCCTCACAAACCCGTTTCGCCCATGTGAAAATTGCGGCGGATAAGTTCTCCCATTACGGTTACCGTGGTGAACTTACTTCCTGGAACAGTTTCGGAGGATGGATCCATGAGCTCTTCAAGGGAATGGACGAACTGCCTGCAGAACGGCAGCAGTATTTCCAGGACCTGGTGAAAGATGCACCGGACGACAGGGAAAAGATCAGGCGCCTGTACGAATACATGCAGGAGAATTTCAGGTATGTGAGCATACAGTTAGGCATTGGCGGTTACAAACCTTTTTCCGCAACATTTACGGATGAGAAGAAGTATGGCGACTGCAAGGCACTGAGCAATTATATGAAAGCGGCCCTGAAAGCCGTAGGCATCAGGAGCCATGTGGCTATCATCAACGCGGCATACAACCAGGAGCCGGTGGACCCGGATTTTCCTTCCAATAATTTCAACCATGCCATCCTGTGCGTGCCTGGCAAAAAAGATTCTGTATGGCTGGAATGTACCAGCAATACCGCTGATTTCGCACAACTGGGCACATTCACTGAAAACAGGAATGCCCTGCTGCTTACCGAGACCGGCGGCGTACTGGTAGCTACACCTAAAAGTGAAGCGGCTGCCAATTCATTTTCCAGTTTCACCAAGGTGAAGATGGATAAGGATTTAACAGCACTTACGGAAACAAAAATCACAAGCACCGGCTGGTACCGTGAAGTGATCTTCGACATGCTCAAGGATAATAAGGATGACCAGAAGAATATGATCGTATGGTTCCTTGGCTTCAAACAACCCGATGATTTTGTTTTTGAATCAGCTTCCAATGACAGGGGCCATGTTACCAGCTTGAAGATGGCTGTAAGAAAACTTCCTGAATTCAATTCAGGTAATAAATTCTTCCTGAATCCAAGGGTGAACAAGATCTGGAGTTCCAAGCTGCCTGTGTATGAAAACAGGAAACTGGATTTTTATTTTCCCAATCCATTTGTGAAAAAAGACACTACGGTCATCCTGCTTCCCGAAGGTTTTGCCATGGATGCCTTGCCAAAGGAAAAAGAGCTGAAATGTGATTATGCTACTTACAAATCAGCCACCTGGTTCAATGAAAAGGAGAACGCGCTTTATACATCCACCACGCTGGTGCTGAAGAATCACAAGGTGCTGGCTAAGGATTACAAGCAGGTGAAAACTTTCTTTGATGATGTGTTGCAGGACGATTCACAGAGGATCGTAGTGAAAGGAACAGTGGGCGAACCCGAGAAAAAAGCTTTCTGATT
>CAYWSQ010000256.1:0-5238 GCA_964460925.1 uncultured Flavisolibacter sp. | reverse complement strand
GCACACCCTGCGATTCGATCTTGGCAAGTACATCGGCAGCCTTATCCTTGTTCTTCGCATATACATCACGGATATACACGGCATGAATTCGCTTGGGGAAATGAGTAACAATGGATTCATAAATGTATGGATCCTGTTGTGAGCTGTCACCCAGCAATACAAAACGCTGTTCAGGGTATCTTTCCAGTATCCTTGCGATCCTGGTGAATTTGGTCATATGGTGATTCTGGCCGGTTTTGAGCAACTGGCTGAAGAGCTTCAACTGGTTCAGTAAAAAAACACCTTCCGGAATTTTGTTGACCCTGGTAAATTCAAGAATATAATCATATAGATTCCATTCGCTGCTGGATACATAAAAGAAAGGATTGGGTGAATCGGGAGTGGTATTACTCAGGGATAATAAACGGTAATGCCGCACCACTCCTTCGAAAGGCTGCCGGCTCCTGGCGTTTTCTGTGAACAGCACAAATAATCTTTTGCGCAGGTTGGAAGAATGGGAAATAAGAAAGGTATCATCTATGTCGGATATGAATCCATATTGTGTAGGATATGGTACATACACACTTCCTGTTGACCTTGCAATGAACTTACCATGGCGGAAGGCCCTGGCTTCCACGTTATGCCATCCCTGATGCAGCGGGGGCTCGTCTTTCCATTCAAATTTGAAAAATCCATCCTTATCTGTTTCTGTTCGGAAACAGCGGTTTTCCCATTGCAGTTCAACCTGCACATTGGCATAGGGTTTAACCATGAACAGCCGCAGCAGCGCCAGGGTGTTATGGATAAAACTCTTCCGGTATTTTTTTCTTGGGAGCGGGCTAAGTTTGAATATATGGCCGTTGATGGTCATTTTATCTGCATGGCCATACCCGTGGTATAATTTTATGGTTACCTCGTTGGTCAGACCCAGCCATTTCATGAACCTCCCTTTCAAACTTTTGGGAGGGATATGTTGATGGTCAGTTTGCATAAAACAGATAATACAATAAGTATGCACAACAGTCCTTCCCTCAAATTGTTATTTGTGATCAATCCTGTTTCCGGGGGAAAGGAAAAGCACGACTGGGAAGATGCCATCCGGGAATATTTCAGCGATAGCCCCCACCAGGCTGAGTGTTACCTCCTTACCGGGCAGAGTGATAAGATCTCCATCCAGGGATATATCGAAACGCTTCAGCCTGACAGGGTGATTGCCGTGGGTGGGGATGGTACAGTGAAGATGCTTGCTGAAATGCTGAAAGAAACACCCATTCCGCTTGGCATATTGCCGGCGGGCTCTGCCAACGGCATGGCAAGGGAGCTCGGCATTCCTCTTGATGCGGAAGCAGCGCTGGATGTGATCGTTCATGGCCAAAAGAAAAAAATTGATCTGATCAGGATAAATGAAGAAGAGATTTGCATCCACTTAAGTGATGTAGGTATGAACGCCATGCTGGTAAAATATTTTGAAAAATCCGGCAGCCGTGGGTTGACGGGCTATGGCAAGGCCACATTCCGCATCTTATGGCAGAAAAGAAAAATGCGGGTGAATATCTGTACCGATAATGAGGAGGTTAAACGGGAGGCCTACATGGTGGTGCTGGCCAACGCACGCAAGTATGGCACCGGCGCCAATATCAATCCTGATGGCGATCTTTATGATGGGAAGTTTGAAGTGGTTGTGGTAAGAAAACTGAACCTGCTTGAGATTTTCAAGGCTTTATTCACCGACCGTTCATTCCATCCCCGGCGTATTGAAGTATTTTCAACCACCACATTGGATATGACACTGCAGCGGAAATCCTACTTCCAGGTTGATGGTGAATACAAAGGTAAGACCAGCAGCATCCAGGCACGCATACTTCCCGGCCTGCTCAACATTATGATTCCGCCAGAAGAAGTACAGAGCTGATCATTGGCATGGAATTTTAATGTATTATGGTAAATCTATTATTATGGACAGACTTGAATTGAAAGGTCGCTGGAGTGAACTGAAAGGCAAAGCCAAACAGGCTCATGGCGATCTTACCGATGATGATCTCCGTTACGAAGATGGAAAGGAAGATGAATTCTATGGCCGTTTGCAAACCAGGCTTGGAAAAACACGTGAGCAGGTGATCGACTGGATCAAAGGTCTTGATAAAAAAGACTGATGTTGTGTTTTGATAAAGTGAAGAAGGAAGTTGTGCAAGAAGGCTCAAAATTCCTGTTATAAAAGACCGGCAAAGCCGGTCTTTTGTTTTGTGAAAATAATAAAGCATGGTCTGGATGAATGCTATCGGCTAATGGCCAATGGCTAACAGCTTACCTTTGCCCCATGCATTATGTATCCGCTGAAAACCTGGGAAAATCTTATGGCATCAAACCACTTTTTTCAGGTATCGGTTTTCATATTTCCGAAGGTGATAAAATTGCGCTGGTAGCGCGGAACGGATCGGGTAAATCCACATTATTGAAACTCATTGCCGGCAAAGACCTGCCGGATGAAGGAAAATTATGGGTGAATAAAGATGTGGACGTTGCTTTTTTTGAGCAGGAGCCGAAATTGGAAGAGGGCCGCACGGTACTTGATAATATTTTTCATACAGACCACCCGGTTATCCTGGCAATAAAAGCGTATGAAGCGGCTGTTGACAGCGGCAACGAGTCAGAGATCACTTCACTGCTTTCAAAAATGGATGAACTCAATGCCTGGGATTTTGATTCAAAAGTGAAACAGATCCTTGGTAAGCTCAATATTCACCAACTCCAGCAAAAAGTATCAACGCTCAGCGGCGGCCAGAAAAAAAGAGTGGCACTTGCACGGATCCTCATTGATATAGGTTTTGAACACAAGCATGTGCTGCTCATCATGGATGAACCTACCAACCACTTAGATGTACAAATGGTGGAATGGCTGGAACATTACCTCAATAAGGAACATGTGACCCTGCTGCTTGTTACCCACGACCGTTATTTCCTCGATAATGTTTGCGAGGAAGTATGGGAACTGGAGAACAGCCAGCTTTATTTTCATAAAGGTGATTATGAAAATTTTTTAGAGAAAAAAGCTGCAAGGGAAGAAAGTGAGGCAGCCAGCATAGACAAGGCCAGGAACCTGTATCGTAAGGAGCTGGAATGGATGCGCAAGCAGCCAAAAGCCCGCACAACAAAATCAAAAAGCAGGATCGATAATTTTTATGAAGTAGAGAAAAGGGCGAAGCAGCAGGTGCAGCAGCAGCAACTTGAACTGCAAAGCAAAATGAACCGACTGGGAGGAAAAACCGTTGAGCTGAAAAAGGTTTATAAAAAATTTGATGAGAAGATCATCCTGAAAGGATTTGATTACACTTTCAAAAAAGGAGAAAGGGTCGGGATCGTTGGAAAGAACGGCGCAGGCAAATCAACATTCATCAACATCATCCAGGGATTGGAACCGGCCGACAGCGGTAAGGTCAATATCGGTGATACTGTAGTTTTTGGGAATTACTCCCAGCAGGGACTTGTGATCAAGGAAGACCTCAGGGTGATCGAATACGTGAAGGGCATCGCCGAGAATTTTCCGCTGGCGGGCGGAGGTACCCTCAGCGCGGCCCAGTTTCTGAATCTTTTTCTTTTTCCGCCTGAACAACAATTCACCTATATCAGCAAACTGAGCGGGGGAGAGAAAAGAAGGCTGCACCTGCTCACGATACTTTTCCGCAATCCAAATTTTTTGATTCTCGACGAACCTACCAATGACCTTGACCTGCCTACATTATCTGTACTGGAGAATTTCCTGACCGATTTTCCGGGTTGCCTTTTGATCGTAAGTCACGACAGGTATTTTATGGACCGGCTGGTAGACCACCTCTTTGTATTTGAAGGTGAAGGTGAGATCCGCGATTTTCCGGGTAATTATTCCCTGTTCAGGGATTGGCAGAAACAAAAGGAACAGGAGGAAGCAACAGATAAAAAAACGGTTACCCCACCCCCGGTTACAGATACAGTTGTGAGAAAAAAATTATCATATAAAGAGCAAAGAGAATTCGATATGCTGGGAAAAGAGCTGGAAGAGCTTGAGAATGAACGAACAAGGATTACAGACCAGTTATCTTCCCCAAACCTTCCCTTTGAAAAGCTGCAGGAACTGACCAACAGGATTGGAGAAATTGCCCAACTGGTTGATGAAAAAGAAATGCGCTGGCTGGAGTTGAGTGAGGCCGTCTCGTAGTTTTACTAATTTGATAATCTGGATATTGTTTATACTTTTACAGCATAATCCCCTCCTTTAGAAAACACAGTGGTTTCTTATCCTTGAAAGCTTAATTCGTTAACTTTTAAATTACTGTGGTTATGAAAAAAATCTCTTCCCTATTTCATGATGAAAAGATCCAGGACACTTTGCTTGTAACGATCATCTTAGCTGTGATCATTACTTTATCTGTTGTGTTTCTCTGATTAGTTTCCATCCTTGATTTGAAAACTTAATGCCCGAGGCATTGAGCTGAATTTTTAGTTGTCTTTTCATAAAAAATTAAAACCTCCCGCTTAGCAGGAGGTTTTTTATTTTGTTAACCGGGTCAGCGCAGGAAAACTAGCTCACGGTATTTTGGAAGGTACCATTCGCGGTCATCCACCAGTTGTTCCAGTTTGTCAACATGGTATCTTACCTTATCGAAATAAGCTTCTTTTACTTTGCTGCAATAGGCAATGGCTTTTTCCCTCGTATCTGGTTCATTGTTGCAAACCTTCCTGGCTTCAATCATTCCTTCTACAAGTTCACTTACCTGGTTGATATGTTCAGAGAGTTTGGAGATCACCGCGGTGCGCTGCTTGCAGGTACCTTCGGCCAGCCCAATCTCTTTCAGCCCTCGTACATTCTCGATCAATTTATTCTGGTATTGAACTGCAGCAGGCAATACATGCGTAGTAGCCAGTTCAGCCATTAACCTGCTTTCGATCTGCACTTTCTTGATGTATTTCTCCAGTTCGATCTCATGGCGTGCTTCCAGTTCAAGATGGTTATAAACATTATTATTCTCAAACAGGTGTGCTGCTTTTTCAGTCACCATGGCATCAAGTGCAAGGGGAGTAGTCTTTACATTGGGAAGTCCGCGGCGTTCTGCTTCTTTTTCCCATTCATCGCTATATCCATCACCTTCGAAAAGAATCTTCTCGCTGGATACAATGTATTCGCGGATCACATGAATGATGGCGATCTCTTTTTTCTCACCTTTTTCGATCAGGGCATCCACATCTTTTTTGAAATTCTTCAGCGTTTCTGCCATGATGGTATTG
>CAYWSQ010000255.1:0-5244 GCA_964460925.1 uncultured Flavisolibacter sp. | reverse complement strand
GCCATTAAGTGGAAGGTAATCAATTTTAGATCCTGCAGTATCTATCACGGTTATATTGGCATAGGCAGTGTCCTTACAATTGCCTTTACTGGTTACAACCAATCGTACTGGATAAACACCAGGAGAATTGTAAAAAGTTGTCGGTTCATTAATCGTGCTCATACCTGTACCTAGATCCCAGAGCCAGGCGTGGTAATACTGCGATGTTTGCGTGAACCTCACTTCAAATGGAGTACAGGAACTGATTGAATCATTTACTGTAAATCCTGCAACAGGCCTGTCAACCCGGATGTATTGTGGTTTTACTATGCTATCCATGCACCCGAACTGGTCAGTGATCCTCAGTTTCACAGTATAATAACCTGTATTCTGGAATGAATGATCATTATGGAAAGTGGAAGCAGTGCTGCCATCACCAAAATCCCAATGGCTCGTGAAATTGGTTGAGGCCGTGGAAAAATTGAAGAATCTTACAATTCCTCCGGGACAGGAGAGGGTGTCATCCGCAACAAAATCAGGATTGGGATCAGAAGTGATCACCACGTTCTGGTAGAAAATGCTATCCATGCATCCACCCGCATCAGTAACCGTAAGCCTTACTGAAAATGTATCCGCAGTTGTATAGGTATGCTGGAAAGGTGCCGAGGTAAAAGTCTGGGTGGTGCCATCACCAAAATCCCATTTCCAGCTTACAATATTGTTGGTGCCATCAGTAAGTGTAAGGTCATTGAAGGTGGTTGTCAGACCAGCGCAACCACGGTTGTTGGTTGCAATAAAATTGGCCTTGGGCCCTGTGATCACAAGATAATCCTGTTTAACAGTGGTATCCTTACAACCGTATTTATCCGTTGTTACGAGTGTGATATCATACACTCCGGCATCATTATAAAAATTGAAAATGGTGGGAGAAGTGGTAGAAACAAAATTTCCGAAACCAAGATCCCATTCATAAGTAGCGATATTGGCCGTAGTGATTCCTGAGGCAGTAAAATAAACCGTATTGGCTCTGCATACCGGGTTAGGGTTTGCTGTGAAATCCGGGCTTTCTGTAATCACACTTATGATCCTGGTTACCGAATGGGAACAGGTGTCATTCGATACGGTGAGTGTTACATTATAATTGGTGAAATCAGGGAATAAATGAACCGGGTTCTGATCGGTGGAGGTAGTTCCATCACCAAAATTCCAAAGCCAGCTTGTAGCACCAATAGATGAATCGCGGAACTGGAACAATCTCCTGTTGGTACATGTGGTTTCATACCCGAATCGGGCAATAGGTGGTTTGATCCTGATATAATCAACTTTGGTTAATGAATCAGTACAGCCATTGTTGATGGCGTAAAAGGTTATGGTGAATAATCCTGTATCGGTATATTGATGCGTAGGGTTTTCCTCTGCGGAACTGGTGCCGTCACCAAAATCCCAGTACCATTGGTCAGACTCATTCGTAAGATTATTGAACTGAACTGACTGGAAAGCACAAACAGGGGTAGGTCCGGCTGTAAAATCAACAATAGGTTTTCTGCCCACCTTCACTGCATCACCCATGGTATAGGTTTCAGTACAGCCCGAACTTGTTGTGATGGTGAGTGTAATGGCATAAGTTCCCTGGTCCGGGTAGGTATGCGAAGGATTGGGAAGAGTGGAAGTATTGCCATCTCCAAAATTCCATAGATAGGAGGTTACCGCATCCAGTGTGTTGATGCTGGCTACAGGTGCAATGGTAAATGGAACACAGCCACGTGCAGGCAGGCTGGGAAAACTGATTACCGGCCGCTGCACCCTGATGTATTCGGGAATGAGCAGGGTATCTGTACAGCCCGAGGTATTGGTAACAATCAGTTGCACGTCAAAGTTCCCATAACCGGTATAGGTATGCGTAGGATTTCTTTGCGTGGAGGTATTGCCGTCACCAAAATCCCACAGCCAGCCAACTGCGTTTGATGACTGGTCCTGGAAATTTACCTGGTGCGGAGGCTGGCACCGGAACCTCACATCGGATGTAAATGCAGCAACGGGCCGGGGAAGGACCCTGATGTTTTTTGTGAATGTATCAGCGCAATAAGTGTACTGGTTGATCAGTCTAACCGGGAAGGTCCCCAGTGCTCCGAATGATTTAACAGGGTTGGTTTCAGTTGACATCTGCCCATCACCAAAGAACCAGGTGGAACTGTCTGGCGCCGGGGATGAGGTATTCAAAAAACTGATATTTGAATTGATGCAAATGCTGTCGGGCGCTTCAAATACCGTATTAATATCTGCAATTTTTATGAAGTGCACCTTGCTCAGCGTATCTGTGCAACCGCCGCTGCTGGTGGTAGAAAGAAATACAGTATAATTACCGGGTGCCGTATAGTTGTGGGAAGGATTCTGCTGGGTGGAGGTGTTGCCATCCCCGAAATCCCAGAGATAGGTAAGTGTTCCCGGGCCCGTTGAATTATTGGTAAAGCTGATATTGATCGGGGGTTTGCAGATGGTAGGCTGTGTACCCGTAAAATCCGTTTCCACACCACCGGCGATCACGATATAAGATTGCCTGGTGAAAACAGAATAGCAGCCCTTGTCATTGGTTACTTTCAGGTTAACGGTGTAATTGCCCGACTGTGTGTACACGTGGAGCGGGTTCTGTTCGGTAGACTGCGTACCGTCACCAAAATCCCAAAGCCATTGTGTATTGGTGGTACCCGGGCTGGCCACTGATAGATCAGTAAACTGGGCCGGGTGAGGAAAACAGGCCGCGTTGTCATTTACCGTAAAATTGATGGAAGGCTTGCCATACACATTGATGTATTCTGTTCTTGTAAGCGTATTGGTTCCCTGGGCATTGGTTACAGTGAGTTTAACGGTATAGGTACCCGGAACAAAATATGTAGCTGATGGATTCTGCAAAGTGGAAGTGCCCCCGTTACCGAAATCCCAGAACCAGGTGGCAGGACTTCCGGAAGAAAGATCCTGGAAATTAACCACAAGGGGAGAACAGCCCGAAGTGCTTGCGGCGGTGAAATTGGCTAATTGAGCATAGGTCAGAGCAGTGCAGCAAACAGCTATAAGCGTTAGAATGGCGGTCTTTCGAATCAATGTCTTCTCTTTTAAGCCTTTGGCCAGTTTTACAAAAGGTGGTTGTTACAAACGGCAATTTGCTGCAAAAATTATTCCTTCTTTGGAATAATGCGGAAATTAATACAGATTCGTCCTGCTATTCCTTTTCCAGGCGCATGGTCCTCATTTCTCCGTTGTAATCCTGGCTGGCATTTACCGAGGTCCAGGTAGTGCTGTTGATATTGAAGGTCCCGTTCAGTAATACCACGGGATGTGAGGCATTGGCGAAATAGGACGTAATAGTCTGGGCATCAGGATCAGCCGTCCAGGTTCCTGACCGCTCTATCACCCCGTTATTCAGGGCATCTACGGTATAGTTTGAATTGAATTTGAACTTGTAAGAAGCAAAATCCGTGGTGATGTCATTTCCTCCCTTGGTAAAATTCTGGACCTTCCAGTACCCGGTTGTAATGGCCTGAATCACCAGGTTGGTTTGCTGCTCTTCAATGATTTTGTCGGGATCACAACCCAATAAGGAAACCAGCAGGATGAAAAGGGTGAGTTTTTTCATAAGATTATCTACAAGTTATAAATTGATAGGTACTTATCCAACAGGTAGTTCATAAAATAGCTGACATCCAGGCCTTTGCCACTTATTTCCCTGCATAACTCCTCGCTGGTATGGAAACGTCCTTTGGCATGAACCTTTTGCCGGACCCATTGCAATACCCCCCTGGTGTCACCCCTGCTGATGTCTTCTTTCAAGGTTGTGATTTCCTTTTCAGCAATTGAGAAAAACTGGGCGGCATAAAGGCTGCCCAGGCTATAGGTGGGAAAGTATCCAAAGCTGCCATGGCTCCAGTGAACATCCTGCAGGCAGCCTTTCCTGTCATCTGGCACTTTTACATTTAAAAGATCCTGGTATTGCTGGTTCCAGTAGGCAGGAATATCTTTTACAGAAAGGCTGCCTTCCAATAGTTTTTTCTCCAGTTCATACCGGATGTACACATGAAAATGATAGGTGATCTCATCTGCTTCTGTTCTCACCAGCGAAGGCTGAACCTTGTTGATGCCTTTATAAAACTGGTCAAGGCTGGTGCCTTCAAGCTGACGGGGGAAATACTGCTGTAGAACCGGGAGGTAAGACTTCCAGAACTCCTGGCTCCGGCCAACATTGTTTTCCCATAACCTGGATTGCGATTCATGGATGCTGTATGAACAGGCTTCTCCGAGGGGAAGTCCATAATGCTCTTCCGGCAAGCCCTGCTCATACAATGCATGGCCGGTTTCGTGAATGCAGCTCCAGGTCATGTTACCAAGATCCTGCTCATCTATCCTGGTGGTGATCCGCACATCATTGCGGTTGAAACTGGTACTGAAAGGGTGCTCGCTCAGATCCTGCCTGCCTGCTTCAAAATCGAAATGAAGTTTTTTGATCAGTTCCATGCTCCAGTTCCACTGTTCCTGTTTGGGATAATGCTGCAAGAGAAAACTGTCATCCACCTGGGGTTTTGATGCAATGCGGGCCAGGAGTTTTTTAAGTTCCGGAAGCAAACCCGAAAAGGTTTTGTCAAGCAGCTCCACAGTACAACCCTTTTCATATTCATTGAGATGGGCATTATAGGGATGGCCTGTAAAACCAAGGATGGATGATTCTTCTTTTTTAAGGACCAGCAGTGCTTCCAGGTCTTTTTCAAAAACTGCGAAAGACTGTTGCTTCCTGGCTTCGATCCAGGAATGAAAGGTTTTATTGATCTGCTCTGAGAGTGCTCTTACAAAAGAGGAAGTGTATTTTTTGTTTTTGACATAGTCCTCATGCGTCAGTTCAACATTTCTTTTTTCTTCAATGCCAAGGTCAGCATCTTTCAGTTCTTCAAGTATGCGGCCGAGATCTTCTTCACTGAATAGCTGGTGGGCGATCTCGGAAAGAGTGCTGATCTGCTGTCCCCTGAAACCGGCTCCGCGGGCTGGAAGGTAGGTCTCCTGGTCCCATTGCATCAGGGCGCCTGCGGATTTTACATCAGCGATCACCCGCATCTTCTGCCGGTAGGTTTCATAAAGCCGGTTGTGATTGTTCATGATCCAAAACTAAGGCAAAAAAAAAGTCCCTGCTGGCAGGGACTCTATCTATAAAGGGTGCTCTTATTTCGGAAAGTTCGGGTGCTGTTTGATCTCTTCAATCTGCGCTGTATGCCGGGCCGTATG
>CAYWSQ010000254.1:0-5262 GCA_964460925.1 uncultured Flavisolibacter sp. | reverse complement strand
AGAACCGCAGGCTGGATGCGAAGAAGAATGAATATGACCTTCTCAAAAGCCTGGTAGATTCCATGGAAGGTTATCCTGAAAGTGTCAAATTCCTCCATAACAATAATGGATGGAACCATAAGGCGCCTATCCTGTCAGATATCATTTATGTGAAAGAAGATTACCGCGCCGCAGTGGAAAATGTACTGGAGCCCTACCTGAATTATTACGTGGTGAACAACCTGCGTGAAGGTTTGCAGGCAGTACACCTGCTGGATGAAAATAAAAAAGGCAAGGCTAATTTTTTCCTGCTTGATAAGATTAACGAGATCCAGCCTGCAACAGCTGATCACCAGCCCCAGGGCAGCATTGCCGCTATGGATGTGGTGGAAGTGGATCCGCAATACCGCAGGCTGGCGGAACAGTTGCTGGGAAATGTTTTTATCGCGGATGATGAATCAGTACTTGAAAACAGTAATGGTTTTGTTTTCCTGGAAAAACATGGCAAGTATGTGAAAGGAAAATTCACACTTACCGGTGGCAGCGTTGGTTTGTTTGAAGGAAAAAAGATCGGCCGCGCCAAGAACATGGAAAAACTGCTGGATGAGATCAATGCCCAGCAGGCAGTGGTGGATGAACTGCAGCAGCAGATCCAGTCCAGGCATAACGAGGTGATCGCATTTAACGCGGACCTCAAGGAAAATGTGATCCGCCAGACCGAACAGGAAATTCTACAGCTCAATAACCAGTTGTTTGGACTGCTCAATAAACTGGAAAACCTTAATCATTCGCAATCGCAGGCACGCACCCGCATTGAAGATTTACAGGGCCAGCTAGACCAGTCGCATGCTTCCATCGAATCAGTGCGGGGAGAACTCGACCAGTTGAATAATAATTTGAAGGAGTTTACTACGAAGCTGCAGGAAGCCGAGGCCAGGTATGGTGAGATCGAGATCCAGTACAATGAGATCAATACGCAGTACAATAATCTGAACCTGCAGGTAACAAGAGAGCAGAGCAAGATCAATGCGCTCCGGCAGGAACTTCAGTTCAAGAGCAACCAGTTGAATGATCTCCGGCAGCAGGTGGAGACCAACACGGTTCAACTGAAAGAAACAAGGGAAAACATTTCCGGCTCGGAAGAGAACCTGAAAAATATCGAGGAAGGTTTGTATGAGCTGATGCGCCGGAAAGAGCAGGAAGAATCTGTGCTGAATGAAGCGGACCAAACCTATTACAACCTGCGTAACCAGCTCAATGCGAAAGAAAGTGAGCTCCGTCATAAAGTGAAGGAGAAAGAGCAGCTGGAACATTTGCTTTCCGGTATCAAGGACAGGCTCAATGAACTGAAACTGCAACTGGCAGGAATGAAAGAAAGACTGAATGTGGAATTCCGCATTGTGCTCGAGGATATCCTGGATGAACCACGCACAGGAGAAGTACCTGTGGAAGAACTCCAGGAGAAGGCCGACCGCATGAAAAAAAGGCTCGAGAACCTCGGCGAGGTGAATCCCACCGCCATCGAAGCCTTCGAGGAAATGAAGAAGCGATATGATTTTATAGTGGAACAAAAGGATGACCTGGTCAATGCTAAACAAAGTTTACTGCAAACTATCGCGGAGGTAGAGACCACGGCCAACCAGAAATTCCTGGAAACCTTCAACCAGGTGAGGGAGAACTTCCATAAAGTATTTAAAACATTATTTACGGAAGACGACCAGTGCGACCTGATCCTGGAGAACCCGGATAACCTGGCAGAAACCGGCATTGATATCATGGCCAAGCCAAAAGGAAAACGCCCGAGCAGTATTGGCCAGTTGAGCGGGGGAGAGAGAACACTTACCGCTACAGCCCTGCTGTTTGCTATTTACCTGATCAAGCCTGCGCCGTTCTGTATCCTCGATGAGGTAGATGCACCGCTGGACGATGCCAACGTAGGAAAGTTCACCAATATGATTCGGGAGTTCAGCAACAACTCCCAGTTCATTATTGTAACACATAACAAAACCACCATGAGCGCCGTGGATGTAATCTATGGGGTAACGATGCAGGAGCCCGGTGTGAGTAAGCTGGTGCCGGTGGATTTCAGGAGTCTGAACTAAGCAAAAGGCCATTGGCCAATGGCTTTTGGCCTTTTGCTTCATACAATCTCTATAAAATGCTTCGCACCCTCATTCTCCTCACTGCTTCCAACATCTTCATGACTTTTGCCTGGTATTATCATCTGAAACATACAGGCTGGCCTTTGTGGAAGGCAATTGCACTGAGCTGGGGCATTGCCCTGTTTGAATACTGCCTGATGGTGCCTGCCAATCGTCATGGTTATGTGTCGGGCATGAATACCTTCCAGTTGAAAATGGTTCAGGAAGTGATCACGCTGGTGGTTTTCAGTGTGTTTGCGGTACTGGTACTCAAGGAGCCCTTCCAAACTAAATACCTGATCAGTTTTGTGTTCCTTTTGGCGGCTGTATATTTTATGTTTAAGAAGTAATCTTCGCTGTCTTTGCGATCTCTGCTCTCCTTCGCGCTCTTTGCGTTTAAAATTTAACCGCTAAGAACGCAGAGGGCGCAAAGATTACGCAAAGGACTTTCAACTTTGAACTCCTCTACCGAATATTTCATCCCCTCCATTCTCTGAGCCACCGGCTTTGAACTTTGAACTTTCGACTTTGAACTTAACCTACTCTACCGACTACAAACAACCCACTACCGACTCCTCCACAAATAACTTTCCTTTAAAATCCTTCTCATTAATTTTAGGACTCAACCGTAAAACATGAGAATCCTCTTATCTCTTTTATTGCTTTCTTTTTTTTCCTTCACACAGGCACAGGAAAAACCTGAAGGACTTTTCATCAATTCCAAAGCTCCTGATTTCAAAGCCACGGACCAGGATGGCAACGAGGTAGTGCTGAAGGATCTTAGAAAGAAGGGAAATATCGTAATGGTGTTTTACCGGGGTAGCTGGTGCCCGCATTGCAGCCGTTACCTCAAACAATTGCAGAATTCATTTGAGGATTTCAAAGCCAAAGGAGCCCAGGTGATCATTGTTACGCCCCAGGGTGATGAAGGGATTGACAGTGCAGTTGCCAGGTCAGGTGCAAGCTTTCCCGTGATTCATGATAAGGATATGAAGATCGCGAACAATTACAAGGTTGCTTATAAGGTTGATGAAAGAACTTTTGGCCGTTACAAGAATGCGGGCATTGACCTGCTCAAGGAAAACAACCAGGTGAAAGATGCCTGGCTGCCGGTGCCAGCCGTTTATATCATCAACACAGAAGGTTCCATCACCTTCCGGTATTTCGAGGAAGATTATAAAAAGCGTGTACCCATTGCTGATATATTGAAAGCGCTGAGCGGGGATAAGTAGGCTGTTGGCTGTTAGCTTTTGGCCGCGAATGGATTCACTGATTCTGAGACTTTGAATCAAGGATGGAGAAGTTTTAGCAGAGGTTGGAAGTGCCAATTAAAGTTAGCCGTTAAGGCGGGAAGGGCGGTAAGTAGATGCTGCGTTTCGAAATTATCTTTATGAATCGAATTATCTATTAGGATTGGCTGAAAGCCAAAGACATTTAGTTTTCAGCGAAAAATTTTAATGAATGTTCGAAGATCAATTCCTTTGAAATGAAGTAAAATTCATTTATCAATCGCTCATCAGCCGTTTGTCAAACGAATCCTGAACTATCAGCCATTAGCCAATGGCCAAAGGCTAATAGCCAAAGGCTTCTCTCACTTCCCATAATTCAACTTCCCGATCTTCCCATTGCTTCCTGCCAGGTAAACTGTTGTTCCGATCTTGGCAATCCTGCAAACATGAAATCCTTCTGAAGATATGAGCTGCCAGTTGGCCGCATTATCAATGGTATAATCTACCCCGGTAAGACCGCAACTCACCAGGATCTTCTTATCAAGGTATTCAACACTGCTGCGGTAGCCGTGTGGTGGAGTTTTGGGTGCTTTCCAGGTTTGCCCCCTGTCGGTGCTGTAAAAACAATTCAGGCTGTCGGAAGCAGGATTTGAAAAATCACCTCCCACCACCACCAGTTTCTCCGCGCCTTTTTTACGGAAAGGATCATAAGCTGCAATGGAATTGGCGCCGGTGGTTTCCCTTCCCTGTAACAGGGGAAGCGGCATTTTTTTATCACGGATAAAAACGCTGGATTTCAGTCCTCCTGAAACAAACACCGCTTCATCCCTGGCGAGTACTCTCACATTAGTGCCGCTGGCCGCAAAGCAGGCTTCACCGCTGTCAGCAACCGGCCTGTTTTCCATGGGTACATCCATCCAGGTGCGGCCGCCATCAAAGGTCCTGGCTACAAAAAATCTTCCATCAACAGGGTCGCCGATCACGATGCCTGCCACTTCATTCCAGAATTCCATGGCATCCAGGAACATGCCTTTCGTTTTATTTTCATACACGACTCTCCAGGAGTCACCGCCATCAGTGGTCCTTAAAATATAAGCAGGATCCTTATCGCTTGAATTCATGATCACCGCGGTGCTGGCATCAAAGGCCTCAATATCCCGGAACTCCATTTTTTCAAAACCTTTCACCACCATCCATTTCCAGTCCTTTCCTCCATTGCTGCTGCGGCCGATGGTGCCATTGCTGCCACTGACCCATACTACTTCATCAGATACCACGCTTAATCCTCTTAAAGATGTTTTGGTACCCGAAGTAAGGATCTCAACAGTTGGGATCACAGGTTTTTGCGCAGAGCTGGTAAGAAAGGAAAGAAAAAGAAAACAAGCGAAAAGGCTTTTCATAACGGCTGATTGATGATGAAAAGATAATTCATTCCCTTTTTAATTACGGAGCGAAGGGCTGTTAAAGCTTTGCTGAAATGGGAGGGACAAAAAAAATCCCCTTGCGGGGATTCATCAGTTCTTCAGTTTTTTCGCGAAGACCTTCTGGAATTTTTCCAGTTTCGGCCTGATCACTACAGAGCAATAAGGGTTATTGTTTTTATTGTTCTCGTAATATTCCTGGTGATAATCTTCTGCCACATAAAAACGGCCGAGAGAAGAGATCTCGGTTACGATCTGCTTATCGTAGGCACCGCTTTTGTTGAGTTCATTTTTATAATATTCTGCTTTCTTTTTTTGTTCATCATTATGATAGAAAATGGCGCTGCGGTATTGGGTGCCCACATCCGCGCCCTGGCGGTTCAGGCTTGTGGGATCATGAACTTCAAAGAAAACTTCCAGCAGTTCATCATAACTGATCTTGTCAGTTTCATAAACGATCTGTACACATTCGGCATGGCCGGTCTCACCCGT
>CAYWSQ010000253.1:0-5286 GCA_964460925.1 uncultured Flavisolibacter sp. | reverse complement strand
GACCCGCCCGCTTCTGACTAACATATTCTGAGAGTTACTTCGCCAACACCAACTTCATCACCTTCGCAAGCTTCATGCTTCCACTTCCGTCCGTTGCCGCGAACCGGGCAAGATAGACGCCGCTGGAGAGACGGCTTGCATCAAAATTCACGGACTTGAATCCTGCGCCTTCAACCTGATCAACCAACACCGCCACTTCACGACCCAGCACATTATCGGTTGCCCTGTACACGGTTCCCATGCCGCCTTCACCGAGGTGCGCCCTGATCTCGTAATTCTGTATTTTTTTGCCGATCATGATAAGTCGTATTCTTTTGTTGCGGGAATATCAAAATCCCTGGTTTCTTTTGTCACAGCCTCGTTGGCCGTGGGTATCCTTTCTGCCAGCACAACTGTAATGTTGTCGTGGCCTCCTCTTTTTTTCGCGAGTGATACCATTTCGTTTGCGATTTCTCGCAGACTGCCTCTTGAAAGCAGTTCACCCATCTCGCTATCTTTTATATAATCGTACAAACCATCAGAACATAACAGCAAACGGTCCGATTCTTCAAAATTTTTTTCAATCCTGCCCGTATCTACCCTGATGGAAGGCTTGGTGCCCATTGCATTGGTGAGGATATTTCTTTCGGGATGCGTGGCCGCGGCTTCTGCCGTGATCTCACCGCGCCTTACCAGTTCATTTACATAAGTATGATCCTGGGTAATCTGGCTGATGCCATCCTGCTTGAGTATGTAGGCGCGGCTGTCGCCCGCATGTGCGTAATAAATCTCCTTTTCAAAAATTACGACTGCGGTACAGGTCGTGCCCATGCCCTTGTGCGATTTGCTTTTGGAAGCGAGATCGAAAATTTCAGCATTGGCCGTTTCAAATGCTTTAGCCAGACTTTTTTCTATGGAACCATTTTGTTTGTAGTATTCATGACTGATGATCTGTGCTGCCATCTGGCTGGCCACTTCACCGGCCTGGTGTCCTCCCATACCATCGGCCACAATCAGCAGGCATCCTTTCTCCGTACTGATATGATCATCGGCGATCCGGAAAAACAGGCCCACATCTTCATTGTTGGTCCTGATATTGCCAAGGTCTGTAACCACTACAGCACGGATGCTGCCCGAATCAAATTCCTGGGGTACTGGTTTAGGGGCAGGTTTCCTGTTCTTCCTGAAAAAGGAGTTCCACATGTTAATTATTTTTCTTTTTGAGGTTTACGGCATAGGAACTGCGCCGGTTGTTGAAAACGAAATCCTTTTGTACAAATTCATGGTATCCCTCAGCTCTTAAAATGAAATCGATCCGCTGGCCTTCATTACCCGAGATGGTATAGGGTACCGGGTGAATGGATCCATCAGGTAGTTGGATGGTAGCACCGGGGATGCCCGGCACATTGATCTGCATGCGGATCTTCTGATCATTCGCCAGCTTCACCGAGTCAGGCTTGAGACTGTAAGGAATATCCGCTTCCTGCTGTTTTTTTGAAGGCAGATTGGCCAGCAAAAAGATCATGATGACCAGTACAGTTAATCCAACACCGTAGAACAACATTCTTTGCCTGGGTACTTTGATCCTGTTCATCCACGATGCCATGTCCGCGGGAACTGATGACTGCCTGCCGTTCAGCAGGTCTTCTATTTCCCTGGCCGTCATGCGGGCTGCAGGATTAATCTTCAGGCAACGGTCAACGATAGTGGCCAGCTTATCAGAGATCTGTGGTACCAGAATCCTGGGATCTGTAAAACTTGCTTTTACAATCTGCGCCCTCAGGGAAAACACATTGTTCGAATCAAAGGGCATATGGCCGGTCAGCATTTCATAGGTCATCACACCAAGACTCCAGATATCAGATTTTTTCTCTACCTGCTGCTGAAACTGTTCCGGCGCCATGTATTCCGTAGTGCCTACAACAAATCCCAGTTGGGTGAGTTTGGGTGTGTACTTGTTTTTTGAGATGCCAAAGTCCAGCATCTTCACATTACCATCCCTGTCGATCTTGAAATTCTGGGGTTTGATGTCGCGGTGAAGAATATCTTTCTGGTGGAGATAGCTCAGTGCTGATGCCACCTGGCTGATGATCTTTTCCGTTTCTTCATTTCCCAGCCTGCCTTTTCTTGCTATGTAATCATCAAGCGGAAATCCTTCAACGTATTCCATGATGATGCAGGGTTTATCGCCATGATGCAGGTATTCATAGAGTTTGGCGATATGAGGATGATTTACGGAAGACTGTATATATGCCTCATTGCGGAATCGTTCTGCCATATCCTTCTGGTGAAGGATTTTAATGGCGGCTACACGATTCAGTCCGGGATGGAAAGCCTTGTACACTTCACCCATTCCACCCATACCGATCTTTTCCTGGATCATGTAGCCGGCCAGTTGCATGTGTTGAATACCCACAGTGTTACATTGAATGGTTACCTGTTATTTCAACCCAGCGTTTGTTATCAGTCCACTTTGTTGATGGATAAAAGTTCAAGAGCATATTTGATGGGGATGGCAAAGGATATCTGTGCTGAGCCATCAGGAGCACCACCGCCTGCGTAATAAATGCCTATTACATTTCCTTCGTCGTCGAACATGGGACCACCACTGTTGCCGGCGCCTGTTGCGTTGATGGTAAGCTGGTAGGAATCACCGAAGCCGCTCCACCTGTCTTTTTTCTCATTGGTCCCTGGAATGATCCTGCCAATGGAACCGGGAGTAACAGTAGGCGTAGGCACGGTGAGATAGTGTGTTTCCCTGTTGAAGGGGTCGTGCGATTTGCTAGCACTCACCACTACAGGGGCAACACCAGGATAGCCCATTACCGTTACAGCCTGGCCTGGCTTGATCTCGCCGTAATTATCTTTTGTTTTTACAGGAGAAAGAGGCTGGCCGATATCGAGTTTCATAACAGCCACGTCGTGTGTTTGAGAAGGCTGCACACTGGTGATCTTGCGGCGCATAGTAGTACCGGAGAAAATCACATCAATGTAGGCATTATCACCTCTGACTGCTCCAACACTTACGGGTCTGCCTCCTACCATTTTGGTATTGGCCGGAACCCATCCTGCTACATCCTGGAACTGGACATTGTAACCTTCTTCAAAAACAAAATTGCCATTCTGGTCACGGCCTTTTACCAGTACACCGGGAAATGCATGCTGGGCGAAATTCCATCTTGTCTGCCAGCCTGCTGCCACGTGCCTGTTGGTTACAATGAAACCATCAGTGATCACAAAGCCAGAGCCTGAAGCACCCAGTACTGCTATGGGTAGACTTGGATTATTTTCACCAATTGCTTTTTTAGTATCCAGATAAGGTTCGATCTGGCCTTGCGGATTCATTATATACATGGCCACGGGGAATTGCTGGCCTGGTAAAAAAGTATATCGGTGATGCAGTTCCTCGTTGGAAACATTATCCTTCAGGTGCCAGGAAAATTCCACTGCCACCACCTTGCTGTCATTTTCAGCAGCAATATCGGCAGGTGTTTTCTTATTGGCGATCCTTGGATCGGTTACCACGATGCTGTCGCCTTTCACCTGTACGATCTCAGTTTTTTTGGAGAACAGTTGATCACGGAAAGCAAAACCAGCCACGCCGGCAATCACTACCAGGCTGCCAAGAACAATTGCCAATTTGTTAGATGATTTTTTTCTTTCAGCTACCAGCATTCTTTCCACGGTTTGTTTGCCCAAACCCGTTTTAACGGGCTCAGATGGCACCATCTGTGGAGCGGGGATCACTTCGGAAATGCTGGTTGGTTTGATGCTTGTTGGAATCTCCACCACGCGGGTGGCCTGCATCATGTCCTGGGGACGAGGGTAAATATCGAAACTAAAAACGGGACCATTATTGCCAAGCTGTACTTCATCACCTACGTTCAGCCTTTGTGAACCTTTCACTCTTTGTTTGTTCACAAAAATGCCGTTGCGGCTGTTGTTATCCACCACTTCAAAAATGAGTGGCTCGTTGGTGAGGCGGGAGATCTTCCCATGTTCGCGGCTTACTACCACATCCTGCTCAGGATCGAACTGGATGTCGCTTGAGGAGGTGCGGCCGATGGTGAGTTCAGATTTACTGAAATCAAATTCTTCCACCTGGTTGGCTTTGCTGCCGGATATGTGCTTGATCACATACCTTTCAATTGTGCTGTTCATGTTTTTTGTTTTGATGTGAGTTAAATGTTTGAACGAATGGGGTGGATAGTGGCTTTCAGAGGGCGGTAAAGGGGGAATAAGCTATTAGCTATTGGCCATTGGCCATTGGCTTCCGGGCAGTTTACGTATTTGAAAATGCAGCCGTTTTAGTTTGTTACCCTGAACCGGTTACCTGTTTGAAATAGCCGGTTCTGGAATACATCGGGGAAAAAGAAAAATGTCACCAGGGGTTGGGGAAAAAAGTCAAAACAGTTCAAAGTTGAAAGTTCAAAGCCAGCGTCATGAGAGATTGATGTGAACTATTTTATTCTGAAGTGGGCTTTTTCTGCCGTCCGCGTGCGCTTAAGTATTTAGGATTTTAGCCGGAAAGGCGGGAAGGCGGTAAGTAGAGACTAAAATTTTGAATTGAATTATTGAAATTTAATAGGATAAAATTTTGTTTTCTTAAATCATCTATAACAGGGAGACACTAACTTACCGTCCTTAGTAACCGAAGCTTACCTTACCGCCTTACCGGCCTTGTACTATATTTATTAAGGAAACTCAGCAGTAATGAAAGCCAAAAGCCAATGGCCAATGGCCAAAAGCCAATAGCCCTCTTCAACTTGCAAATGCCGGAAAATATCCTCATCTTGCCCTCGCTACATGCAACTATTCCGTCCACTCCTTTGTCTAACCTACTGAATCCCCTCCTTTCGAAAAATCGAAAAAATCCCACTATTCATCAGTAATTGATATTGAAAAGCCGTTCACCCTTTTTTTGATATCAGATGAACCTCATTTTAGAATTTTCCGGCGCCCTCCTTTATTTCGTGCTTAGCATCGTACTGTCACCCCTTTTTATTTTGCTGCATCTTTTTCTCATGACCTATGCAGGCATGAAACAGTTGCCCGTGCTTTACAGCAGGGTACAGCACGAAATAAAAAGAAGGCAATATCGCATGCCTTCTTTCGAATTATTTTCAGAAAGGAAATGGTTTAGCTGGAAGATCCGCTAATCAGTAGCGTCTTCCGCCACCGCCGCCGCTGTAACCGCCGCCGCCACCACCACGGTAGCCTCCGCCGCCGCCCTGGCCGCCGCGATATCCGCCACCGCCGCCGCCGCGGTAACCACCACCGCCGGATCCGCCGCTGCCGCCTCTTTCA
>CAYWSQ010000252.1:0-5292 GCA_964460925.1 uncultured Flavisolibacter sp. | reverse complement strand
CCTAAAAGAAACTCGTCTGTACAAAACACATAGCTGAGGTCTTGCAATGCCTTACGCTCCTTCCTGAAAATCGATTCCAGGAAATGCTTTAGCTCCATCCGCCCTGGGAAATAGAACGGCCCCGACTGGTAATGAAAATGAATCCTCCTCGATTGTATTGGTTTTGCCATATTTCAAAAATCGTAAACAGCTTATAAAGGACTTGCCTAGTTTTGAATTCATGAGGCTATCAGAACTTAGGTCAGGAGAAAGAGCTACAATAACCAGCTTTGAAAATTCAGAGCTTGAACTCAAACTCATGGAGATGGGATGCATACCTGGAGAGCAGGTTGTGGTGGAGCAGATAGCACCCTTGGGCGACCCGATATCAATTCGGATAGCGGGCTATTCATTGAGCCTGAGGAAAAACGAGGCCAACCAGATAATTGTTGATAATAAATTGAAAATCAAGTAAGTAGATGAAGATTGGGCTTTATTTTGGCTCTTTCAATCCCATTCATACCGGCCATCTCATCATTGCCAGTCATATCCTCAATGAATCTTCCCTCGACAGGGTCTGGTTCGTTCTCTCACCACAGAATCCTTTTAAAAATTCCGAGACCCTTCTCAATGAATACAATCGTTTCCACCTGGTTCAAAAAGCGATCGAGCAGGATACCAGGCTGCGCGCCAGTGATATTGAGTTCTCTCTCCCCAAACCATCTTATACCAGCCACACGCTTACCTATCTATCCGAAAAATATCCTGCCCATGAATTTTCGATCATAATGGGCAGTGACAGTTTTCAGAACCTCGGCAAGTGGAAGAATGCTGAATTCATCATACGGAATTACCCGATCCTGGTTTACAAACGACCGGGTTTTGAAATCGATAACATACCAGGTGTCCGGATAGAAATCATGAAAGCGCCCCTGCTTGAAATTTCGGCTACGCATATACGTGAGTTGATCAGGAATGGCAAGTCAATCAAATACCTTGTGCCGGAAGTGGTGGAAGAGGAAATCGCCGCGGGGGGTTATTACAGGAAAGCTCAGAAAAAATAACCGAGCAAGAGGCAGGCTGCAACAATAAATGGAGCAGGAATTTTTGTGAACTGCAATAAGATAAAGGTGCCGGTGATCACGGCTATATTCACAAGGCTCACTGCTTTCACTTCCACCAGCGAAATATCTTTCATGATATAAAGTGTGGAAGCGATCATGATTCCAACCACCGCCGCATTGATACCTTCGAGGGAACGGTAGACCGCCGCGTATTTTTTCAGGTTATTCCAGATCGGGAAAAAGAAAAGTACGAGCAGGGCGCTTGGGAAAAATATGGCAATGGTACCTGTGAGGCATCCGATCACCTGCATATAAGCACCCTGGTCGCGCAAGGCCATGCCGCCCGTGAATGAAGCGATCGCGAAAACTGGTCCCGGCACGGCTCGCACCATTCCCATACCGGTTGTCATTTCATCCCTGTCAATATCGATCCTGTTTTTAGCAGCTTCCGGTCTTTTTTCCCTGAGGATATCGGGCCTAACAGAAAATTGTTCATACATCATTGGCATCAGTACCTGTCCACCGCCAAACACCAGGCTGCCCATCCTGTACGTATTTTCAAAAAGCTGCACCGGTTTGCGGTTTTCCCAGTCATTCTTCCTTGCCAGCTCACTGAGAATACCAGCCAGCAGGAACACAATGGCGAAGAGCCAGATATTCCACCATTTGATCTTTTTGGGTTTGGTTTCCACCTGCGGAATTCTTTTATGGCTGATATTAGTGGCAATACCACCCGCAACGATCAGCGCGGGGAAGATCCAGGGTGATTTGAAGAGGAGGTATGTGGCCGCCACGCAAATCAGCATGATGATCCATGTAATGGTATTTCTGATCGATACACCAAATGCCATTACGGATGCATAAGCCAAAAAACCCACGGCAAGCGAAGGCATGAACCTGAAAATATCAGCATGCAGTGCCGTTCGGTCAATATAATGAAGGAGAAAAGAAAAAGCACCCATCAGTATGCTGGCCGGCGCGATCCAGATCAGCAGGGTCACAATGGCCAGTGAAACTCCACCTCTTTTATAACCGATCAGTGTTACGGTTTGGGTGGAAGAGGCTCCGGGCAGCAGGTTGCAAAAGGCATTGTACTCTAATAATTCTTCTTTGGTGAGGTAAGGAGTTTTGTCTACAAACATTTTCATCATCATGGCAATGTGCGCCTGTGGTCCGCCAAATGCAGTGATGCTGTATAAAAAAACACTTCGCAAAAATGGTATGTGTCTTAGCATCATAGCGGGTTAAATTTATAGAATTCAATCAAGCTGCCATATTATTAATTGATCACACCATCCCTTCAAAAAACCATAAACCTTTCTGCTGTGAATGAAGTACATTTATTTCCATCAAAATTCAGCAAGTGAAAAAAATCATTTTTGCCTGCCTTGTCCTTGTTGGCATTTCTGCAAGTGCACAAACAAAAACAGATGCACAGATCCAGGCTGCTGTTGATAAAATAGAACCTCAAACCATTGCCTGGAGACATGATCTTCACCAGAACCCGGAATTGGGAAACCGCGAAACCCGTACTGCTGCCATCATTGCAGCACATTTACGAAAACTGGGCATAGAGGTAAAGGAAAAAGTGGCCATGACCGGCGTGGTAGGCATACTCAAAGGTGGTAAGCCGGGACCCGTGATCGCCCTTCGTGCAGATATGGATGCACTGCCTGTTACCGAAAGGGTAAACATTCCTTATGCCTCCAAAGTAAGATCTCAATATAATGGACAGGAGGTTGGCGTGATGCATGCCTGCGGACATGATACCCATGTCGCCATCCTTTTGAGCACGGCCGAAATCCTTGCCGGTATGAAAAATGAACTTGCAGGTACCGTGGTGTTTGTATTCCAGCCTGCAGAAGAAGGCCCGCCCGCCGGGGAGGAAGGTGGTGCTGCCCTCATGGTAAAGGAAGGTGTTCTTGACAATCCAAAAGTTGATGTAATGTTTGGCCTGCACATCAATGCACAAACACCAGTAGGACAAATCAAATACAGGGAAGAAGGAATGATGGCTGCCTCCGACTGGTTTACCATCACCATCAACGGAAAACAATCGCACGGCGCGCAACCATGGCTGGGTGTGGATCCTGTAGTAATTGGCTCGCAGATCATACAGGGACTTCAGACTATTGTAAGCCGGCAAACTGACCTCACTAAAAACCCGGTTGTGATTTCCACAACAATTTTCAAAGCCGGGGTAAGAGAAAATATTATTCCTGAGCAGGTAGTGTTGTCCGGTACCATCAGAACACTCGATACGGCCATGCAAAAAGATGTCTGGAAAAAAATTGAAAACACTGCAAAAAATATCGCCGAAGCCGGGGGTGCTACCGCAACTGTGGTTTTTGATGCCAAAACCCTGGTGACGTATAACCATCCGCAACTCACCAGGCAAATGCTTCCCTCCCTGCAAAAAGCAACAAACAACAATGCCATACAGATGAATGCTGTAATGGGAGCCGAGGACTATTCTTTTTTCGCGGCTAAAGTGCCTGCTTTATATTTCTACCTGGGGGGAATGCCGGCCGGAACTGATCCCGCTGCAACGGCGGCTCACCATACGCCTGATTTTTATGTGGATGATGCGGGAATGAAAACCGGCATCAAAGCCTTTCTTCACCTCGTTCTTGATTACATGAAAATGAACCAGGATAAATCCGGCCAGAAAAAACCTGGTAAAGCCACAAAATGAGAGTAATATTTGTTTACATGCTGCTGCTCTTTTCCCTTGCAGCCAATGCCCAGCGCACCGATAAAAAACTGCAGAAAAAAATCGAAAGAGCAGTCTCTGGATTCCGCGGGGACATAGGTGTGTACATTCATAATTTTTACAGCAATAAAAAAGTTTCCATCAATGCCGATTCCATTTTTCCAACCGCCAGCATTGTAAAAATTCCGATCCTGCTGGGTGTGATGAATAAAATAAACAAAGGTGAACTTGATTATCACCAGGAACTGGTGTACCGCGACAGCCTGCTATATGCTGGTGTTGACATCCTGGGTTCTTTCAAAGATTCCGAAAGAGTTGAATTGAGCAAGGTGGTCATGCTGATGCTCACCATGAGTGATAATACTGCAAGCCTCTGGCTGCAAAAGCTCGCAGGTACAGGTACGGTGATCAATCAATTGCTGGACAGCACAGGGTTTGAACATACCCGCGTTAATTCAAGGACCGAAGGAAGATTGGAAAACTGGAAAAAATATGGATGGGGTCAAACCACTCCACGTGAAATGGCGCTCATCATGAAGAAGATTGTTGATGGAGAAATGATCTCGAAAGAGACCAGTGAAAAGATGTTGCGTTTGCTGGGAAGAAATTATTGGGATGATGTTGCCTTATCAAAAATTCCACCTGGGGTTTTTGTTGCGAGCAAAAATGGCGCTGTCAATGGAAGTCGCAGCGAGATCGTTTTTGTGAACGGTAATGGAAACCGCTACCTCCTCTCGGTATTTACAAAAAACATCAGCGATCAAAGCTGGCAGCAGGGTAACGAAGCCTGGACCCTGATCCGCAGGATCTCGGAACTAACCTGGGATCATTTCAACAACTGATAAAAGAGCAGGCTCATTAAGTAGGCAAGGACGGTCATATACACAAGCTGGATCATCGGCCATTTCCAGCTCCGGGTTTCTCTTTTTACAATGGCAAGGGTGCTCATGCACTGCATGGCAAAAAGATAAAAGACCATCAGGGAAATTCCGCTTGCCAGTGTAAACAACGGAGATCCGTCTGGTTTAGTGGCTGATTTTAATTTATCACGCAGCAGCAAACCTTCTTCATCCTCTCCAACACTGTATAATGTTGCCATGGTTCCCACAAACACTTCTCTCGCCGCGAATGAAGTGATCAGTGCGATACCAATGCGCCAGTCATAACCCAGGGGTTCAATGGCTGGCTCAATGGCTTTTCCAAGAATGCCCGCGTAAGAGTTCTCAAGTTTCGCAGTTGAATAAGCGGATTCAATTTCATCAGGAGATTTTACCTGTTCAGTTTTTTCTTTCGCATATTGAGCTTCTACCGCTTCCATTCTGCCTGCAGGACCAAATGAACTAAGCGCCCATAAAATAAGACTGATCACCATGATGATCTTACCCGCTTCCATCACAAAGATCTTTGCCTTATTCACCATGGCCTGCCCTATATTCTTGAATCTTGGAGAGCGGTAGGTGGGAAGTTCGAGTATGAAAAAACATTTCTCACTGATATGAAATAACCATATGGCAATGAAGGAAAAAAGAAGCGCCA
>CAYWSQ010000251.1:0-5302 GCA_964460925.1 uncultured Flavisolibacter sp. | reverse complement strand
ATCTTTTTTGAAGTGGCGCTGATTGATACTCCAATAAAGATTGCTTTGCAGTATGCTTGATTTATTCGTAATACCATTTGCAAGCGATTTGTTGTTGCTCAGATATGGTTGCATCGTTAAATTTTGGTTGGATTGTTTCCTCTCCGTGCTTACCACTCTTTGATATTCCACTCTGGATGGCCAGATCTGGAAATAACTATTCTTGTCATTCACATTGGGAAATGAAATTTCTGACTGGCCTCCTGAAGATGAAAGGGATAACTGAAGGGCTTTGTAACCAGGAGTCCTGTACTTATAATCCTTTAATTTGAATGTTGATGAATCCTGTGCATGCACATTGCAGTAAAAAGCAATGAAAAGAAGAAGTAAAATTCTTTGTTTCATAAGCAGTAATTGTTGGTTTGTTTTTCTCTTCTACAATGTAGGCGTCATTCGAAGAAGGTTGTGTCAAGGAATTTCTAAAGTGGGTGTAAGTAAATGTTAATTAGAAATCAAACTATATTTTATTATCATCAATGCCTCTATAAAAAAAGCCGGCAAAGCCGGCTAAAAAATATTCAGATCTAATGATGATTTTTATTCAGTAAGACTGTCTCTCGCAGCTCGCAGCTAATAGCTCGCAGCTACTTCCCATACACTCCCGCCATCGTTTTCCCAATATCCGCTGGACTCTGCACTACATGAATGCCGCACTCCGCGAGAATTTTCATCTTGGCTTCCGCAGTATCTTCCGCGCCACCTACAATTGCACCGGCATGTCCCATTCTTCTTCCGGGAGGAGCGGTTTGCCCGGCTATGAAACCCACAACAGGTTTTTTATTGCCTGTTTCTTTGATCCATCTTGCTGCTTCCGCTTCCATGCCGCCACCAATCTCTCCGATCATTACAATCGCGTCCGTATCCGCATCATTCATAAACAATTCAACCGCTTCTTTCGTTGTTGTACCGATGATGGGGTCACCTCCAATACCAACAGCCGTTGAAATACCGAGTCCGGCCTTTGCCACCTGGTCAGCCGCCTCGTAGGTAAGTGTACCGGATTTGGATACGATCCCGATTCTTCCTTTTTTGAAAACGAAGCCTGGCATGATTCCCACTTTGCATTCATCTGCCGTGATCACACCGGGGCAGTTGGGGCCGATAAGCCTGGTATTTCTTCCTTTGATGAAGTTCTTCACTTTCACCATATCCTGAACGGGTATGCCTTCAGTGATACAAACAACCAGTTCAACACCCGCATCTGCAGCTTCCATAATGGCATCAGAAGCAAAAGCTGGAGGTACAAAGATGATCGATACATTGGCGCCGGCTTCCTTTACACAGTCGGATACGGTATTGTACACGCGCCTTTCAAGGTGCGTGGAGCCACCCTTGCCCGGTGTAACACCACCAACCACGTTGGTGCCGTATTCGATCATCTGTGTTGCGTGGAAACTGCCTTCCGTGCCGGTGAATCCCTGCACCAAAACCCTTGAGTTCTTATTAACCAGTATGCTCATAGCTTGTATTTAATGCCCGAGGTTGCGGGACCGCAAAAGTAAGGAATTAAGCTTTTGACTTGCCGCATCTCCCAACATCAAAAACCGCTACTGGTTATATTTTAAAAATAATATGATCGTACTGCCAGTTACAGATGGAAAAACAGGTGCTGTCACCGGGGTAAGGCTGATCTGGCCAAGGCTGTCAATTTTGTGGACACTTGCAGCCGGTCTGCCCTCATTCACCAGGTAAACATCCTGGAAGAGGATGGCATCGGCTCCTTTCTCCCTGGCCTTTTGTATGGCTTTCTGCTGCATCAGTTCCAGTTCTCCCGACATATACACTCCATAATCCGGGTATCCTTTTCCAATAACGGTATAAGGTTTCTTAATGGCAGCGGGATCCACATACACATCTACCTGTTTTGTTGGCGATAATTCAGATCCCAGGTAGCGGACATTCACGGAAAAACAGGAAACAAGAAAAAAGCCGGGAAAAATAAGTAAGTAGATACGTGACATAAGCTTTGAATTTGGTGATTGGATAACCAAATCTCACAAAGGCTATGTCATGGCGGTGTTAATGGACTTCTAAGGGCAGGATATAAAAAAGTTAATCCTCTTTTTCATCCTCATCTGTCGGGGTGAGGGGAGGGGTATCTTCATGTATCAGTTCTTCCATATTGCGGTCGGCCGAGATCTTGCCGGTTTCTTCCAACATACGCATATCCTTTGCATCTTTCAGGAATGATGAAGCGAAAATAAAATCGTTCAGCCTTTCATTTTTGCTGAAGATAATTTCACTGCTATTGCCTTCCCATTCCTTTCTTCCCTGGTACATGTAAATGATATGGTCGCCGATCTCCATCACACTGTTCATGTCATGGGTGTTGATCACTGTAGTGATCTTGTATTCATCCGTGATCTCTTTAATGAGCTGATCTATCAGTCCTGATGTCTGCGGATCCAGGCCCGAGTTGGGTTCATCCACGAACAGGTATTTGGGATTGAGCACGATGGCCCTTGCAATGCCCACCCGTTTCATCATACCACCGCTAAGCTCCCCGGGAAATTTTTTATTGGCGCCCTGGAGGTTCACTCTTTCCAGGACCTCATTCACTCTCTTCAGTTTGTTTTTGCGGGTGTCTTTGGTGAACATGTCCAGGGGAAAAATAACATTCTCCTCCACGGTCATGCTGCTGAAGAGTGCTGAACCCTGGAAGAGCATACCGATCTCTTTGCGGATCTCTTTTTTTTCTTCTATGCTGAGTTTTACAAAATCCCGTCCTCCATAGGTAATTGAACCGCTGTCAGGCGCAAAAAGTCCCACGATACATTTCATGAATACCGTTTTGCCGCTGCCACTCGCGCCGATGATCAGGTTGCATTGTCCCGCGTTCATCACAGCACTCACATCCTCAATTACGGTCTTCCCGCCAAATCCTTTCTTCAGATTTTTTACTTCAATCATATTCTAAATTTCGCAAGACTGATCAGAAAAACAAAAAATGAGAGCAGCCATAGTGCAAACAAAACTCTTTTTACCTGAAACAGGGCATTATCACCGCCTTTATCATCAAAAATTTCGTACCAGGAAGTAGGAAGGAAATATCTTTTGATTTTTTCTTTAAAACTGTAAACCGCTTCATTGCTGATCCGGTGATGATAATAGAGGGGCCATTTTTGCTGGTAATAGGAAGGCAGTTCACCTGCATTCAATTGTACCTTTTCAGGAGCCCGTTCCCTTGAACGGTAAATTGAAAGTTCAGACTTTGATGCAACAGAGTCACGCACTGCTACCAGGTCAAGGAAAGCTCCGTTGACATTGCGAATAGAAAGCAGGTTATTGGTGATGTCAACCATTACCCACCTGCCCAGTTCAGGAATATAGGCTTCGTTCAATACATGGCGGTCGCCGGGCTTCATCATTTCAATATAACGGCTGGCGACATCCTGCGTCCATGCAAAGTAGGTGAACATGGCCGCGAACTGCCCGCACCATAGTTTTTGAGAAGTATCCGTGGAAAGTAACCTGTATTGTTGCAAAGGTGAAAGCGCAGCGAGTTCCGCTGACGGTGTTCCTAACTGCCGGTGGAATTTTTCATAAAGGAAACTGGCTGTAAATAAAACCCTGTCAAACCCGGACAGTGAATCATTCAGCACACTGTCCATGATCTTTTTTGCTTCATCATATTCAGAAGCAGGATAATCGTCCACCATCCGGCTCCATTTTTCGGCGCAGGCGGGATCGCAGGTCTGGTACAACGAACGGTAAATGGCCTGGGGCCGGTATTGGAAATGATCACGGAAAAAGAATACAAGAAGGTTTACTCCTGTAAGCACAAGAAACAAGATCAGCCAAAGCTTTTTTTTCCGCATGTCAGAGTAGTAGGGCTGAGAGCACATAGTCTGCCAGCAGGATGGTAATACAGCTCACGATCACCGAACGGGTGCTGGCCCTTCCAATTTCAAGCGCACCACCTTTTACATAATAGCCATAATAGGAAGGTATGCTTGAAATGAGGAAGGCGAAAGTATAGGCTTTCACCATGGCGAAGAAAGTATTGTAGGGAATGAAGCCCATCAAAAGTCCTTTGTCAAATTCATCTGTGGAAATGATGCCGGCCATGGAACCTGCCAGCCTGCCACCCCAGAGTCCCAGTACAGTAGCAATTACTACCAGCATGGGTATCACCAGCAGTGCCGCTACGATCTTGGGAAGAATGAGATAGGCCTTGGTGTTGATGCCCATGATCTCAAGCGCATCGATCTGTTCAGACACTCTCATATTACCAAGTTCACCCGCAATTTTGCTGCCCACAACACCTGCAAGTACAATACAGACAAGCGTGGGTGCAAATTCCAGGATCACAGTATCTCTTACGATCTGGGCGATGGTGTAGGTGGGAATGAAGGGGCTGGTAAGCTGGTAGGCAGTCTGCACCACTGATACCGCGCCAATGAATACGGAAATGATGGCAACGATCCAGAGCGAGCCAATGCCGATTTCCGAACACTGGTGCATGAATTCCTTCCAGTACATTCTCCAGTTCTCAGGTTTGGAGAACATGCCTTTGATCATTAAGAGAAATTTCCCGATCTCGCTGAATAGGGTCATAATGGTTGTTTTGATTGAAGGCTACTGGCTAATGGCCATTGGCCATTGGTTTTGGCTAGCCCTGCGTTGTTTCGTCTTTGCGTTTCTTAAACCGTTTCCACCATGGTGATTTCTTCACCATCTCCTCCGCTGATACCTGGCTTTTGATCTGTGCGTCGATCACAGCAATGGTGGCCATGTTCACAATATTACGGACCGAACTACCCAGTTGCAATACGTGCACGGGTTTCTTCAGTCCCAGTAAAATCGGGCCAATGGCATCTGCGGCTCCCAGTTCCTTCAACAGGTTATAAGCAATATTACCTGCAGCCAGGTTGGGGAAGATCAGCACATTCACATCCTTGTCAACCAGTTCGCTGAAAGGATAATTCTCCTTCATCAGTTCATTGTTGAAAGCTATGCTGGCCTGCATCTCACCATCTATGATAAGATTAGGTATTTGTTTTTTCACAATATCCCTGGCCTCCGCCATCAGCTTTGCTTCAGGTGAATTGCTGCTGCCGAAATTGGAATAACTCAGCATGGCGATCCTTGGGATGATGTTGAAGTGCCGCACTTCACGGGCTACCATCATGGTGATCTCCGCCAATTCCTGCGCTGTCGGGTGAAAATTAACCGTGGTATCTGCAAGAAACAGCGGTCCTTTTTTGGTGAGCATGAGGTACATGCCTGCGATCCGCTTGGTGCCGTCTTCCATACCTATACA
>CAYWSQ010000250.1:0-5397 GCA_964460925.1 uncultured Flavisolibacter sp. | reverse complement strand
AAACTCGGCTTTCAGCATGTAAGGGAGGGTCAACAATTCAATTCCTTTGCCATCAACTTCAACAGTTTTGACCGTGTGATCCTGGATTACCTGCCCGAAGATGTAAAACCATCGGATGACCCCGGCAATCTTTACCAGATGCTGGCAGCCTTCAAAAAAAAATCAGGCATGCCTGCTGCCAACCGCCAGGTAGAAAATATAGAAAGGGTGGCGAGGAATTACATGAACAAGGAGAACCGTGAGCAGATGCAGGCCTTCGTTCGGAAAGAAATCGGGGAAGAGCAGGAATACCTCCAGCACCCGGTGATCAAAACCATTCTTGATATCAAAACCGAAGAAGATATCCGCGCATTCAAAAATTCTGCAGGCAACCAGAAATTCAGCACAACAGCATTTGATCACATCACTTCCTCTCTCAGGGAGATCAAAACCCCAGAAGAACTTGTCCTGATCCGCAAAGCAGTGGAGATCTCCTGCCGGGGACAGAATGAAGTGATGAAAGCCGTGCATCCTGGGATGTCGGAGCTGGAGATACAGGGTCTGCATGAATACGTGCATAAACGCTATGGCGCAGAAGGCATTGGTTATGGCTCCATCATTGGTGCCGGCGAAAACGGGTGCATCCTTCACTATACAGAAAATACCAAAACACAGGTTGGCAATGATATGATATTGATGGATGTAGGCGCTGAATACCATGGGTACACGGCGGATGTAACCCGCACCATTCCAGCAGATGGAAAATTCTCTCCTGAAGAAAGAGCCATCTACCAGTTAGTGTATGATGCGCAGGAAGCCGCGTTCAAAACGCTCAGGGATGGTTCCACCTGGGCCGCTGCTGGCAATGCGGCCAAAGAGGTGATTGCTGCTGGATTACAAAAACTTGGAATAATTAAGGATAAGGATGAAGTGGGAAATTATTACACCCATGGACTCGGGCATCACATTGGCCTTGATGTACATGATAAAGGCCGGTATGATACGTTGAAAAAAGACATGGTCATTACCATTGAGCCGGGCATCTATATTCCCGCCAACAGCAACTGCGATAAAAAATGGTGGAGCATCAGCGTAAGGATTGAGGATGATGCACTCATTACTAAAGATGGTTATGAACTGCTTTCCATTTATTCGCCGAGAAAGATCGAAGAGATTGAAAAACTGATCGCGGAAAATTCTGCCCTCGACAATTATAAACTGCCTGCTTTGAAATCGGCTGAAAAGAAAAAGGATTTTTAATCAAGTCTCACCCTGCGGAGTTCTAGCAGGTTGAGTGCATTGGGGTTGAAATTTTTTACACGGGGCTGAACCAGGTGCACCACTACATCATACCAGAGTGGTATCACCGGGGCATCATCCATCATGATCTGGTCGGCCTGGCGGTAAAGGCTATACCTTACCGAATCATTGGTTTCCCTTAAAGCCTTTTCAAAGACCCTGTCAAATTCCGGGTTCTGGTAACGGGTATAGTTTGGAGGTGCAGGATTTTTTGAATAGAATACACTCAGGTAATTTTCAGCATCGGGGTAATCCGCGATCCAGCTTCCGCGGAAAAACGGTGTTCTTGAATTTGATGTCAGTTCCAGTAAAAGAGATTTCTGCACCACATCCACCTGCACTTTGAATCCCAGTTCCTCGAGCTGCCTCGCGATATAACTGGCAATATCAGAATAGATCGGTATGGTCTGTAATTTTACAGAAGGCATAGCAGAGAGATTCACGCCTGATTCCTTGATCAGTTTCCTCGCCAGCACGGGATCGTAATCATAACCTTTCACCAGCGAGGAATCAAATGAAGGAAGGCCGGCTGGCACAAATCCCGCAGTTGCAGGAATGCCTAAGGAATTACGTAGGTAGAGCACCATTTTTTTGCGGTCGAAAGCATAGTTCATTGCCTGCCGGATCTTCCGCGAGGCAAGCGGTGAATTTTTCAACAGCTCATTGGTGGTGTCTACCAGTATGCCGAAATATTCTATGTTGAGATAGGGATGGGTATGCAGCAGGATCTTTTCTTCCCAGTCTTTACGCAGGCTTCCTTTTTTGGTAAGCACTTCATCTTTGAAGGAGGCATCGATATCATTGATGAATTCAAGTTTACCCTGGCGGAATAATAAAAATTCAGTGGCCTTGCTGTCATAAAAACTCACCTTCACTCCTTCCAGGTAAGGCAGCCGGTTGCCAGCCGGATCCTTTTCAAAATAGTTCGGGTTCTTCTTCATGATCAGGGCCTGCCCTTCTTCCCAGGCCATCATTATAAATGGTCCTGTGCCAACGGCATGACGCCTGAAATCATTTCCGTATTTCACCACGGCTTCACGGGGTACAACCGAACAATACTGCATGGATAAAATTCCAAGTACCGGCTGGTAAGGCCTGGCGAGCTTTACCTGGAAGGTGCTGTCATCAATAGCCCTGAACCCGCCTGCACTGTCAAGTTTATCATTGAAGATCCACGAACCGGGACTTGCCGTTACGGGATCAAGCAGTCTTTTGAAACTGTATTCCACATCAGCGGCCACCATTCTTCTTCCGCGTCCACCGGGAAAACAGGGATCGTCATGAAAAAACACATCATTTCTCAGGTGAAAGGTATAGGTGGTCTTATCATCTGATATCTCCCAATTCCTGGCCAGTGAGGGCACAATATTCAATTGGCTGTCCACTTCCACAAGGGTATTGTACAATTGGTGGATGGCCCACATGATGGACTGGTTCTTGGCAAATGCCGGGTCAATGGAAGCAATGCCGGTGCTTTCATTATAATGAAACACCTTTAACTGCTGCTTTTCCGCGCTATAGCAGGAAGCCATCAGAACAGGCAGCGTCAACAGAAAGGTTAAATATTTGTACCGGTGGAACATCTCTTCGTCAAAAGCAGTCTAAATTAGACAAGTATTTGTTTTGAAAATGCAAATCAGTCAAATGAAAAAACATCTTTGTATACTATTCGCAACCCTGATTGTGATCTCGTTCACAGGATTCGCTCAGCCCCTGAACAAGAAAAAAACTTTCTCGCGCCAGGACAGCCTTCGGGGATCGATCGGTCCGGAAAGAGCCTGGTGGGATGTTTTACACTATGAAGTGAACGTGAAACCTGATTTCAATTCCCAGTCCTTATCTGGCAGAACAACCATTACCTATAAAGTTTTACCCGGACAGCGCAGCGATTATATGCAGATCGACCTGCAGCAGCCTTTACATATCGATTCCATTTTTTACAATAAAAAATTATACATCAACTATCCTGCAAAACCGTATTACCAGGAAGGAAATGTATGGCACATTCCTTTGCCACGCATGCAACCCGGATCCATTCACACCATCACATTGGTGTATAGCGGTTATCCGACAGTGGCGAAGAATGCACCCTGGGATGGAGGATGGATCTTTAAAAAAGACCAGCAGGGACGTCCCTGGATGAGTGCCGCTGTACAGGGACTTGGCGCCAGCGCCTGGTACCCTTGCAAAGATCACCAGGGTGATGAACCTGATAATGGGGCTACACTTAAGGTAACGGTACCAGCCAACCTGGTGGCCGTTGGTAATGGCAGACTGAAAGCAAAATTACCCGGTGATAATTTCAATACCTGGGTATGGGAAGTGAAGAACCCGATCAATAATTATAATATCATTCCCTACATCGGTCATTATGTAAACTGGTCGGACACCCTGCAGGGAGAAAAGGGAAAACTGGACCTGAACTACTGGGTGCTGGATTATGAACTTGAAAAAGCAAAGAAACAGTTTGAGCAGGTGAAACCAACCATCCGTGCATTTGAGCACTGGTTCGGTCCCTATCCGTTTTATGAGGATGGGTACCAGCTTATCCAGTCGCCACACCTGGGCATGGAGCACCAGAGTGCCGTTGCCTATGGCAATGGGTTCAAAAATGGTTACCTGGGGCGTGATCTTTCAGGTTCAGGCTGGGGTTTGAAATGGGATTTTATTATTGTGCATGAAAGCGGGCATGAGTGGTTTGCGAATAATATCACGACAAAGGATATCGCCGATATGTGGATCCATGAAGGATTCACCAACTATTCAGAGACACTGTTCACCCAGTATCATTATGGACTGGAAGCAGGCAATGCTTATGTGCAGGGATTGCGTAAGAACATTTCAAACGACAAACCCATGACGGGAGTTTATGGAGTGAACCAGGAAGGCAGCGGTGATATGTATTATAAAGGAGCGAACCTGGTGCATACGATCCGGCAGGTGATCAATGATGATGAAAAGTTCAGGAGCATCCTGCGCGGACTGAATAAGGATTTTTATCATCAGACCGTTCACTCCTGGCAGGTGGAAAATTATATCAGTGAAAAATCAGGGATCGATTTTTCCAAGGTGTTTGAACAATATCTTAAAACAACACAGATCCCTGAGCTGGAATTAAAGGCCGAGGGTGAAACCCTTAAATTCAAATGGACCAACTGTATCCCGGGATTTGATATGCCCGTAAAACTCACGAATGGAGAATGGATCCGTCCCACCACTGCTGAACAAAAGATCAAATGGGAAGGAAAGGATTTTTCAGGTGTTACTGTTGATCCGAACTTTTATGTGAAAGTTCATAGACCATAGTCCATGGTCCATGGTCCATAGTCTATGGTCTATGGACTTCTCTCTTATCTTTACTCCTCAATGAGCACCATCCGCAGGCAAAGCATCATTTCCTCACTCATCGTTTATTTTGGATTTGCGCTGGGCTTTTTCAATACCTGGCTTTTTACGCGTGAAGGCAGTGGTCTTACCAAGGAGCAGTTCGGTATCACGGGGATCTTCATTGCCTTTGCCAATATCATGTTCTCCGTGGCCAGCCTGGGCATGCCTGCTTATGTAGCCAAATTCTTTCCTTATTATAATGCGCATCTTCCCAACAGGAAGAATGACCAGATGACCTGGGCGCTGGTCATTCCCTGTGCCGGCTTCGGACTGGTGCTGCTAATTGGATTGCTGATGAAGAACCTGATTGCTAACAGGATCTTTGCCAACTCACCCCAGTTGCTGCAGTACTATTATTTCACTTTTTTATTTGGTTTTGGTTATACGCTTTTCATGATCATGGAAGCCTATGCCTGGCAACAGCGCAAGGCAGTGTTGAGTAATATCATGAGGGAAGTGGTGTTCCGGTTGTTCCTCACTGTTTTGATTGTGCTGGTGAGTTACCGCTTCATTAAAAGTTTTGATGTTTTCGTAACCATTTATGCCTTCACTTACCTGGCACTGGCAGGTTACCTGCTGGTCTATTTTATGAAGAAGGGTATTCTTCATTTTAATTTCAGTGTAAGCAGGGTCACCAGGAAGTTTTTCAGGAAGATCCTGCCATTGGCCCTGTTTTTCTGGGGTGGCGGACTGGTGCTGAACATAGCAAGTGTGCTGGATACGATCATTATC
>CAYWSQ010000249.1:0-5418 GCA_964460925.1 uncultured Flavisolibacter sp. | reverse complement strand
TTGATCACCAAATTTTTCTACCAGCCTTTGTTTGATTACCTCGTTCGTTAGATCCATACCCCGGCCCTGTTTATTGTATTCCGTAACTGTTTAATAATTGTTTGTAATGTTCGCTGTTGCGTCTCCTGATGCTTTCCTTGCCTACCAGGTCCTGGATGCGCATTACGCCATCAATGATGGCCTCCGGGCGCGGAGGACAACCCGGCACATAAACATCCACGGGCACTACCTGGTCAATTCCCTGCAGCACACTGTAGCTGTCGAAGATTCCGCCGCTGCAGGCACAGGCACCTACGGCCATTACCCACCTGGGTTCTGCCATCTGCAGGTACACCTGTTTTACAACAGGAGCCATTTTTTTGGCGATAGTACCCATTACCATCAGCAGGTCGCACTGGCGGGGAGAAAAACCCAGCCTTTCCGAACCAAACCTTGAAAGATCATAATGGGAAGCCATGGTAGCCATGAATTCGATACCGCAGCAGGAAGTGGCAAAGGGAAGAGGCCAGATAGAATTTTTTCTTGCCAGGCCCACCACATCGCTCAGCTTCATCGCGAAAAAACCTTCACCCTGGTGACCGGGAGGCATTTCAGCAATGCTGATATCCTTTTCCAGTTCCTTTTCCTTTATATTAAATGATACAGGACGTGCCATAATAATTGATTTGAATGTGATCCGCAAAATGCCTACTGAATGGACTCAATAGTCATTCCAAACCTCTAGTCCTCCCATTTTAAAGCGCCCTTTTTCACGATATAGATAAAACCGCAAAGGAAGAGCGATACGAACATGAATACAGCCCAGAAACCACTCCAGCCCAGTTCCCGGAAATTAACGGCATAGGGATAGAAAAAGATCACCTCCACATCGAACAGCACAAACAGGATCGCCACAAGAAAATACTTGATGGCCATGGGCTGCCTCGCCTGTCCATGAGATTCAATCCCGCTGGTAAAATTCTGGAGTTTGTCGGAAGTTACCCTCTTAGGTCCCAGTAAATGGGTCACGAACATCAGTAGTCCAATCAGTCCCACCACGAGAATCACCTGCATGCCTACAGGAAAATAACTTCCGGAGGAATTGATATCTGTGACCGTTTTTGAAAAATCCGCTTGTAATAGATGAAACATAGTCTTTCAAAATAGGCAGGCAAAAATAAGCCAGACTTTAGAACTTTCCTTTAATATTTGGCAGAGGCAGGCCATGAAAAAAGCCTCCCGGCTGGAAGGCTTTGATTCTATAACTAAAAATACTTAGTGATTATCTGCCCGAGGCACTGTTACTGCCTGGCCTGACTGCGGAAGTGGACTTGGGTGCAGATGATTGTTTCATCTTATCCAATACCGGTTTCAACACCTGCGTGATGCGGGTAAGTGTGGCATTGTTGGCATCAAACATCAGTCCTTTCTGGGCCACTTCCATTGCCTTAGCATATTCACGTTTTTTATTCGCGAAATAGATGGCAAGGGTTGAGGCTGAAAACACACCCTGTGTCTGGTATCTTACCGTATCGGTAAGAGCGATTTCCAGTGTTTTTTCAAGCATTGGAACAAAGATTCCCTGCTGTGCTTCACCGGTATCAATGGCAACCAGGGCTCTTGCGCTCCAGTTATAACCATAGATGCTGTCCGGCTCCAGTTTGATATATTCTTTTGAAATACTGTCGGCCCTCTGGTAATCACCACCCAGGTAATATGGGATCGCCATATAGCTGATCAACTCGGTAGGATGCGTATACGCATTCTTAGCCTTCCGCAGGTCATAAGATTTTTGCCTGAGCTGGGCCTCAAAAGTCCGGTCACCATTAGCCTTGGCATCATCGATCCACTCGGTAAGCAGGGTCAATTGTTTAGGAAGAGTCGTATCAATTTTCAGCGCAGCTTCAAGGTCCTGCATTACAATGGCGGGATTGTCCTTTCCGCAGGTTTGCGCATGAATGATATAGTCTGAGCTCAGCAGGTCATCATCACCGGCCTTGGTAAAGAACTGGTTGATGTATTCACATGCTGCGGCTGTATCCTTCGCGCCCATGGTAGCTACGGCAAGCGCCCTGTACACTACGGGTCTTGGATTATTATTCGTTTTTGTGACAATGTCCTTCAGGGTCAAGATGGCATTGCTGTATTTCTTCTGAACGATGTCGGTCTGTACCCTCAGGTAAGCATTGTCCGGGCTGGGATCAGCGGTTTGTTCATATTGTTTGGCCAGCGTTTCTGCCGTAGCGAAATCGGCCTTGCCAAACAGGTTGAAATTATAGAGCTCCACATAGGCTGGGGCAAAAGCGGGGTCAGCCTTGATGGCCAGGTTCAGTTGATCAGTAACATTGGTCCAGGCATCGGGGTTGCGGTAGCTGGACTGCTGTGTTCTGTACAGCATGGCTGCACGGTAAGGGGCCACTGCAAAAGAAGGGTTCAGCTCAAGCGCCTTGCGGTAAGCAAGGATGGCATCACCACCCCTGTTGCCTTTCTTTTTATAGGCATCACCCAGGTTCAGGTAAATATCAGGATTCTTGGCATCACGCTCAGTGGCTTCTGTAAGTTTGGCAATAGCATAATCCAGGTCACCATAAGGCTTGCTGGCAGAATAAGCCATTACATTTGCACGGCCCACGGCATTAAGAATGTCGGGATCATTGCCCTTTCTTCCCTTACTGGCATTGATGGCATTTTCAAAACGGGCACGGGCCTCTGTCTTCTTGCCCTCCAGTAGTTCCACTGAACCCATTCCCACCATGAGAAGAGGAGCATTGCCATTGGTCATTAATGCTTTTTCATATAATGATTTGGCAGCGGCAAGATTGTCCTGTTCAATCAGGACCTGGCCCAACCAGTATGTAGCATCGAGATTGTTAGGGTTAGCTGCCAGCAATTTTTCAAAAGTGGATTTGGCACTTTGATAACGCTGTGCATAAAAATGATTAACTCCTTCCGGTATGGACTGCGCCAGGGCTGTGAACGACAGGAAAGCAGCGAAAAATAATAAGATGGCTGTTTTCTTCATGTGCTTTTCTTTTTTTGATTTAAAATGGTTCTGTATGTTTATTTACTGGTTGTTAATGTTTTCGCTCAATATCAGTTTTCAGTCAATATCACCTCTCTCACATAATTAGGCCATTTTACAGGCATGAGCGAAGCCCTTCTGAAGATCAGTTGTCCCTTCTGCATATCTAGCAGAAATCTTCCAAATGCATTTCCCAGTCCCTGGTGACCTTCTTTCAGTATATAGACCAAATCACGTACCATAGGGTAGCTTTGGGTATATATAAAATATTGTGAAGGCTGAATATAATGGCCTGCACTGTCGGTGCTTTCAAGGTAGGCGATCCTCAGTTTGCGCTTGTTGGATAACTGGGCGGAATCTTCTTCATTCCCGATCCAGCTATATCCTATAAAACCAACAGCGTTGGGTACTTTGGAAACATAGTCTATGACACCAAGGCTATTGCTGGCCGCTGCAACTGATGGTGATAATTTATCCCCGGCCAGTACAGAATCAAGCATAAACCGCACCGTACTTGTTGCTGAGCTGCCATCAAATACTGGAATTAGATTTTTTTTAGACTTTCCTGTTAAAAGCTCCTTAATCTCGGTCATGTTATAAAATGAATCGGCTGAAGCCCGGTTCACCAGTACGGCAATAAGGTCGCGGGCGACGAGTTCGCTCGACACGATCGTGTTCAGCGAATCCGATACATACTGTTCTTCTTCTTTCGTGGCCTTCCTGGTAGCGATCACCATCCTGATCGAATCCACCAGCAGGTCGCGCAGGCAATCTGCTTCCGGTTTATAATGAACAATGATCCTGGCATCAGGATTCTGCGAATGAAATACTTTGACCTGGGCATCCATCACCGGCCGGAATGTTTCATCACAACTGATATGAATGGTACCACTGTTATATGTATCACCGGTTTCATTTTCCGGGTTACTGCATCCTTTACCTAAGAGTACAAAAAGGATCAAAATGCATAAACCTGCTATCTTATCAACCATTTTTGAAATAATCCTTTTTATATCCTTTATACATTCTCCAGATACCGTAGATGATGAATAACCCACCCAGGGCCAGGTCCAGTTTGCCGGGTGCCCGGTTCAGGATCTTTACATCACCCGTTCCATAGGCAAAGAAAAAAAGACCCACAATAAAAAAGAAAATACCACGCACCCAGTCGAGCACTGACTTTGTCTTTTCTATCTTTTTTCTTTCCAGGTCCTGAAAATCTTCCTGCATAGCTGGTATTGGGTGGAGCAATTTAAAACAATTTTACTCTTCCACTCCCACAAATGTCACCGGCTGTGTAAATGAACGCGCTACAGGAATGTTATTCTGAATAGCGGGCTTCCACCTGGGCATTCGTTTCAGTACTCTTATCACTTCATTGTCATACAATCTTCCTCCTGATTTCGCTACTTCAAATCCTGTCACCATTCCGTCAGCCGCCACCTGGAAGCGGATCATCACGGTTTTTTTCTCACCTGCCTCCAGGGCTGAAGGCACTTCAAGGTTGCGTTGCAGGAAGTTGAGCCAGGCCTGCAGGCCACCTGGAAATTCCGGTTCTCTTTGTATAGGCGCTTCAACTGTTGCATTTGGTTGCATGCCTGCCGAAGGTTCCGTTGAAACGGGAGGTACTGGTGCTACATAAGGTGCCGGAACAGGATCACCATCCATTGTAACATCAGAAACATTAATAATAAGATCCTGCGCAATCATAGCATTTACCGGCGTTTTGTCTACCAGGCGGATATTATCGTGGAAAGCCTGCTGCGCCACGGCAGGAACTGAAGGCGGACGCGGAGTGGCAGGAGGAGGTGGCTTCAATTCATCATCGGGGATCACAACAGTAATCAGTGTAAGGTCTTCTTTTACCTGCGGTGGTTTCACTGTCAACGTTCCGCCGCGGGGGAAGAGGAGCAGCAATGCCAGTATTCCCGGCAGTGCAATTCCAAGAGAAAACAACATGCGTTTGTTATAGTGTTTGCGTAAAATGTAGGCGCCATATTGTTTGTTACGGCCCTCAAAAAGAATGTCAAGCAGGTCTGCCTGTAAGATCTCATTGCTGTTCATAACGGCTGGTTTTCCTTGAGATGAATCCCACCACCGATTCCATAATGATTTTAAAGATTCTTTGCGGACCGGCTGCTGTAATTTTGCACATCAAAATTTTTACTGATGAAGATCCTGATGGTATGTCTTGGAAATATCTGCCGCAGCCCGCTGGCGGAAGGAGTGTTGAAACATAAGGCCAGGCAGGCTGGTATGGACTGGACCATCGACAGCGCGGGCACCAACGGGTATCATGTGGGTGAAGCGCCACATCACCTGTCGCAAAAAGTTGCAGGTCTCAATGGTATTGATATTTGTGAACAGCGTGCGAGAAAATTTGTGAAAGAAGATATGGACCGTTATGACCTGATCTA
>CAYWSQ010000248.1:0-5422 GCA_964460925.1 uncultured Flavisolibacter sp. | reverse complement strand
GCTACTATTATATCGTGCTCCTTGTGCTCGCTATTTGGGGGCTGTATGAATGGAATCAAAAAGCAAGGAAAAGACTTAATCCGCAAGCATGAAAAAGATCGTGATCATAGGACCTGAATCTACTGGCAAAAGCACCTTGTGTAAAGAACTCGCGGCTCACTACAAAACAAGCTGGTGCCCTGAGTATGCAAGGGAATACCTTTTGAAACTCGATGCAGGTTACACCTACCATGATCTTTTGCATATCGCAAAAGGACAGTTGAAACTGGAAGATGAACGGCTGGAAGAAGCCAGGAACGGCGTTTATTTTATCGATACAGACATGTACGTGATGAAGGTGTGGTGCGAAGTAGCCTTTGGCAATTGCCATAACTGGATCCTAAAACAAATTGCCACGAGGCGCTACCATCACTATCTCCTATGTAATACAGATCTTCCCTGGGAGAAGGATGATTTGAGAGAGTATCCGGACCAGGCATTCAGAGATCGTTTGCTGAAGATCTACAAGGACCTGCTGGTTAATTCCGGTGTGCCATGGACCATGGTTTCCGGCATCAGTGCAGAACGGTTGAAAACAGCTGTGGATGCCATTGATGATCGACTGGGATGAACTAACGGATGATCTTTTTGATATCAGGATCCTTTTCAAGATAATTCATCTGCCGCACGATCTGCTGGCTTCTCGGCACGATATAACGATGCACGGGTTTTAGCGTATATACTTTGGGGTTAGGCAGGCTGGCAGCGATCATGGATGCTTCCTTGCGTGTAAGTTTGGCCGCCGGTTTTTTAAAGTACTGCTGCGCCGCGGCTTCTACACCAAACACACCTTTTCCCATTTCTATCACATTGAGGTAAACTTCGAGAATTCTTTTTTTGCCCCAGATCCATTCAATCATTTTTGTAAAATAAGCTTCCAGCCCTTTGCGGATGTAACTGCGGCCCTGCCATAAAAAAACATTCTTGGCCACCTGCTGGCTGATGGTACTTCCACCTCTAACGGAACGGCCGGGTTTTTTTGAGTTGTATTGAGCTGCTTTGCGGATGCTCTTCCAGTCAAAGCCGGAATGGTCGGGGAACTTCTGATCTTCTGATGAGATCACGGCCAGCTTTACCTGGTAACTCATCTCGCTGTAGTTCACATAATCCCTTTTCAAACCATTGCCGCCGATCCAGTTCTGCAATTGTGTAATGGTAATGGGTGGGTCGATCCATTTAAGCGCAATGATATAAACCAGTTGCGCAATGAAGAGGATGAGCAGTGTTCTTTTTATAACACGCCAGGCTTTTCTTAATCCGGATTCTTTCTGCTTCACATTGCAATATAACCACCAGATCAAAAAACAGGAACTCAAAAGCGGAGATCAAGCGCCTGTATGGAAAATTTCCTCCCTATGATATATTGCCTTCGTTTGAATTTTGACAGGTTGCGTATGAAGATATTGCCGTATCCAAGCGGCGCATTATGAGTAAGCGCATCAGGAAAACTACTCCAGCCGGCAAGGTGCATCAGTCCCGATGTGGCTAAAATACCCCCGGTGGTAATCGCCACTTCCCTGGCAAGCTTGTTCTTTTCACGCAGGTAGATGCGAGAAATAGAGCCCACTGCATGCATTTGTGCATCCACCATCAGGGAATCATTCCTAACGATCCAGATCATTCCCTTCACATATTCACCTTTTTGATTACGGAAATGGATCTGCTGGCCTTCCGCGAAGCTTGCCACTTTTTTATATCCTTTCTTTTTAATGAAAATCATACCCCGCTGGGCAAAACTGCCGCAGCTAATAAACATGAGCATAAGCAGCCCGAAAAGTTTCATCATTAAACTTAAAAACAAATCATGCTGCTGCTTTGTTAAAACTGTGCGGGTTTGTATAAAAGGATGCCGAGGATAAGCGCAAGCCCAAAACCAATCAGGATCACACCGTTGATTTTGTTCAGCAATCGTATGTTCCTGATTGTAAGCCTTTGTCTCAATTTACCTGCCAGCACCACCTTGAGTATGTCGGTCGACAAAACAAAAAGAAGCGCCGTAGTGAAAATGGTGAATCGCTGGTTATAAGTATGCTCAATGAATGCCGCTGACTGCACCAGCCAGAAGATAATGATGCCGGGATTGAGTGTGTTCATGAAATAACCCGCCAGCAATATTTTGAGATAGTCACGCTTCCTGAACTTGATCAACTGGGTGCCCTGTTCGTTGACCTTTACTTTTTTGAAATAGAGATAATAAATGCCCACCGAAATTAGGAAGGTGCTGCCCATGATGCCGATCACGGTGCGGTTGGTATTAAAGCTGGTGAATATTTCTGTGAAAAAATTGGTGGCCACCACCAGGGAAACATCGCTGAGTGAAACACCGATCACAAAAGCCAGGCCTCCCTTGATGCCATTGTTGATGCTTTGCTTAATGACAGAAAAAAGTATGGGGCCAACAGCAATGCTCAATAGCAAGCCCAGGGTAATACCTTTTCCAATCGTTTCGATCATAAGTTTTTACAGGATGAAAATAAAACCTTCCCAGGGGCAGCAGGTCATGTATCCATCAGGTATAGGACTTTAAAAAATTATTCCAGTCTTCCAGCATTTTTCCCTTCATCACCCTGGGAAATTTATGCTGGCTGCCCAGTTTGCCTTTGCTTTCCATGAATTTCATGAAGGCCTCTTCCGGCAGCTTGTCAAGAAAGACCTCTTTCAGTGCGCTGGTTCTTTCAACGGCATAATCATCATTGAGGCGGCGCAGGTGCCCGTCGATTTTTTCAGCCAGCACGCCGGGGTCCACATCATCATTGCAGGCAACATACCATTTATGCGCAAAGAGATTTTCATAAGGAAATCCCACAACTGTAAATTCCGGGATGCAGATATTCAATTCTTCGCTCACCAGTTCTATGGCTTTGTTCATATTGTCGACGCTGAGATGTTCACCCACCAGACTCAGGAAATGTTTGGTGCGGCCGGTGATGACCACTTCATTTTTTTCCAGGTCAACAAACCTCACCGTATCACCAATCAGGTAACGCCAGGCTCCTGCATTGGTACTCATCAACAATGCATAGTCCCTGCCCATTTCCACTTCGTGTATCATCAGGGCTTCGGGGTTTTCGACAAGCTTGCCATCTGCATCAAAATTCCTGTCGTTGAAAGGCACGAATTCCATGAAGATGTTATTGTCCAGGATCAGCCTCATGCCTTTTGCCTTCTCATGATCTTTATACCCGATAAATCCTTCACTCGATAAATAATTTTCTATATACACGATCGGTTTGCCAAGCAGTCTTTCAAATCCTTTTTTATAAGGCTCAAAGGCCACGCCTCCATGAACAAAAAACCCGAGGTTGGGCCAGATATCATGAATGGTATTGACCTTGTAATGTTCAATGATCATTTCCATGCACATCTGGCACCAGGCAGGCACACCTACTATATAACCTATATCCCAGTTGGGTGCGTTCTCAACGATCTCGTGAAGTTTTTCATTCCAGTCTTTGATCTTGGCGATGCGGCCTCCGGGTTTATAAAAGGTCTGGAACCAGAAGGGCCTGTTCTTGGCAAGAATGCCACTCAGGTCACCAGCATACCAGCCGGCCTTGTTCTTTTCAAGATCTGTGGCGCCGCCCAGCATCAGGAAACCCTTGGTTACCGCGTTACGTGGCAGGTTCTCGTAGGAGAATAAAGAGATGATCTGCCGCAGATAATTCACTTTATTGCTACGCAGCATATCCTTGGTAACTGGAATGTATTTGCTGGCGGCCTCTGAAGTGCCGGAGCTCAATGCGTAGAATTTGATCTTGCCGGGCCAGGTTACATCCGGCACCCCGTCAAGTGTTTTCTTCCACCATTGCTCATAGATCTTGCTGTAGTCGTAGACTGGCACTCTTGACTGAAATTCTTTTCCTATATGGCGGCTCAGCAGGATCTCATCAAATAAATATTTCTGACCGAACTCCGTGAACCGGGCACTTTTCAGCAGTTTTTTTAAAACCCTGAGCTGCTGGCGCCGCGGATCATTCTCAGGCAGGCGCAGTGCAGATGCAATCGCTTTAGGAATTTTTATATCAATGATTCTTGCCATTCACGATCTTAATTAATCAATAAAGATACCAAGATGAACAGTGGCTTCAATGTCCCAGGAACTTAAGGTTGTTAAAAACCAGCCTTATATCCTGGAGCGCCTCGTAATCCCTGGCATACCAGCGGTTGATCATCCTTAAACTTTCCTCCGGCAGTTCATCTCTATTCGTATGTACGGCGCCGTTGGGTCCTATAATTCCTTTTCGCAGGTAGGGTAAGCCGGATGCATCCCCTGCATAGCCAATAAAAGTAAGTTGGCCCGCGAGTACACTGAAACAATTAGCTATAAACCTACCAGGATTTCTAACAAAGAAAGCAAGCAGCGGGCTCAATAAAATGAATATCGTTGCCAACACCACATCCAGCAATCTCTTGATGCGCCTGTTGCCGGGCATGGCCAGGCGGTAACCACTGTCGGCACTCACAATCTCGCCGCGGCTACTACGGTCATCGCTGCCAATAATACTTTCCCCGGCAAAAAACCGTACCCTGAACCTGCCTTTCAAAAGCTGCACCTTGCTAATGATATCATGGTAGCTGATGGAGCCGGTACAAAAAATAATTTCACTTGCATGTAAACCCGCCGCGGACTCTTTCAATTGATGGAAACCCGCAACACTGTCTTCTTCTTTACTGCCCGTGGACACCCGGCCTATCAGGTTGTCGGACAAACCTTTCTCCCCGAGGAAGCGGCGCAATTGTTCATAGTTCTCTCTGGTACCCGCTACCAGGATATGGGGACGTGAAATACTATCGACAGGTTCATACAATACTCTTGCCCTCACGAGGAAAGTGCGCAGTATGCTGATGAGCACCAGCGCCAGCAAGGCACCAAAAACCACAATGCCTCTCGAAAATCGCAATGCTTCAGGAAGCAGGGCATAGATGGCCAGCAGGGCAATGGTGGCCAAAAAAGTGGAGCGAACAAGGTTGCTGCTCCTGTAATATTTATCATACAATCCCGCGTAGTATGCCACCACCAGGTAAAGCAGGGAAAATACCGGGAAGGATACCAGCAGTAGTTTACCGGGATATACAATATCCGTTTTAACATAACTCACCCAGATCTCTTTCACGATCCAGAAAGAGAAAAGTATAAGGAGGGCATCAACTACCGGCAGACCTACCCATCGTAAAAATTTGGAAAGGGCGGCAAAAGCAGCGCGGGCCCAAATGGCAAACTGTATGGAGGCATTGAAGAGCCCCGCCCTGGTACCCCCGTAATGTTTCTTTACAAAGATGCTCATGGCGCTATAGAACATCTTTACATAATTGAGGCTGCCTCTTTTGGTGCTTTCTCCTTTGAAGTGAATGACGGTAGTTCCTGCGAAATAATAATTTTTAT